>DGRR01000094.1 GCA_002389995.1 Ruminococcus sp. UBA4383 | reverse complement strand
CCTGCTCCTTTTTTATTTCCTCAGCGAAACAATTGTTATCATTATTAATTATAACAGAATAATGATTATCGGGTTTTGAACTGTCAGACCATGATAAATTGATTTCCTGACCGTTATTTTCGTCTGCTAATTGCAAGTCAAGGAGAAGTCTGTCAATCTGTTTTAATTTGTTTTTGGTGCTGTTCATATCCTCGATAATTTCACATAACCGAAAGAAATCAATCGCTGTTTCCTGCTCCTGTTCTTCATCATCTGACTTTGTGCCGTGACCGTAGAAGAATCCGACAGCGAATGTCAGAA
This sequence comes from Ruminococcus sp. UBA4383, assembly GCA_002389995.1. Classification (GTDB taxonomy): domain Bacteria; phylum Bacillota; class Clostridia; order Oscillospirales; family Ruminococcaceae; genus Ruminococcus. Next base: position 4,578 of record DGRR01000094.1, on the reverse strand, counting down.
TCAGGAAAATCATGTACCACATCATTCAATCCAGACCTTTTCGGGCAGTTCGGAAATGAGCCTGTCAAATTCCTTTGTGCTTTCGTGCCAGTCGTTGAAATCATCTTCCTCAGCGAGTTTGTAAGCCTTTTCAATATCCTTTATCTGCTGTAAGACTGACATATTGTTGTCCCTGAAAATATCAATCGTAGCTTTCAGATATTCGTATTTCAGTTCCACGTTCTGAAACGAAAGAATAATCCCCATTGTCTGACCTATAAGCGACAGCATTTCAGATTTTGTTTTCCGCATGATACGCTTTCCGCTTTCGGTAAATGCAAGCCTGCTTTCATAATTTGTAAGATTGAAATAATCTTCCTGATAACCGTCATATCCGACTGCATTGAACCTGTTGCCGATGAGTGCAACGGAGCAGTCATTGAAAGCCTTTTCAATGTCTCCGTCAATTTCTTCATCATCTCTGCAACGTTTGAAAGTATCAAGAAGTGTTTCCGATAACTGATATGCTTCACTTTCAAGCGAACCGAAAGCCATTTTAAATTCATAGGCTTCTTCCTCGTCACCGTCAAAAGCATTAATCAGCGTTTCGTCATCGTCATAAGCCCAGTGAATATCTCCGCAAGCCTCCTGAATTTCGTCAAGCTTGTTTGACATTTCCCAGTAATTCAGCCCTGCAAGCGCAGGTTTCCTCCAACGGAGATTCTGAGAGTGTTCCGCTTTTGTCATCTGTATCACTCACTTTCGATAAATGCCTGACAATCCCAGTTATCCAGCGTAACATATTTGTAGCCGAACATTGAAAGAACTGTTTCAAGCCGTTCTGCTTCTTCCTTTGACTGACAGTAGAACGTGTGCGTTCTGTTATCATCACCGAGATAATTGACCCTGTACAGAACACACTTATCATAACTGTCCGCCCTGAAATCACCGGGTTCAAGACCTGTTGCCTCATAGTCACGGAGCTTGCACAAAGCACCATACATATTGCCTGTACAGTCCTTGAAATCAACGCCCTTTACATACCATTCGCCATTCGGCTTTTTAACTGTAAGCATAGAATTTCTCCTTTCAATTATATTCAGCCCATGTTCGGGCATGGCAGCGGTACTTTTTTATAGCGAACCGCCGAATCGCTTACCATTTGTTACAGCAAAGATGATAATACCAGAAGTCAAGCTCTTTCACGTTCTCACACTTCTCAATAATATCCGTTGCCGAAATATAAATCCTTGCAATATCATACAGCTTATCAACTATGTACATAGCTTTCAGCAGGTCAGAATTTGTGTATGCTTTCATGGCAGTTTCCTTAATAAGCAAATGCAGTGTCTACAAAAGTATGATAACCAAATACAGGATTTGTTTTGTTATGTTCATCATCAATACGAAACACATGATAATGTGTATGTAAGCCTTTGCCAAATGCACAATATTTTTCAAGTTCACTTTTAAGATTGGAATCGGTAATAATCATGCTATACAGCATACTTTCTGATAACATTTTTCTTGTTATAAGTTGTTCATCTTCTATGCACATCATTTTTTCAAAAACTTTTGCTGAAATCCTCATATTGTTATTGTTATTGTCAAGTTGAAATACAGCAACCAAAATATATTTATATGTCTTAACATTTTGTTTTTCCACTTTTTTCTCCTTTCAGAATACCAGAACACGGTAAATGTCGTGAAGAATCGCAGCGCAGCTATCCCCTGTGATATTAACCTGTTTCCTGTGACCGTTCGTGTAGACAATCTGAGCATACTCCTGACCGTTTACTGTTGCATAGCTGATATAATTCACGTTTTCACGGGAATATTCACGCAGAATGTCTCCCAGAGCCTCAATAAATTCACGTTTCTTTTCCATTGTTTTTCTCCTCATAAACCTTTTTTTGCCTGTTCAACAGCTTTATCCCAGTCAAAGCCGTTTTTCACAAGTTGCTGATAAAAGAGTTTCATGCCCTCGATAAATTCTGTTCTGCCTTTGATGTACTCCTCGCTTCCGGGGATTGGCTGATGAACGATAATATTCGCCTTTGGTGTGTTGTATGTAGAGATAATTTCCGTTTCTGTCTTGAACTGCTTAAAGTTTTTGATATTTTCAGCAATTTTTTTAACGGTATAATCTTCTTTCGGCAGTTCTTCAATGTAGTCACCGTCTGCAAGAATTTCCTTTAAAGTCTTGCAAGGCGGAGCAGGCTTTTCCTCTTCTTTGATTTCAAGTCCCAAAAATTCAAGATAGCGTTCATACGACATACAATCATCTCCTTTATACTTTCTATGCGGTTTATTTTGTGATGATTACTCTTTCTCCTGCTCCTGCTCCTGACTTTCCTTTAATACATCAATCACATCTTCGGCAGTGCAATCAATTACAAAATGCAAGGAAATAAGCCTGATAGCCTCCTCAATTTCTTCACGGCTTACGGGAATACTGCCGTCCGTTGGGTTCTGAGCAAATCTGAGAAAACTTACCACAAATTCTGCGGATTCATTCCTACCTGTCATTTGTTTCCCTCCTGCTTCTGCTCACCGACGAGCTTTTCAACGGTTGTTCCGAGAATCTTTGCAAGCTGTGCGCCTACTATGATATTCGGAACTCTCGCACCTGTTTCGTATCTTGCAACCTGAGCCTGTGCAACTTCGAGTTTATTTGCAAGGTCAAGCTGAGACATACCTTTGATTTCACGGTATTTTCTTACGTTTTCAGCAAATGCCATTCTATCACTCCTTTTAAAATTCGATGTTTTTAATACCTTTGGTATTGACATTTTAAACAAAAAGTGCTATACTTAAATTGCGTATATAAGTAAATAGCACATTTTGTTTGATTGGGGGTTTGCGTTACGGCTGTCCGCCGCAGCTCCTCAGCAATTATGCCAATGGCATATTTATATATTAGCACAGAATTTTGAACTTGTCAATAATAAATGTAATATTTTTTGAACTTTGTTCAAGATTTACAATTTATTTCGCTTGATATGTTGAACTTAAACAAAGGAGGAATATCTATGACTGAAAACAAAAAACATTCAACTATTTATGAATTGATAGAATCTCTCTGTAAAGAAAAAGGAACATCACCAACAAAGTTATGTACTGAAACAACTGGTAGCCGTGGTAATTTACCGACATGGCAAAAAGGAAACATAAACCCTGTTTCACTTATAAAAATTGCAGATTATTTCGGTGTATCGGCAGATTATTTGCTTGGAAGAACTGACAATCCGGAAATGAACAGCGGAAACAGTATCAAAACAGGAAATATAAACAATAGTAAATTGGAGCATAGTTTGAATATCAGCACACCGTCAGTTCAAGAAAATGAATTTAGTAACATAATGTTAAATTTGTCACCAAGAGAACAAACAGAATTAATGATGATAATTTATCAGTTTGCTGATGAGCATAAAAAGGAGGATTAACTATGAATACATTAAAAGTTGTTATATATTCAATACTTCTTGCTATTTCAATAATGATTGGAATATTTGCCTTAATCGGAATAGTAGTGGGAGATGTATTTCTGGGTGTATTTTTACTGATTTTCGCTGTTACTCTTTCACTTCCTTTTATTATCTTTGAATCAAAAAAAGCCAAAGAAAACAAAATTAAAGCTGTTCCGCAGGAGACTGTACAGAATCAGACAGAAGTTCCGAAACAGGACAAAGAAATTGAAACCGTTCCGCAGGAGACTGTACAGAATCAGACAGAAGTTCCGAAACAGGATAAAGAAATTGAAACCATTCCGCAGGAAACTGTACAAAATCAGACTATAAGTCAAAATCAAGAAAACACAGGTACGGAAAAATCGGAAAAAATTAGAATGATAAGACAGAATCTTAACAGACAGTCAGAAACACAGAAAGTCATAACAACACCTACTGTAAATACTCCAAAAGAAGAACCGAAAAAAGTTGAAATTCGTAAGCCTGATTATATTTTCGATTGTCAGAAACTTAAATATTTTTATGATGATGTGAAAATATCTGCCGAAAAAAATCTTACTGTCGAATGTAAAGTGAATGAGACTCTTATTTTGTCGCATGAAGAAGATAACGAATATGATGAAAATGCTGTTGCTGTTCTGAATGGTGACAGGGTAAGGCTCGGCTATCTGTTCAAGGGAAAGCTTCAGCAAATGGTTATTGATTATATTGAAAGAGAAGATGATATTATAGCAAGAATAGCGTCTTACAAACCGCAGGAAGATGAAATTATTATTACTCTTGCTTTTTACAGACCAATACCCAAAGATGAAATAATAGAAAAATTCAGAGTTTCGGTATCAGAATCAAAATATTCCGAATTTTATTATTATATGGAGGGTTCTCAGGTCAATGTAATGTATGACTTTGACAAAGATAAGTACATGATTGAAGAATTTGCGAAACTGCCCGAACGCTTTGAAAATTATGCAGATAATCATGATTATATATTTGTTATCCTCGATGATAAGGAAAATGACAGCGGAAGTCATTCAATTCAAATAGGAATAGTTAAAAGATAAAAATTGTTTTTAACACATAGTAAAATGTATGAATAAAATTTACCATATAACCGTTACAGTCTTTGCTC
>DGRR01000090.1 GCA_002389995.1 Ruminococcus sp. UBA4383 | reverse complement strand
TGGTTCAGACATAAAGTTTTCTCATCCTTTCCGTGACAGTTTCCCTGTCTGCGCCGAACTCCTTGCATATTGAGAGTATACGCAGATTTTTTATTTCAGCTTCTGCGGCTATGTAATAAGCCGCAAGCGGTTCAAATCCGAATGACTGCATACGGGCATTTTCCGCAAGTTCTGTTATGACATCATCACACCATTTCTCAAACTGTGCAGTTGATTTTTCGAGAAGTCTTGCCGCATCACCGTATGAAGAATTTTCAAGGTATGATGTAAGTGTTTCCATACCGCCCATAGCCGCACGGACAAGACCGTCCTTTTCAAGTTCACTGCTGCCGCATATTGCAGTTTCCATGAAACTCATGGATTTTTTCATTTTACAGCATCTGTAAGCTGTTTTGATATCCGCACATACTGTATTGAGAAGTGCATATTTAATCATGAAACTGCTTTTTGTTTTTTCAGCCGCTTTCTGCATGGCTTTGAGGGCATCGCAGTCTATAAGCGAATCGGCAAGCTGACCGTCAAGGGTTTTTGTTATGAGTTTATATGCTTCCTCAGCGGTACTTCTCATATATTCGGGAAGTCTTTCGTATTCCTTTGATGAAAGTATATCTTTCAGTTCACTGAGTTCGATATTTGACGGCTTTATATAATAGCTGTCGGGTTCTCTGCCTGCTATCATGGATTTGAGAGCGGCTTTAAGGTTATGGAAATCATTTTTATAGAGGAGTATTTTAAGTTCCTTACATTCGGGAGCATAGTCCATAAGGGTAGCCCATACATTTTCGAGGGAATCGGTTTCATTGCCGTTTCCTTTTTTTGATGCAAGGACTGAATCCATTTCAGCCTTGCCTGATGCATTGATAAGCTGTTCAATATCGCTGTAAGTGAGAAAATAATTTTCCATAGCCTTTATAGCTGCGACTGCCTTTGCATATTTAGTTCCGCCCATGAAATCACCTGCCGAATAATACTTTTGCGGCTGTATCCCTTACGCTGTCCTTGTCAGCCTCCATTATTGCACGGAAACTGCAATTCTCCGAGATAAGCCCGTAGGTAAGCACAAAACCGTCTTCTATATCCGCAGGAATATCAGAAAGTTTTATACTGCCCTTGAATTTTTCTGCGGATTTGTTAAGATTTTTTTCAAAATCTTTTGTCACACGTTTCAAATCCTTTTCGCTGAGAGATACAACTCCGTCACCTTTGCGGATAAGTCTTGCCGCAAGTTTTTCGAGAAGTGCAAAATATTCCTCATCGGGGAGATTTCTGAGTTTTTCGACAGTTTTATCCATTACGGAATCTATACATCTGACTTTGCAGGCGAGGATACGTCTTTTCATTTCGGCATCGGCGGATTTGCAGGCATTTTCAAAATCCCTGTCAGCCTGTTCCTTAGCCCTTGTGATATATTCCTCATAAGCCTTTGCAGCCTTTTCGTCACCGTCTTTTTTAATTGCATCTGCTTTTTTTTCGGCAGCAGAAATGATACTCTGTTCAGTCTGTTTCTGCTGATTTTCGATGATATTCAGGATATCGTCAATTCCTGCCATATTGCACCTCCTGATTAAACTGCAATATTGTATATCATAAGTATTGAGATAAGAAGTGCGAGGATAGCGTAAGTTTCAACCATAGCCGCCATAATGATACCCTTACCGTTGTGTTCGGGTTTCTTAGCTGTGATACCTACGCCTGCCGCAGCGGTTTTTCCCTGAAAGATAGCTGAAATAAGTCCTACTATTGCGATAGGACAAGCTGCCGCAAGGAATGCAAGACCCTGTGCTGTTGTGAGTTCTGCGGGAGTACCGCCTATTATTCCTACTCGGCTGAGAAGAATAATTGCTGTAAGAAGTCCGTAAAGTCCCTGTGTACCGGGGAGAAGCTGGAGAATAAGCACCTTGCTGAACTTTGAGGGGTCAACAGATACTACGCCTGCGGCTGCCTCGCCCACAAGTCCTACGCCCTTTGCCGAGCCTATTCCTGCCATAAGTGCTGCGAGTGCAGCTCCGATTAATGCAAATACCATACCGTTAGTCATTGATATTTTCCTCCTTGAATTTAATATATTTAGTGTTTACTGTAAAAGGTTCAAATTCTCTGCCGCCGCCCGTATAGAATTTTGAGAACAGTTCAACAAACTGCAGTCTGTCCGTATGAACGTATGCGCCAAGCAGATTTATTGCGAGATTCGCTGTATGTCCGACAATAAATACTATTATCAGAAGTATAAGCTTTACTATTTTATTTTCGGGCATTGTGCCTATGAGATTTATAACTCCTGCGATACTTCCCGTTGCAAGTCCGAGTGCGAGCAGTCGGGAATATGAAAGTATATCGCTTAAATATCCCGTAGCAGTATTATAGAGTGCATAAAGTCCTCCGAAAAATTTTCCGAATATTGACTTTGAACTTCTTCCCGCAGTAAGTACAAGAAGAATCACTCCTGCTATGAGCATATATGAGCCAATAGTTTTAAGGTTATCGGATACGCTTGTGAGTATTCCTGCGCCAAGCGGTGCAACTCCGAGGACTATAAGGTATACAGGAACTGCATCGCAGAATGCATCAATTTTTCTGCCGTCGTCCCATGACATCTTGAAAGATACCGCTACACCGAGGAATAAATGAAGTATTCCCAGTCCGAATGAAAAGAGCAAAAGCTTTATAGGGTCGTCAAGCGGTTCAAACCACAGTGCAACGCTTCCGACTTCTTTTCCGAAAAATTCACGTCCGACTACCTGAATAATGTCTCCGAACCAGCTTCCGAAAAGTGCGCCCCATATAACTGTTGAAACACCGCAGTTTCGGAACATGATGAGAGTTTTCCTCATGCTTTCTTCAAGCTTGAATTTGCTTAAAGCTATGCAAGTGCCGATTACCATTAAAACTCCGTAGCCTGCATCTGAAAGCATCATTCCGAAGAAAAGGTAATAGAAGAATGACATTACAGGCGTAGGGTCAACATCTGATTTTGAAGGCATTGCATACATTTTCGTGATACCCTCGACAGGTGATGAAAAACGGCTGTTTTCAAGAAGTACGGGGACATCTTCATCTTCATCGGGGTCTGAAAACGTTATTGAGGCGGTAAATTTTGCTTCAAGTTCTTTCTGTATGCGTTCAGTATACTTTTCAGGAATATATCCCGTAAGTATAAAAGTGCTTTCAGTGAATCCGAGTGAACTTAAAGCCTCATACTTATCTTTTCTCATAGTGAGATAATCGACAGTGAATTTAAGTTCTTTTCTTTTTTCTGAAAGTTCCTTTATTTTTCTGACTGCATCATCTGATTTTCTGCTGAGTTCATTTTGCTGGGATTTTATATCCTCCATAAATTTTGAAGGGGTTCTGTTATCATTTTCGGATATTGGGAGGAAGGCATTTTTTCTTAAAATATCCTCTGTTTCCTCAGCTTTTTCCCTGATGCAGGCAATAAAAAGATTTGTCTGTTCCTTTGATGACTGAATAATTTCCGCACAGCAACCGTCAGGGAGCATATTTTCCACTTCTTCGGCAGTTATCTGCACGGGCAGAGTGCCGATAAAAGCGCAGGTTGTTGCAGTACCCTTGAAATTAAGCGGTATATCGAGAGATGACCACTGTTTAAGGGTATCATATTTTGTAATGAGCTGGGCGGTTTCCGCCTGAGATTCATTTATTATGCGGCTGCATCTTATAATCTCGTTGGCGGAGTTCATAATTTTTTCGAGCTGCATGGCTTCTTTTCCGAAAGCGTGTTTTTCGATTTCGGTTCTTCCGCCGAACATATCAGCAATACTGCTTTGTTCGGGGGAATACTTTTCGAGTATTTCAAGGGCTTGAGAGACGGTGCTGCGGAATTTTTCAAATTCCCCTGTAATTGCAGAAACATTTGTGCTGAAAAGTTCCTCATCGGTATTTCTGCATATTTCCACCACTCCACGTCTTTGAAGAAGTTCGATTATCTTTTTGCTGTCGGTCAGGAGTGCAATCAGCTCAATTTTTTTCATTCTGAGCTTAGCCATTTGTTACATCACTCCTCCATTCATGTAAAGAAGCCGTTTATTACGGCATCGACAGCCTTATCGGAATTTTTGACTGCGTTTATCTCAATTTCCGAGATTAGCTTTGAACATTCATCATCAGCTTTTCCGGTATACTGTTCAAGTTTGCGGGCATTTTCCGAGCGTATCCGATTCAGTTCGGTATTTGCCTCGCCGAGTTTTTTCTGAATAGCGATTGACGAATATCTTTCGGCGTTGTTGATTATCTCATCGCTTCTGCGTCTTGCGTCAGAATTTTTCTTATCGGACTGAGCTTCAGCGAGGAGAATTTTTCTTACAGTTTCAGATGACATCATATACCTCCTTTACAAAAATGACTTTCAGTCATTTTTTATAATTATACCACATTTTTTCCCGTCTGTCAATAGTCTCCGGAAAAAATTTATGAATTTCAGAAATGACCAAAACTCAAAAAGTGTTCGGATATACAGAAAGGGAGCTACTTTCCTACAGACAGCTCCCTTGCCGGATTTGTATACCGATATAGTTATTATAACATATTTTTATCGGTCTGTCAATAGAACGGATAAATTTTTTCATTTTTTATCATTTTTTTTAACTTTCATGCCAAAAAGAAATTTAAAATCACAATAAATAATAAATTTCATCAAATTTACACATAAAATACAGTTGAATATCATTTAATTATGTGATATAATATTTAGGGGATAATTTTTTATTTTCATTATTATTTAATATTTTACGGAGGTGTAATTATGACAGTTGACAAGAAAGACCTTGTCGCTACTATTGCCTACATGATAGGCGTGAGAAAACATATAATCGAACAGTGCTACGGTGAAGAATGTCGTGATACTCTTGACAAACTCTATTCCCACCAGCCTGCCACGACTATAAGGTATCTGTGCAAAATAAGGACAACCCTTTTGCAGAAATTCAAGAAAACCGATGACGAAATGAGATTCAATCTCAAAAACCTTGACAAACTCGACTGGTATGACACGGAAAATATAAGACAACTCGAAAAATGGGGCATAAATCTTATACAGGTAAACTACCGCTCAGAAAAGTATATGATTGATATTGCAAAATTTATAAGCGAAAATATCGACAAATGCTCCGACCTTTTCTATGACTGGGTGAACTGGTCATATATCAGAGACCTGTTCTGCATACCAAGATACAACAAAAAAGGAGTCATGAAACAGGAATTTGAAAAGTATATGTCAAATATCGACAAATACCCCTTCCAGATGTATATCCACTGGCAGCCCGTTGACAGCGGAAGTATCCTCTATACAGACGGAAAATTCCTCGGCGTACTCTATCATCAGCATAACGACCACTTCGACGACTATACCAAATACCGTGATGCCCACAGCGAAACCAAAAACAATATATACGATTTTGTCGAAAACAGCAACAGAACTGTTATTGCCGTTGACTGCGAAAATTCCGATGTATATAAATTATATGCGGTTTTAAAGGGACTTGACAGCGATAACCTGTCAAAAATAGAAAAAATATATCTCTATGACGACTACCACACAACAAGAGCATGGAACTGGCTTTACAACTACACAAATATCCCCGTTGAACATATTCAGGTAAGGCGTGTTACCGACAGAAAATCCCTTGTAGATATTATGATGACTGCGGGCGTTTGCAGAAATTATTATGATGACGGTATAGATTCCTTTATTCTTGTATCAAGCGATTCTGATTACTGGGGACTTATTTCCTCACTTCCCATGGCTAAATTCCTTGTAATGTACGAATATGCAAAATGCGGAATAGCAATAAAAAATGCCCTGTCCGAACATGATATATATTACTGTTCGATAGATGACTTCTGCTCGGCAAACGTTGATGAATTCAAGCGAACCGTACTTTTCGATATCCTTGAAAAATATCTGCCCGATATTGTATATCTCAACGGAAAAGAACTTGTAAACCAGATTTATGAAGAAGCAAGACTGACTGTTTCAGATAACGAAAAAGAAGTATTTTTTAATAAATACATCAAGACTTTAAGCCTTAAATGCGACCATGACGGAAATTTTAAAATAATCCTCAACAAATAATCAGAAACCGCAGGAAATCCCTGCGGTTTTATTTATTATTTTACTTTTACCATTTTTACATCATAAAGACTTACTCTTAAATTGTCAGCACCTCCCATGCAGAATACAAGTTCCGCAGAACTGTCGTTCACAGGTGCGGTAAATTTGTCGCTGAATGAGGATTTTCCGCCTGTTCCGACAAATACATTTTCTGCGTATACAGTTCCGTCACTGCCAACAATTGAGAACGGAATTTCCTGTCCTTCTGATGTATCTATTGTGAATGAAAGGTCATATTCTCCGCCTTTTTTGAGTTCAATTCCCTTGACGTGTGCCTTTATTGAACCGATATCATCTCCGCCGTTTACGGTAGTTATATGATATGACTTGTCATAATCCGAGAAATAATCAGAAACATTGACATTATCAGCCTTTTCAAGACTGTAAGCCGCATCTGCTGCGAGGTCAAGACCTATCTGGTCGGATTCAATTCCGAGAGCCTGACATATCTTGTCCGAAAGCACATATGCACTGTTCTGCTGAGTTATTGCATTGGGGTGCCAGTCCGAACCGAGTCCGTCATTCATATTCTGTACAGCCGATTCATAGCACATAATTTTATCGCTGTTATATTTTTCCTTAAAATTCTTTACAGCATCTTCTATGCACGGATACATTTCCTGACAGCCCATTGTGCCGACTGTGCATATTATATATGAATCGGGGCTTTTGCTGAAAATATCTCCGAGGAAATCGGTGTATGCATCTGTATATTCCTGAGAACGCTTTTCAAAGTCCTTTGAAACATAAGTATCATCATTAGTGCCGAGATTTATAACTATAACGTCTGGTTTTCTTTTGAAATTCCATTCAACGTCATAGGGCTTTATTTTACCGATTTTGTCATATACGGGAGGTACAAGGCTTTCGGTATTTATACTGCCGTCCTGAGAATATCCTGAAACTATACCGTGACCGCTGTAAGATACTGCGCTGTAATCAGCATTTAGTTTCTGTGCGGTAAGGTACGCATAAGATTTCATGAAGTTTTCAGTAGATGTCTTGAAATTCTCATATGCGCTTGCGCCCTCAACTCCGTATGCACAGGTTATTGAATCGCCTACAAATTCGATAAGCAAATCCTTTTCGGGGAGAGGCGAAACAGGTATTGAAGATGTTGAATTTACCTTTATGTTTCCTACTCCGACAGTGCCGTTATTTGCTTCGGAAAGGTGAATAATCTTAACTTCTGCGGTACGGTTTTCTTTTCCGCTGAAAAGTTCAACAGTTTTCTCCTTTTCGCTCATAACCTCATCAAGGATAATTTCACCGTCCACAATAACTGCATATCTGGGGCGGTATTTTTCGTCATTGTTTATATTGTCGTCACCGTAAATTGTCACTTCGGCGGACTGTGCGCTGACGTTAAATTCAACTGCGCTTCCGCTCTGCACAAGCCATGTCACGTCATTGTCATCGCAGTAATTTCTGCCCATGAACTTTACATTTTCTTCTGTTGCGGGGATTAAGGACTCGGAAAGTTCTCCGCTGTCGGAAAAAGATTTTCTCATCTCAATCATATCAAATACATCAACAGCACCGTCATTGTTGACATCTTCCGCTGTACCTGATTTTCCGAGAATATAGTCATTAAGTCCCTTCAAATCCTTTGCCGTGTAATTTTTCACAGCATAAGCCGTATTTCCTGCGATTGTGACAGCGGTCACAACAGCCGCTGCCCCTGAAATAATTTTCTTCATAATACATTCCCTCTCAAAATAATTTGCAGAATTACTCTGCTGTTATCATTATATACTATTTTTTTCATAATTTCAAGAGAAAAATATAAAAAATAAGGCGGTTTTCATTTTAAAAAAACAAAAACCACCTTTGGCAAAAAATACTTCATATCGGAAATACTTTCCAACATATAAAATTTTATCATACAAATGAAAAAAATTCCAACTATTACCATAAAATTTTTTGTCGAATCATAAATTTTTTTGCAGGATACAAGATTTTTATAAAATTTCTTTATCGGGGTTTACATTTTCTGCGATTTGTGTTATCATATAATTGTAGTTTGCAATTTATTATAATGGAGGTAAAAATGGAAAACAACAACAAACCGTCTGTTTCCAGATTGATTGCTGCGGCAGAGGCGATTCTGCTTGTAGTGACAGCAATTGTATTTGTGACTTTCTTTGTAAAGAAAAAATCTCCCGATACCGTGACAGTTTCAACCCCCTCAGGAGATTCACAGGAAACAGAAGAAAATTATACTGTTGACGGAAGCAAAATTTTTCTCGACGACGGAGGAGAAATTCATGTCTTTTCTGATGTCCCCAAAAATGAAATAGACAACAAAAACCTCACCGTAAGAAACGGCAAGGCTTTCTATACCGAAAACGGCGAAATAACTTCATTCCTCGGAATAGACATTTCAGACTTCAACGGTGATATAGACTGGTATTCCGTGAAAAATGCAGGAATCGACTTCGCTATGATTCGCATTGGCTATATGCTCTATGAATCAGGCGAAATCGTAATGGATACCAAATTTGAACATAATCTCCAAGCCGCCTATGAAGCAGGCATTAAAACAGGTGTATATTTCTTTTCGCAGGCTGTAAGCAAGGAAGAAGCCCTCGAAGAAGCTGACCTTGTAATAAATGCAATCAAGGACTATACTATTTCCTATCCCGTTGTCTTTGACTGGGAAACTGTCAATGCAAAATCCGCACGCACAAATGATGTAACTGTCGATACCCTTTCCGAATGTTGCATAGCCTTCTGCGAACGTGTCAAAGAGGCAGGCTATACCCCCATGATATATCAGAATAAGGATATCGCCCTCAGAAAACTCGACCTCCCACGCCTCAAAGACTATGATTTCTGGCTCGCAGAATACAACGACAAACCTACATACCGTTATCATTTCGATATGTGGCAGTTCGGTCAGAACGGCTATATTACAGGCATAGA
>DGRR01000049.1 GCA_002389995.1 Ruminococcus sp. UBA4383 | reverse complement strand
TTGACTTCCACACTTACTGCTGTAAAAGATGAGGATATGCTTGCTCTTGGCTTGACATGGCAGAAGGCTGGAACAGGTGAGAATGCAACACCTGTTTATTACAGAACTCTCAGCACAAAGAAAATCGACAACCCCAAAGATGAAACACATAAAACTGATGCTGATGAAGAAACTAATTCTCCTGCTACATTCAGCGAAGTTCAGTCTATGATGGCTGGCGGTGTGCTTGTGTATGCTCCTGCTAATGCCGGCTATCACTGGACACTTGAACAGGCTGCTGAACTGCCTGTTTATACTGCTGCAAGTGGAGATACTGCTGCTGATACTACTATGACTAACCTTGCCAAAGGTACAGTTGTTGGCAGTTCAAAGTCAGGGGAAACAGGTGTAAAAACTCTTGCTCCTCTCAGCGATAGTGATTCTAATTATTACGGTGCAATTGATGCTTCTACATTCCAGCCCGAAACAGAGGGTCTTTACCTCTTCCGCAGAAATGTAAAGGAAACTGCTGACGGCACTGCAAATACTTATGAGTACAGCGGTTACTATTATGTTCCTGCAACAACAGGCGAAAATGCAGTTCCCGAACAGTATTTCGCTCTGCACACAGATACAGGCGCAAATGGTAAGTCTGACTACGTTCTCCCTGCCGGCACTATCAACGACAACAGCACAGCCGAACCAAGCAAAGAACAGGTTTTGCCTGTAACTATCGCAGAAAATCAGAAAGTTTATCTGTATACTGCTGCTGAAAAGGTGCTTGATACTGGTGATGATAAGCTGAATTGGAAGTATGAAGATGAAGTAACGACAGGTGATGATCAGCACCCTGCAAGATTTGTTGTTTCCTATGGTGAAGGTGACAAGAAAATTGAAATCAATGTAAATCTTGCAAATATCGGTACTGATTCTGAGAAATGGACAGTTATTAAGGATAATGCCACAAATCCTACTCAGATGACAACATTCTACTACAACAATGATGTTGAATCAGGCGATACTACAACTAAACTTGTTGACAGCGTAGAACTTTCCAAAGATACAAAGAACGGTGCATATCTTGCATTTGACTTTGACCTCGATGTATTCCTTGAATCTGTTCAGGTTACCATGGACGAAGCAGGCATTGAACAGATTACTCCTGCTAAGGAGCAGTTTGCTAATGCAACAACCGTAGAAGGTATTGCTGCAAATACTGCAATTACAGATGCTTCCGCAAGTATGGACACTACAAATAACGCTGAAATTGCAACAATCACTTGGACTAAGCAATAATTAAAATAAATCCGTGGGGCGGTATAAACTCCGCTCCTGCGGTCTTTGCGGAGACTTCTCCTTTCGGGGAGAGGTTTTCGGAGAGACTGAAATATCAATCACCCGAAACATTTTCTTGATTCTGAGTTCGGTTTCGTGCGTTGATGCGACATATAAATATCAGAAAAACGCACTTAGTTTCAATATGGGGAATTAGGTGCTTTGTTATTCTGCCTTATGGAAGGGGCTGATAGAATGAAAACAAAGAAACAAAGATTTATTTCTGCATTTATGGCATTTGTATTTATAGTTAATCTTATTGACGGACGTGCTTTTATGTACTGCTGGGAACATCTCAGGGCTTTTGCGGCAGTGCAGGACTATACAGGCTATTTCCAGTGGAATATCTCTGAACTTACAAAGCCGCCCACAGACGGAAGTGCTGTCGAAACAGACGATTCAACTATTGTTATGGATAAAAACGGCAAGGAAATCCGTGAAGTTACAATGACAAATAATGTTGACCTTTTACTGAAAGAATTTGCTGACGATAACCCCGTACTGAAAACGACTTTCTATTTTAACCTTAAAAATGGCGTTGACCCCGGACTTCTGGAATTTACTATTACGGGTATGGACGAACTTATCCGTGACGGTAAACTGCAACTCAACGACAAAGACCCTAACCTTGTAAAAACATGGGAAATTATACCTAATGATAACGGAAGCTATACTTTCAGAAATAAAGTCCGTGTTACATCTAACAACGAAACAACTTTTACATGGCAGTTCAATTCCCGTGATGCCATAAATGATACCAATATAACACTGCAAACTGAATGTAAAATCACAGAAATAAAATATGATACTGAAACAGGTGAGGCAACTGGGCGTGAAGTTATTACGCTCGATACAAATGACCTCACATTCAGCTATCAGTCCGAACCCGATAAATGTCAGGTGAAAATTGTCTGCGAAGCACTCGAAGATTTGGACGTAAATAACCTTAATGTAAAATATGACTGGCGAAGCTATCGTTCTGTACTCGGTCTTGAAGGTCTTTATGAGTATAAAAATAAAAACGGTAGTATACCGCTCGGAAAAAATCGAAGCGATTTTGAAAGCGAACAGGACTATAATAACTACATTAATGATATAGCGCAATACATAGGCTATGTCTCTGATGAGAACGGTACAGCTTCACAAAAATTTCTGGACGAATATGCAAATCAGGAGGGAGTTATCGACTGGGACGCAGTTCAGCTTTATAATGCCCATGCAGTCTCACAGGTAAATGCCGAACAGGAAAAGAATAAAATGGCAAGAGGCATAAAGCGTGCAGATTATTTCATTGAAGTTACAAAGCCCGATTCAGTTAAATTATCAGATATTATGGTCGTAAATTCCAACGGTGACCGTGTACAGATTGTTGAAAAAGAAATAAACGGAAGAACAGTTTACGGATTTTATGACTTTCAGGGCGCAGGCGACAGAAAACCCGGTGAATCTTATAGCTGTGTATACCGTGTGGGTGTTCTTAATGATACTGTCAGAAAATCAGAAAACCCTATTGAAATTCAACTTAAAGGACATTATCTTGTAACATATCAGGATACAACTTCACCTGTTGATTATACCGATACTGCTGCACATAAACTCAGCATTGAAGATGAACAGCCTGTCGGCACAGGTGATTATATAAACAAATACAACAACTACGAAATCAACAACGGATATACATACAACAATATTGCATATGAATCACATTCAAAACATTATTCACCTGTAAATCAGCTCCTTTATGATTCAGTTTTCAACGGCAGAGTGGTAACATATGCTCTCACTGCATCAACAAGACAGGCAAGATATGCCGATGATTCAACAAAAGATGCAGACGGAAATGCACGCAAATATGACCTTGTTTATGAGGATAATGCACCAAGTATACAAAACCTTGACGGTGCTGATGACAGAGAACTCAGATTTGATGAGTATGATTTTACCCGTATACGTTTAAGTAAACTTGTTGACGGCAATACAGTCGGTGAAATTGATGAGACTGTAACAGACGAAACTGTCTATAAGGAAGAATCAGGTTTCCCGTTTGTCATTTACGGAAAAAGCAACGATGATAAAAATACCGAATACTATAATACATGGAAAGAAATAGGTACAGGTACAACACTTGAAGAATCAGAAATACTCCTCCCGTCAGGAATTGATGAAATCCGTATTGTTGTAAGGGATTTGAAAATCCGTGCTTATCTCCGTGCCTATGTGGATATTCAGTATAATCTTGACTATGATGAACTGTATGACAAAATGAAAATTGATACAACCAGTGAATTTGAAATTGACGGCAACAGAAAGGTATGCAGGGAAAATACCAATAAAGGCACAAGACTTGTCAACGAATTTACAAGAAAACAGTATCTCGATACCAATTATGATGCAAATAATTATAACGAAAATAATTTTCAGAATATAAGCTCCGCACATTCAAATACATGGCTTCGTGAATCCACAACAACAATTGATTCCAAAACGACCATGGAAGATTTTGTATTCCACGATACTTTTGAAGAAATGAAGGAGGAAATGGGAGGACAGGTAGAAAGTCTGGACGGATTTACACCAAGCGACTATTATTCCACTGTAATTTCTTCAAGCGGTACAATTCAGTCAGACTCAGAAAGCGCACTGAATCACTTTGCAGTATATTCAAAGCTTCCCGACGGTTTGACTCCTTCGGAGGACTGGCTTGAAAAATTCAGGGAATCCCTTGTTTTCAGCGGTGTACTGCAAGGTTCAAATGAAGCTGTTGACGCAGATTTTATGCTTAACAACGGTGCTGTTAATGTTTATTATGATTCTTCGACAGGCTGTATAGTAGCAGACTTTGATTGCAGAGGATTTTCATTGCGTGCTGATAGTCCTGTAAGTGTGGATTTCAGTTATCCTGCCGAAATTTCACTCGCAAAAGTAAAGGCATCAGGCGCATCACAGACAACATTTACTGCTGAAACTTATATGACTGTACTCGATAAAAACGTTAAACTCAGCCCTGCCGAAAACAAAACTCTCACAGAAGCAGACGAAACTCCGTATCAGAAGGCTAAATCTGCAAAATCCAGCGACTATTCCGTAATTTCTGCCATGGGTTCGCAGAAAAGCAACTATTCCACAAAATATGTCGCAAGTTTCTATAACGGCTGGGTTTATGACAATGATGCCGAAGTTGACGGAAGCAATACACATCACCTCGAAGGCAAAAAAATGACCTCGGAATATACCTATGCACTCGCATTCCACAGAATCACAACCGAAAGGGAAATCGTAGAAGACCCTATGATTCTGGATATTGTTGAGGGTCTGAGAAGTTCGGCATGGCAAGGACGTGTAAATAAAATTCATTTTGATGAGAAAAGTTATCCTGCGGGCTATGAGCCTGTTGTATATTATATGCTGAATAGCAGTTCCGCCGTATCAGTTGCCGAAAGCGGAGATTACAGCAGTACAAATGCAACTATTATGGAAACAATCTCAAACTTTCAGAAGTATGAAAATACAACAGATGTTTCCAGTCTTTCTGCACGGTATCAGTTAGACCTTGAATTTTACAACACACTGAAAGAAAAAATTAAGACTAATCAGGACGGCTGGACAAAGGCAACAGAAAATAATGACGGCTCATGGACTATCAATAAAAGCAATGTATATGCAGTTGCAGTCATCTTTGAGGGAAGCTGTACAGTAACAGACAATTATCTTGAACTCGGTGCATATATGGATATGACTGCACCGCCCCTTGAAAACAGTCAGGACGTTTCAAAGATTATAAATAACCGTGCAACCTATAATGAATCTCATGTCTTTGCTGAGGGTATTGACAATACGGGTACTCATTTCCCGATGTATTCCGTAGGCAACCGCACACTCGTCATTCTCCGTCACCATGTGGAACTTGAAAAGGTTGATTCAAAAGACGGTCACAGACTAAGCGGTGCAAAGTTTACAATTTTCAGCAATACTTCTAATTTTGAGAACACTGCATCTAATCCCAACATTGTAAGCTACTATACATTTGATAAAAAACGCAACAGAAATCAATCTCATCAGATGCTTAATATGGCTGTTGATATCAGCGGTATTCTGAAACTTAATTTGTCCCCAGGCATTTATTATTACAAGGAAACATCACCGCCGACAGGATATAATCCCGATGAAAGAATATACCGTTTCCGTGTAACTGCTGATACAGATGCCGTATATTACTATTTTCCGCAGATTTATAATACACTTGAAAATCTCAATGATGAGTATATTATTGTAAATCATTCGGAATATATTGCATATACAGATATTTACAGCGGAAAAACACCTTTTGACAACAGTTTTCCCCTGTATGTGTTTGATTCTGACGGAAAGACTATAAATAAGTTCCGTGTTGATACAGACAATGCAGGCAAATATATATATGATGAAACAGACGGAGATACAAGTGAAATAAATGCAGTAGGCGGCTTGATTACACTGAATGACCTCCCTGCGGGAACATATCTCCTTGCAAAAAGTTTCGGTGATACTGACGGATATCAGTTTTCAGTTGCGGACGACAGCGAAATTTCTTTCAATGTCATTAAAAAATCTACGCTCAGTACAGGGCTTGTCTATAATCTTTATGAGAAAAGCGGAAGCGGAATCACTGCAAACGACCGGTTATGTTATTTTTCAAAGACTGCTGACGGTGTATATTCCCTTCTTTCTGCACCTCCTGCGGAAAATGCCACGGAAAAAATGAAAATTACTCCCGCCGCTGACGGAAAAATAAGCCTTAATGGTCTTGATTCACAAAAAGAATATTATCTTGTTGTGTCTGATGCACCGCAGGGATATAAATTTTCTCAGAATAAATCAGTTTATGATATCACTGAATCAGGTTCAGCCGAATTTTATGCAGCAGAAAATCTGATAAAACAAAACCGTATTGTAGTAGAAGATGACCCCATTGAAGTTGCAGATGCGAAATTCCGAAAAATTGACGATACTTTAAATTCCGAAAACTACGGCAATTCCATTAACGGAGCTGTATACAATATGTATCTTGTCGAAAGTGACGGCTCGGAATCCCTTATGTATTTTCAGTATAATTCCTTGAATAAAAAATACGTCTATATGGGTACAACAGGTATGACGGGATATACAAACAATCTTGTCAGCGGAACTTCACAATCACAGGATACATCAGAAGATGATACGGGTGACGGAATGATAGAAATATCAGGACTCCCATATGGTACTTATTTCATTCAGGAATCATCTGCACCGCTTGGATATCAGCTCAATTCCAAAAAACAGTACTTCCGTGTATCCGCAGCTACAATTGACAAGGACGGAAATCTGATTTTTGCATCTGATGATGATGAACAGGATACGGAAACAACAGATTCGGAAGGCAGTCAGGAAACAGACGGCAGTTCGTCTGATTCTTCAGATTCAAACGACCTTGTTATGAAACTTAAAGATTATGAGATTCTCAGCAAGATTGTCATTAATAAAACAGAAGAAATAAATAAGGACAATTATCTGAAAAATGCCTCCTACGATTTGTACCGCCTTGTGAAAGGTATGGATATTGAAGAAGCAAGAGCCGCTTCAATAAATTCCAAAGGCAATACTTCTTCGGAAGATTTTACAAAATACTGGGAATATATCACTACTTCATATACAGATGTTACAGGTGAGGCGGATTTTAAAAATTTGCCTTTCGGAACATATCTGCTCTATGAAAAACAGCCCCCTGTCGGTTACAGGTGGAATAATGACATTGGAAAATGGGAAACATGGACTTTAAAAGATGCACAGCATACAAAAAATAATCAGGTAATTATACTCTCCGAACAGACCGTTTCTGAAAATTCTTCGGTTACTTATGAAACTGTCACAGATGCAGACGGCAATTCGGAAAATGTGCCTGTTGTGACTTATCATGAATTTTTTGCAGGTCATCTTGATGAACGTAAGGACGGTTCAGCACGCCTTATCAAAAAGAATGAGGAAAATCTCGGACTGTATGACGGTGTGTTCGCTCTGTACAAAGTCAACCTTACAGACGAGGAAAAAGCAAAAGTCCTCGGAAAAACTATGGAGGAACTCTCCCAGATGTCACCCTCCGATATACAGAAGGAAATCAGCAAAAAAGAACTTTCAGTCAGCGATATGGATATCGAAAACCATTTTGACCTTGAAAATGGAACTCCTAAAAATAAGCCTGATGTTGAACAGACAATTGATACTGCTGTTGACCAGAATATGAAAACAAACGCAGATATAACAACCCGTGGCGCAACTAAAACTATCAGCGGTCTTGAATGGGGTCTGTATTATTTCTATGAGATAAAAGCCCCCGCAGGCTATAAGGCTGATTCAACACCCCATGTCTTTGCTGTAAATTCACGCTCAGTTGATACCCTTATAGAAGTAAATGCGACAGATGCAAAGATTTACGGTGAAGTATGGCTCTATAAACAGGCAAAAGACAAGATTGAAAATACTAATGACCACCTTAAACTTTTCGGAGCGCAGTTCAGACTTTATACCGATGAGGGAAAACTTGTAAAATCAGTTCCGAAACTGCGACTTGGCGGTCTCGATACAAGTGTTTCAGGTGTAAGTTCAAGCGGACGCAAGGAATTTCTTGTCAAAAGCTTTGAAGTCAAAAGCTTTACACAGATTGAATTTAAAATCTTTGATGATGACGGCACGGAATATACTGTTACAGTTGACTATGAAAGTACAAAAGACGGAAAAATAACAGGCATTACTATAAATGATACTGCATTTACAACTAAGTACGGCAATAATTTCAACGGCACTTATCAGGACGACAATCAGACAAAATATTACAGAGATGACCTGCGTCTTGCATATTATGTGGTTGCAGGTGACGGAAGTCAGTATTATGACGGCAGAAAATATGTCGGTTTTGCGGAAGAACCCATACTTCCTGAGCAATCTCAATTTACTGACAGTGACGGCAATTATGACGATGCTGCTTATTCAGAAGCTATGGAAGATTATTATTTAGCTTTGGCTGATTATGTTTTAAGCGAAAGAATAAAATCCTGTGTTACAGATACTTATGTTACAGCAGATGAGGGCGGTCGTCTTAATGTGCGTGGACTGGACTGGACATCTTATTATTTCCGTGAAACCGTTCCGCCTGACGGATATGCCCTTGCAGATGACGTTATATTTACAGTAAATGCCTATAACTGCGATAACCAGTTTCTCTCATGCGAAGACCCTGTCGCTCAGGCGGCTGTTATCATTGACAAAAAAATACCCGATGCATCTTATTTCAATGCATACGGTGAACCGACATTTATGTTTAAAGTATATGGTCTGGAAGAAATTTCAGGTACGGACGAAACTCCCGACTATACGACAAATAACGTAAATTATAAGAAAAACGGCAAGGAATATACTCTTTCAATTCACCTTACAAGTCCCAATACAACAGGTTCGGCAATGGTTAATGTTCCTGTCGGTCAGTACCTTATTGAAGAAATTCCCGTTTCACGTTATGTCTGCACAGGTCTTGAACTTGTGGACGGAACAAGAAATAATCCGAATGACAAATTTAAATCCGTCGGACTGACTACGCCTACTTCTTATCTTATTTACAATAATGACAGCAAGTATGACATAAATATATCGGGTCAGAATCAGTGGAAAGCTTTCTGCGACCTTACGGGAGGAGACAATGAATTTGCTGAAATACCCGCATTTCATATCAGATATACAAATGAAATAGAACGTTATGACAATTTCAGCCACGTTTCCTATGCGGATAACCGTATTCCCGAACGTGAATATATTACAGCATTCAAACCTATATATTCTTCACTGATTCCCGTTTACAGCGGTACACAAGATACATACACATATGAAATAGACCTCGGACAAGCTCTTACAGACGGAGTTTTTGAGGGAGTTCTTACCTATAATACGGGTAAGACTGTTGAATTGACGGATTTGTCAAAGATTCAGTTCAGAACAAGCGGAAATTCACCCGTTACAAACGTTCAATGGGACAGTTCATCAAAAATACTCAGGGTTACAGTCTCAGACCCAAGTGCTTCCGCAGGTTCAGCAATAAGCCTTGATGTCGGTTACAGCGATTATACTCCATTTACAGAGTATAATACGGCAAATACAAATATGGTAAGAGGTACGCTTAACCTTACATTCAGCGAAATTCAGGCTGACCGTGTTAAAAAGCTTACCCTTAAAAATGATGTCAATAACAAATCATATTTCCCCTATGCGGACGAAAATAATCATGTGCAGGATATAACTTCTGTTGCAGTGCTTTACAGACAGTCGGCAGATGACAATTCATTTGAAAAAGAAATGCAGAATGAGGAATATACCGATACTTTGAATGTAAGTTCAGAATATCAGCTTAAATACTGGTATCTGCTCGATAATGACGGCAGACCCGTTCTTGATAAGGAAAATCATGTAATTCAGTTCCAAAGAGACAGCAACCCCGAAAATGATGAAATCGTTCAGTA
Source organism: Ruminococcus sp. UBA4383 (assembly GCA_002389995.1). Classification (GTDB taxonomy): domain Bacteria; phylum Bacillota; class Clostridia; order Oscillospirales; family Ruminococcaceae; genus Ruminococcus. Next base: position 11,150 of record DGRR01000049.1, on the reverse strand, counting down.
TATGTTCAACGGCACATGGCCCGCATATCTTGCTGAAAATGATGAACACGGAAATCTCCTGCCCGATACCTTTGCAGACCCCGACAATGTGGAGAATGTAAATTCATTCACTTTTCAGGCAGAGGTAGAGGAGAGCAAACTGCCAAAGGCGAAGCTAATGGAGGGACCAACAGTACATGATTATCTTGATAATATCGCTAATAGCTCCGGAAATCATAGTCGAATTAAAGAAATTAAAATTAGCGACACACCACCATGGGAAAACGGACATACGAATTATATATTACCAACTCAATCTAATCTTAACTCTACGCAGTATATGGCGATATCTGTAACATACCCATTGGCAGTTTCTGCTGACGGAACATTTACAGAGTATGGAAATTATGATGCTGATTTTCCAAACGTGATCTATGCATGGTGTGAGTGGAATAATGGTTCTTCAACGTATGCTATACGATGGTATACTGATGATCCTGTTGGAATTATGGCAAATGAAAATAGTTCTAATCTATTTAAAGAGATGAATAGCTTGTACGATGTTGATGTAACTACAATTATGAACACTTCTCTGGTAACTGATGCGAAGTATATGTTTTATATGAAAAATAATGCTACTGCTTTGAAGAGTTTGGATCTGACGAATTGGGATTTGTCAAATGTTACTGATATGTCATATATGTTCTTTAAATTGCAAGGTTTAAAATCAATTAGTTTCGATAGTAGTTTTGAAAAGTGTACTACAACGGAGCAGATGTTTGCGCAATCTACTGTATTGTGTGATATTAGCTTTAGTGATAAAACAAATTTCAGTAGCTTAGAGAATGTCAATATGATGTTTGATAATACTGCAAGGTTAGGATATAACACTGATTCTAATGGTAATCCCACAACCTATAATAAAACAAAACTCATTGATATTTTAACATCAATGAAGTTGGGCAAAACTAAATTATTCCAGTCCGGATTGCCGGATAACAACAGACGTTTGATTTGGACTAATACTTCCGGAGGAAATATTACAAATCGTGCAGATTCTCTAGTCGTATTTCCCGGTGGAGATGGAAATATGTATGAAATAGGTGGAAATAGTGGCACAAATGATGAAAGGTGCAGATTGCGTCTCCATTCCTGATTTTTGAATTATTTTACCCCCACAGGCGTAAAAACCTGCGGGGGTATTTTTTATATTGATTAATCTGTACCTGAAAAACTGTGCCATGCATCTTTCCAGTCAGTATATTCTGTACCTGTATTGGGGTCAACAGTCTGTACGCTTTCTGCATAGACATAGACATCATGTGCCTGTATATCGCCTGTATCTTCGTAATTCATTTTAATCCATGAAATGAGTGCGTTGGTGCTTTCTCCTGACGGGACGGCATTTTTATAGTAGTAATAGCCGTGTGTTACATCGGGGTCTTGAATATTTTCGTCCCACACATATACCCAGCCTTCGGGGAGATTATTTATATAATAATTATTACCTGTATGAATCTGTGCGCTTTTGAAAGTGCTGTCAGCGGGTTCGGAATCGGTATCATTCTGATTTTCTGCGGAAAAAGATGCGACATTCTGAACATCGGAATTTGAAAATTCGAGCCTTACACGGACGTAACACGGCACACTGCCTGTATTCTGAATTTTGACGAGTTTTCTGTATTTGAAAACCTGTTCCTGATTAGGCTGTGTGAAAGTTTCAGTAACCTTGATTTTATCTTCGCCTATTCCGACCATATTTGGTTCATCGTCTTTTGCGCCGAAATATGCCAGCGTCACACCGACAAGTGAGACAATCAACAGACTTGAAGCGGCGGCGAGGATATTTTTAGTTTTCTGTTTCATAGGCTGCCTCCTTTTCAAGCGGTTGTCTGCTTATTGGATATAATCTTATAAATTTTTTCCAAATCAGCCTTTGTATACTGTATATCGGAGCCGTTGCCTGTAAGTCCTGAAAGATTCAGTTCATCTGCCTGAATGGTATATGCATTGAGCTGAACCTGACCGATTGTATTATTTTCTATATCGGCATCAATGATACTGCGGAGCTGTAATTTATCGAAAATGGGCACAGTAATTTTATCGGGGGCGACCCATGCGCTGTAACCGAGGAGGTAAGTATTATAGATACCGTCCTGCATACCCTGAACTTTTTTATATTCTTTTTGTGATTCAGTCTGACTGAGATAGACCCAGCCTTCAGAATTATTTGAAGATTTATTATATGAAAGTTCCCAGTTTTTTGTAATATTGTTTACAGTGACGGGCTGAGTGATGTAATCTTTTGAAGGAGTTCCTGCTGCGATGAGGTTATATATTTCCTGTGTTTGCAGATATTCGTGTGCTTTGGGAGGGTTGGACAAAGTGACGGAATCGGGAATGATACGCTGTCCGTCGCTTGTGAGGAAAGATGCTTCCATGCATGGTACTGATACCTCCACAAAGAAAAGTTCATTTACTGTGCCTGTATTTTTTACCCAAGGCTGTTTAGTGATAATCTGTCCGGCAGAGAGTTTCTGTTTTTCATCAAATTTTTCTTCAATTTTCAAATCGACCTTTGCTATTCTGAATAAATTGTTTACAGTATCCGTACTTGTCAGAAATGCGGTAACTGTTCCGATGACAGTTAAGGCGCAGATACTTATTATCAGGGCGATTTTTTTAATTTTCGACTGTTTCATATATTCTCCTTTCTTTCAGATTATTTTGATTTTTGATTTTTATTTTCGGGGATAAAGCTGAGTATAAGGAGCAGTACAATCAATGTAACTGCGATAATTCTACCCTTGCGGCTGTGCAGGCAGATTAATATAAATCCGACTTTTGGTATGACGAACACTGTTTTTCCTATATAATTCTGCTTTGTGACGGTGGAGAAATCTTCTGTATTGTTGGCATCGCCTTTTGTTGTATATTCTTCACCGCTGATTTTTGTCACACGGTGAGTTACAAGTACATCATTGCTGATGCGGAATGAAATCACTTCACCGACATTTATGTTTTCAAGCGGGATATTTTCATTTACAAAACACACACTTTTTACGGGAATTGCAGGTTCCATAGAGCCTGTTGTTACCACATACGGCTTGATTTTCATTAAAAAAAGTGCAGTTATGACAAAGGCGGAAATAATTATCAGTGTAGTGAGAAATGATGTGAATTTTCGGATATATTTCCATATAAAGCGGATAACTGATTTAGAAATTATTTTGAAAGATACTGCCATACGTTTTCAGCCTTTGATTCTGTTTCGTTATATGATTTAAGGTAATCGGTCTGAATTGCCAGTGCTTCGATTGTAATATTTTGCAGACTGCCTGAGAGTGAATCGTCCTCACGGGCATTGCAGAAAATAACCTTGTTGAACAGGGGAGTATCTGTTATCTGTTCGGGATAGAGAATTTCCATTGTATTGTCAGTATTGTTTCCCGTCCATGCATAAAGATAGGTATAGCTTATAATTTGGTCTGATTCATTTTTATTTTCTGTTGTATTCATATAGTACCAGCCATTATTATAAATCTGTTCGGAACTTAGCTGTTCAGAGGTATAAGATTCAGAATCGTCGATAAATCTGAACATCGGAACTGTATGTGTGAGATTTGTAACATTTACAGAATTTCCGTCATCATCTGTTATTGTTGAATTGGAGATAATTTTTTCACCTTTTTTTTCATCATCGGAATTTTTTTCCATAGTGATTTCTCTTGCGGGGACGGTTACTTTCATAAAGACATATGCGGGTGTTTCATCGGTGTTGACGATATAGGGGTCCTTGTCGATTTTTTGTTCAGGTACAATTGTCTGATTTGGTTTCCAGTTTGGTTCAATTACTCTGATTTGCAGTGTAGCGGCACTGAAAGAGTTTGTCACGGAATCATCGCTTGAAAAATAGGCAACAAGTCCCGCAATAACAGTAAATGAAGCCAGCGAAAGAGCAAGAAGGCGATATTTATTTTTTTCCATGATAACACCTCCGTAAATTACAGAATTATTATAATTATTATAACATAAATCCGCTGAAAAATCAATACATAGGATAAAAAAAGCTGTATAACCATAAAGGTTATACAGCTTCTGTTCAGTATTGAGGATTACCAGCCGAATCCGGGCTGCTGTGAGCCTGAACCTGAAACGGCTGAATCGCCTGAAATTGTTCCACCGATATATGTTTCAAGTCCTGACTGTGTGAGTATAGCTGTTCCGCCTGATACGTTGCCGCCTGTTGTGAAGCTTACACCACTGCTGAGGTTAGCAGAAGGATTTCCGCTCTGTGCAACGAATGAAACGATAACATTTCCTGATGAATCCTTGAAAGTATATCTTGTATTGAGGTTAGTATTGCCTGCGGTCATTGTAGCGTAGTTACCGCCTGTTTTATTGATTGAGTAACCGCCGTCACCGACATCAAGAGGTTCCTGACCGTTTGCGAGGTAGTAGCCGCCTGTTATGTTGATGTTTCCGTTTGAATCGAGGGCATCATGGTCGCCGTTAGCTGAGTTTACAACAACAAATCCACCGTTGAGGTTGAGTTCACCGAATGTACCGGACATTCCGCCGCCTCCCCAGCCCATGTTGTTGCCGTTGCCTGAGCCGTCTGCACCGCCTGCTGCATTGTATCCGTCATCACCTGATACAATGTATACTGAACCGCTGTTCTGATAGATATAAACGCCTTCAACGCCTTCATAGCACTTGGGAATGTAAATCTGTACATCATCAAATGTATCAGCACTGCCCTGACCGATTGTGAGTTTATTGTCGGAGTGTATACCGTCATCAGCACTTGAAAGCTTGATAATACCGCCTAAAACTGCCATATCGCCTGCACAATGGAGAGAGTCGTCAGATGAATCAATAGTGATGTTACCACCGTTGATAGTGAGGTTTCCTGCGCTCTGGTAAGTTGTACCCGATTCATCATAAAGACCTACTGCCTTTATGCCCTTTGCGGAGATGTCAACCTTGTTTGCATTGCCGTCCATGCCCATGCCGCCGGGCTGACCGCCGGGACCTCCGGGGGCATTCCATGTGCTGCCGCTTGCGCTGCCTGTAAAGCCTGAACCCTCATATGTGTAGATATTAAGGTCACCACCGTTCATGATAAATTCCTGTTCTGCGGATATACCGTCAGCATAGGAATTTATATCAATTGTACCACCGTTGATAGTTACAAGACCGTAAGATTTATCGGTAGCTGTATCTGTTGATGTGGACTTTATACCGTCACCCTGCTGAGTCTTTACAGTGAGACTGAGAGTGCTGTAATCAACTGCTGAACCGTCTGATTTGGAATCATTTCCGACAGTAACGCTGTCTTTTCCTCTGATACCGTCATCAACAGCATTTACAGTGATATTGCCGTTATAAATCTTTATATCGTTCTTGCATACGATAGCATCTGCTTCGTTGCCGTTTACAGTGAGAGAGCCTGTGCCTTTGAACTTGATGTCATCTCTTGCAAAGATTGCACCCTCGACAGTATTGGTATTTCCGTCACTGTCAGTATAAGTTTCAGTATGTGAAGTGCCGTCTGAGATTGTATTTGTTGTGCCTGCCTTTGCGACAATCTGAACTTCATCGCCTATGGATTTTACATATATGGGAGCGGTTGTGCTGTTGGAGATGTTTGCGTTTACGAGGTTGAGTTCAACAACGCTTTCGGGGTATGCTGATGAGTCAACATCAACTACTATCTGAACATCAGAAGCATCACCTGTTACTGTGTATGAACCTTCTTTAACAATAGTTGCAACACCGTCTTTTACTGTAACTGCATCTGCGGGAGCATCAGAAGTTATTGATGCGCCTGAGAGAGTGAGTGTGTTTCCGTCAGTTGAGGGAGTAGGAGTAACTGTTTCACCGTCAATTTTGCCTGCGGGATTTACGTTTTCAAATGTAGTAACAGAGTTCTTTACTGTGAATGAATCAGATGCATCATTGTCATAAGTAACGGCTGCGCCTGTACCTGTATTTGTGAGGTTATAGGACTTGCCTGCTGTGATTGATGCGTCACTGATGAGAACATATGCATATTTCTTTGTGAATGATGCATTTACATTTCCGACACTGATTGAATTAGCTTTCTTCCAAGTGCCGTCCTTTGAAGTTGAATCAGCTATGCAGTTGAGGAGCATAGTTGCCTGATTTTCGGATTTGAGAAGTGCAGAATCAATCTGGTTGTCTGTTGCAGTAGCTATAACCGTACCGCCTGTGATATTTGTACCTGTTACAGATGTAAGACCTCTGTCACCGCCTGCAACAACTGTACCGCCTGAGATATTTATTGCAGTAGCGGACTGGATTGCATCATTTCCTGCCTTAATTGTAACGCTGCCGCCCTCGATTGAAACATAACCGTTATCGGCTGTTGATGAAGCTTTGATACCGTCGCCTTCTGCTTCAACGTTTACGATTGCATTTTCCTTTACTGTAACGGAAGATTTGCCCTTGATACCGTCAGTCTCGTCAGTTGCATTGAGAGTTGTAACGTTGATTGTACCGCCTGTGAGTTTTATATCGTTATTGGAAGCTATACCGTCCTGAGTATTTGCTGTGAGGTTGAGGACACCTGTATTTTCAGTACCGCCCTTGATAGTGAGGTCGTCTTTTGCTTCGATTACAGCTTCACCGCTTGCTGCACCGTCAGCACCAACATAAGCTGTATCACCGTCAGAAATTGTATTTACAGTGCCGTCAACGAGATTTATTGAAGTATTCTCTGCATTTGTAACGAGGATTGCAGGTGCGCTCTTGCCTGTGATATTAACGCCGTTAAGGAAAATCTTTACAGTTTCGGGGTCTGCTGTTTCATCGGGGACATTTACATTTATCTGACCGTCATCGAGAGTGCCGTCAACGTAGAATGTACCTGAATGGCTGATAGTAACTGTTGAGCCGTTTACTTCTGCGTAGTCGCCTTCCACGCTGATAGATGAACCGCTGAGGTGAATATAAGTTATATCAGTCTGGGGGTCTGTATCGGAGGGGTCAGAGGGTTTTCCGCCGAGCCATGATTCGGGAAGTTCAGTTATTACTTTTGCATCATATCTCTGGATAGCTGCGGCATCATTACCTGTTATGCCGTCACCTCTCTGATACACGTCTGCATTGTTTTTGCCCTGTTCGCTGAGACCGTATTTGCTTGAATTTGCGATGCTCTGGAGGATAGCAACCGCATCTGATATTGATACCTTTGTGTCTTCGTTTGCATCGCCGTAGAGGACATTGGCAGATGTTTCAGCGGCATTTACTGTGACAGCGGCAACTGTGGGGACAGATGCAGCGATGAGGGCTGTTGAGGAAAGTCCTGCAAAAATTTTCTTTGCGTTAAATTTTTTCATGTAAATCAAACTCCTTTTTAATTATGTTATTCACTTCTTCGTTGTTGTTTTTCTTACTATGGTTATGATTATAAACTGCATTTCTTAAAATAATCTTAAACTTATCTTAAATTTTAAATTTTTTTGTACAAAATATTTCTGAATGTAAATAAGGGCATTTTTGTGCGGAATATGTAATAAAAAATACTTGAATTATCAGTCAATATATTGTATAATAAAGTATATCATTATATCAAGGAATGAGAGTATGAAAAAATTATTTGTTTTATTGACGGCATTTTTGTTATCCGTTCCGCTCTCTGCCTGTGCTGAAAAAAAAGAATTTACCGAACCTGACGGAAAACTTGACCCCTGTTCCATAAGATTTTCATGGTGGGGAGGCGATGACCGCCATGAGGCTACCCTGAAAGCAATAGAACTCTGGAATCAGAATCACCCTGATATAAATATTATCCCCGAATACGGAGGCTGGGACGGCTGGACAGAAAAAATTTCCTCGCAGATAAACGGCGGTACTGCCCCCGATGTCATGCAGATAAATTATGACTGGCTTGTATCATTTTCCGCAGGCGACAAATTTTATGACCTCGGAAAATTGAGGAATTTTATTGACCTTTCAGGCTATGATGATGAGGTACTGTCTTTCGGAAAAAATAAAGGTCTGCTCAATGCAGTTACCGTTTCTGTAAGCGGAAGGGGACTTTTCTATAATTCCGATGTCTATAAAAGCTTTAATGCGGAATATCCGCATACATGGAATGAACTCCTCGCCCTCGGTGACAAATTCGATGACAAAGGCGTGTATCCGATAGATTTGGATATACAGTCAGGCGGTACTGCATGGTATCTGTCAGTCGTCTATGTTCAGCAGAAAACAGGAAAAGAATTTATCACTATGGACGGTCAGCTCGGATTTTCAGAGGAGGATATAAAAACTGCCCTCGATTTCTATAAACAGCTTGAAAATAACCACGTTATAAGAAATGTCCGCTCCCGCACCGATGAGGACGGCAATGCCGCACTCTATCAGTCTCCCGAATTTATAAGCGGAAAAGTCGCAGGCGTTCTCGAATGGGGAAGCTCTGTCGGAAAATATGAAATGAGCCTTCCCGAAGGTGTCCTTGAAGCAGGTCCTATGCTTACCGATGACAACGGAAATTCTGACGGCTGGCTGATAAAGCCGTCCATGCTGTATGCAGTTTCCGCATCAACAAAATACCCCGATGAATCTGCCGCATTTGTCAATTTTCTGCTGAATGACGGGAAATGTGCCGATATCCTCGGCACAACAAGAGGTATACCTGCATCTTCATATGCTCAGGAAAGCCTCGAAAAATCAGGAAAGTTAAAAGGTCTTGCCCTCGAAAATGACAGAATGCTCAGTCAGATAAATACGTTCACTATAAGCCCATATATGGAACTCGCACGAATGAAGGAATTTTATAACGAAGCTATTGAATCAGTTTCATATAATACTTCCGATACATCATCAGCCGCCAAGAAAATGTACGATTCAATTACAAAATATCTCGAAAAAATTAAAAAATGAAGAAACATACATACAATAACCCTGTCGGTGTTAAAAATCATACGGGTCTTATTCTGATTATGCCCTTTATAATCGGATTTGTGCTGTTTACACTTTATCCCTTTGTTTCATCTTTTATAACGGGAATGACAGACTATGACGGAATAAACAGCCCTCAATTTACAGGATTTGAAAATTATCGGAATATGTTTTCCGACAGCGATTTTATCAAATCCGTGACAGTTACTTTTAAATATGCACTTATATTAGTACCGCTGAAATTAATTTTTTCACTTCTTACAGCCATGCTTCTGAGTGCGGAAATAAAAGGCATCGGAATATTCCGCACAGCCTTTTATATTCCGTCAATACTCGGCTCTAACCTTGCAATAGTCATAATGTGGCAGTTTTTATTTACATCAAAAGGTCTTGTGAATCAGTTCCTTGAAATAATCGGACTGTCTCCCATAAGCTGGTACAGTCAGCCTGCCCCTGCCATGTTCATGATAGTATTGCTGAGACTATGGGAGTTCGGTTCTTCTATGATAATATTCCTCAACGCAATCAGGGATATTCCGCAGGAATACTATGATGCCGCAAAAACTGACGGCTGCGGAAATGTAAAGGCATTTTTCTATATAACCGTTCCCATGCTCAGAAATGTCATATTTCTGAATCTTGTATTGCAGACTATCTCTGCTTTTCAGGAATTTAATGCCCCTTATATGATTACAGGCGGAAATCCTGCAAAAAGTACCTTTACAATAGGTATGCTCATATATAATGCAATGTTCAGATATTCGGAAATAGGCTATGCAAATGCTGTTTCATGGGTGCTTTTCGTGATAATTGCAGTTATAACGGCTCTTATGTTCAGAATAACAAAAAAATAATCCCCCGTATTGAAAATGAAAGCAAAAGCGCAGTAATCAAAAATTTTTCCATAATCGTCACTCCTTTTCACTTATCTTTATATATAAGTGATTTTAAAGGCATAAAAAGACGAAATTTTCTGAAAATTTTTTTGAATCAGTCTATGTATCCCGCAAGTATTCCTCTTGATTCTTCAAACTCAAAATTACAGGTGGAAAGCAGTACAAGTCTTTTCTGAGAAAGTTCCTCCGCAGAAATGTTTCTTTTGAATCTTGCAAGCCTGAGAATGAGTTCTGCATAATCAATTCTGTCCTGTAATGTTATGAATACTGTATTATATATCGGAGAAGTGCTTTTTTCTGAGAGATATGCAAAGAAATTCACATTATATATAGTATTGTCTGCAATTAAAGTTCCTGTTTTGTGGCTGTTGAAATAATCCTCCTGCATAAAATCCTGCAATCTGCCGAACATCTGGAAATTTTCAATATTATGTCCGTAGATTATCCAGTTATATTCCGAAAAACAAGGGTCACAGCGGTAATCGAGAAAAGGTGTGCCGATACCGTTTTCCTCTCCGTCAACACCTCTCCAAAGATAAAATGAATTGTCCTGCGACTGTACGACAGGGAAATCTATTTCAGTGCCGTCAATGCTTATCCAGCCCACTATATCATTTGTGACAAGTTTTGCATCTGCGAGAATATCATAATTTTCCGTTATATTTTCAATTATGGTATTTTCCGCAGTATAAGGCTGGGTTGTCATCTGTTCGGACGGCTGGGAATCAGTCACATTCGGGATATTGTCCTTATGCGGAATATCGGGTTTTATGGCTTGATATAATTTTTTTTGTTTTTCGATATTTTCATCAAGAGTTTTTTGCGGGAGATATTCATTGTCATAATATTTCTTTGCAAAATAAAATCCTGTCCCTGCCAGTACAAGTATCACGACAAATATAAAAAATTTTTTCATAACTGCACCTCATCTTTACTATATAATTAATCCCTGAGTGTTACTCAGGGATTTTTATTATTTATATCGGAAGATTGTTTTTGTTTTTTCTTTTTGAGCATTACAAGCAGGAGCATTATAATTACAAGCAGAATCATTACCGCAGAGCATATAATCCAGAATGAGCCTGAACTTCTTAAAAGTCCCGTATCGGGTGGATTAAAGCTTTCATCAACAGCGGCATAGAAAATCCACTTAAATTCAATTTCTCCCTCGACATATCCGCTGTCATCAGAGCCGACAAGAACGTGTTCGCCGTCAATATCCACAAGTCTGTGACCGTTGTTTACACCGACAAGCACATCGAGGTCATTCCACACGACTGAACATTTAAGTTTATGGTAGTCTCCGGGGTTATAAAGACCGCAGTCAAGGACTTCCTTCTGCAA
>DGRR01000188.1:2580-4423 GCA_002389995.1 Ruminococcus sp. UBA4383 | reverse complement strand
CCAAAGCACAAGATTTGTCAAATCTATATTTTTTTCTGTTGAAAACTGTATAATCTGACGGAAATTATTTAGCTCTGTTTGCTATAATGTCCTCAGCGATACTCTTGGGAACTTCCTGATAGCTGTGGGGTTCCATAGTATACTGACCACGACCCTGAGTATTTGAACGCAGGTCGCTTGTGTAGCCGAACATTGAAGAAAGCGGAACGAGAGCATCTACCTGAGTAGAACCTGTTCTTGCCTCCTGACCCTGAATCATGCCACGGCGTGAGCTGAGGTCACCGATAACAGTTCCGAGGTAGTCATCGGGAACGATAACTGCAACCTTCATAATCGGTTCCATGAGAACAGAGTTTGCCTTTTTGAGAGCTTCTTTGAATGCGATAGAACCTGCAATCTTGAATGCCATTTCAGAGGAGTCAACCTCGTGATATGAACCGTCGTAGAGTTCTACCTTAACGTCAACAACCTCGTAGCCTGCGAGTATACCTGACTTCATTGCGCCCTGAATACCTGCATCGACAGCGGGGATATATTCCTTGGGGATAGAACCGCCGACAACGGCATTTTTAAATTCATATCCCTTGCCTGACTCGTTAGGCTCAACACGGATTTTAACGTGACCGTACTGACCTGAACCGCCTGACTGTTTCTTATATTTATAGTCGATATCGGCAGTACCCTTGATAGTTTCCTTATAGGCAACCTGAGGCTGACCGACATTTGCTTCAACCTTAAATTCACGGAGAAGTCTGTCAACGATGATATCGAGGTGGAGTTCTCCCATACCTGCGATAATAGTCTGACCTGTTTCTTCGTCAGTCCATGTCTTGAAAGTGGGGTCTTCCTCGGCGAGTTTAGCGAGGGCGATGCCCATTTTTTCCTGACCTGCCTTGGTCTTAGGCTCGATAGCGAGCTGGATAACAGGCTCCGGAAATTCCATGGATTCGAGAATTATGGGGTGTTTTTCGTCACAGAGAGTATCACCTGTGGTGGTATTTTTAAGACCAACGGCAGCGGCGATATCGCCTGAATAAACTGTTGTGAGGTCTTTTCTGTGGTTAGCGTGCATCTGAACGATACGTCCGAAACGCTCACGGCTGTCCTTTGTTGCGTTGAGGACGCTGTCGCCCTGATTTACAACACCTGAATAAACACGGAAGAATGCGAGCTTACCAACAAAGGGGTCAGTTGCAATCTTGAATGCGAGAGCTGAGAACGGCGCATCATCTGATGAAGGTCTTTCTTCTTCCTCGTCTGTATCGGGGTTTACGCCCTTGATAGCGGGAACATCGAGCGGAGAAGGCATATAGTCGATAATAGCATCGAGAAGTTTCTGAACGCCCTTGTTCTTGTATGAAGTACCGCAGGTTACGGGAACCATTTCGTTTGCGATAGTGGACTTTCTGATGCAGCTCTTGATTTCCTCCTGAGTGAGTTCTTCACCGTCGAGGTATTTCATCATGAGTTCTTCGTCCTGTTCTGCAACGTGTTCAACCATATCATCGTGATACTGCTGAGCTTTTTCCTTCATATCTTCGGGGATTTCCTCTACACGGATATCTTTTCCGAGGTCATCATAGTAGATATAGGCTTTCATCTCAACGAGGTCGATGATTCCTCTGAATTCGTCCTCAGCACCGATAGGGAGCTGAATCGGAACTGCGTTACATTTAAGTCTGTCCTTCATCATGTCAACAACATGATAGAAGTCTGCACCCATAATGTCCATTTTATTTACATAAGCCATACGGGGTACTTTATAGTTGTCAGCCTGTCTCCATACGGTTTCAGACTGAGGCTCAACGCCGCCCTTTGCACAGAGAACGGTTACAGAACCGTC
>DGRR01000188.1:0-2397 GCA_002389995.1 Ruminococcus sp. UBA4383 | reverse complement strand
CCTGCTCCTGTTCCATCCAGTCCATAGTTGCGCTTCCTTCGTGGGTTTCACCGATTTTGTGGTTTACGCCCGTATAGAAAAGGATACGCTCTGTTGTAGTGGTTTTACCTGCGTCGATATGAGCCATGATACCGATATTTCTGGTATTTTCAAGTGAACAGTCTCTTGCCATAATATCCTCCTCCGACTCTTACCAGCGGTAGTGAGCAAACGCCTTGTTTGCCTCTGCCATTTTGTGAGTATCGTCACGTTTTTTGCAGGCACCGCCTGTGCCGTTGAGAGCGTCGAGGATTTCTCCTGCGAGTCTCTCCTTCATAGTTTTCTCGTTTCTTTCTCTGGAATATTTTGTAATCCAGCGCAGACCGAGAGTCTGGCGTCTTTCAGGTCTTACCTCCATGGGAACCTGATAAGTAGCACCACCGAGACGGCGGGCTTTTACCTCAAGTTCGGGCATGATATTTTCCATAGCCTGCTCGAAAACTTCGAGAGCGTCCTTGCCTGTTTTTTCAGCAACGATGTCGAATGCACCGTAAACGATTTTCTGTGCTACACCCTTCTTACCGTCAAGCATTATGTTGTTGATAAGGCGTGTAACGAGCTTTGAATTGTATACAGGGTCCTGTAATACATCACGCTTTGCGATATTACCTCTTCTTGGCATAATTCGCTTCCCTCCTTCATATAGATTCATGAAATCATAGGTACTCGTACCCGAGCGATTACTGCTTTTAAAAGCCTGCTTCACCGCAGGGGTATGTCGGCAGCCAATGCAGAGGATTTAAGAAATCTATATAAATCTCCGCATTATCTGCGGCAGCAGTTATCCTATTTAGTTATTTGTAAATCGGCTTATATTATTCAGCCTGCCGAAAGACGGCTGATGAAGCAATTACTTCTGCTTAGGTTTCTTTGCGCCGTACTTGGAACGAGCCTGAAGTCTGTTTGCAACGCCCTGAGCATCGAGTGCGCCTCTGATGATGTGGTAACGCACACCGGGGAGATCCTTAACACGTCCGCCACGGATAAGAACAACGCTGTGTTCCTGAAGGTTATGACCGATACCGGGGATATAAGAAGTTACCTCGTAACCGTTAGTGAGTTTAACTCTGGCGATTTTTCTCATAGCTGAGTTAGGCTTTTTGGGTGTAGCAGTTCTTACAGCAGTACAAACGCCTCTTTTCTGGGGTGAACTCTGGTTAATCTGCACCTTCTTCTTAGCATTGTAACCTTTCTGGAGAGCAGGAGCTGTTGATTTTGTTTCGAGGTCCTTTCTTCCTTTGCGAACGAGCTGGTTAAATGTAGGCATAATTTTCCTCCTTTTTCATATATTTGCGTACAATTACAGTACAGCAAACTCTATTATAAACAAAAAAATCCGACTTGTCAAGAGTTTTCTCTCAAAAAATCGGATTTTTTGAAATTATTTGGTTATTTTTCATGTCTTGCCGTCATATATCGGCTCACATATTAGTTATTTTTGAAGAAACTCCTCAAAAGGTATTTTGGGGTGTGTTGAGATATAGGCATAATATTTCAGAATTGTGGAGGCATCGGTTGAATCTGTAATTCCGTCATTATTTATATCGGCAGCTTTTTTCTGTGCTTCGGTGAATGTCATGGGCTTGCTTGTGGCAATTCTTGAATATTCGGCGAGTATCATCGAGGCATCGGCAGAATTTACAATACCGTTGTTATCGACATCACCGAGGGAATATTCTTCTTCCTCTGAAATGCCTACAGTTACTTTCAATTCAGTGTAGACTGTTTCATGATATTTGTCATCATAATTCGGTCTGTAACCGATTTTTATTATGTAAGTTCCCTCCTCCCAGCTTCTGTATGCGGAGGAATCAACTGCAAGCTGACTGTCGGTCATTGAGACTGTTCTTCCTGTATCTGTTATATTTGTACCGTCATCAATTATTTCACCGATACGGACTTCACCTCCTGAAAGATTATACCATTCATTGAGTTCATATTCTGTTTTGTCGGGGAGTCTTTCTATCTCTATATAGGGAGTTACGATTGTTGTAGTTGTTTCGGGTTCATTCACAGTAACAGTGAATGATTCTGTAACTTCCATGCCGAACAAATCAAGAGTTATGTGAATATTATAAGTTCCTGCCCTTGTACTGTCAAATTCTGATGTATCGACTGTAAAATCAGAATTTGGAGATTCCATTCTGTTGATTACACTTTGAATCTCTGTACCGTCACTTCTGCGGGCATAGGCATGGAAAGTTCCGCCTGAGAGGTCAAGCTGTTCACCGACTTCATAGACAGTTTTTGTCGGGAGGGAGTCTATATATAATTTAACTTCGGGCTGAACGGTAGTAGTTTCCGTTGTGGTAGTAGTTTCTTCTGTGGTAGTGGTAGTAGTTTCTTCTGTGGTAGTGG
>DGRR01000141.1:483-30238 GCA_002389995.1 Ruminococcus sp. UBA4383 | reverse complement strand
AAAAACTTTTAAGGTAAATGCAAAGCGTGCGGACAAGTCATTCCCCATGAAATCCCCTGAAATATGTATGGAACTCGGAGGAATACTCCTTGAAAAATTTCCTCACCTCACCGTTGACGTAAAAAATCCCGAAGTAACGGTTACGGTTGAGATAAGGGATACAAATGCCTATGTTCATGCTGAAAATATAAAGGGAGCAGGCGGTCTGCCCGTAGGTACAAGCGGTAAGGCAATGTTACTTCTTTCAGGCGGTATAGACAGTCCCGTTGCAGGATATATGATAGCAAAAAGAGGCGTTCATATTGCTGCAATACATTATGTAAGCCCTCCCTACACATCTGACAGGGCGCAGTTGAAGGTTGAGCAGTTATGCGAAAAAATGACAGCATACTGCGGAGGAATAGCATTTTTCTGCGTGCCTTTCACAGAGATTCAGGAGGCTATAAAGGATAACTGCCCCGAAGAATTTTTCACAATTATAATGCGCCGTCTTATGATGGAGATAGCACAGAGAATTGCTGAAAAAGACAACTGTCTCGCACTTGTCACAGGCGAAAGCATAGGTCAGGTCGCAAGCCAGACTATGGCGGCTATGTGCTGCACTGATGCAGTATGCAGAATACCTGTATTCCGTCCGTGTATCGGAATGGATAAAACGGAAATAATAGAAATTGCAAGAAAAATTGATACATTCGATATATCAGTACAGCCCTATGAGGACTGCTGTACAGTATTCACGCCCAGACACCCCAAAGTCCGCCCACAGCTTGCGGATATCGAAAAGGCTCAGGCAAATTTTGACTTTGAACCGCTTATACAGAAAGCTGTTGAAAATACACAGATGAAAACATTTAATACAAATGAGAGTTAAATATTGGAAATAAGGTGTTTTATACAAAAATTCACACTATTATCACCTGCTTTACAAGTTGTGACATATAATTTTGTTATGGCTGTACAAAAATTAAAACACTCTTATTTTCTTATAAAGTAAATACTATGAAAATTTATATTCAATATTGACAAAACGTCCCGAAATGATGTAAAATATAGAGATATAAACCGATTTTGTCCGCATGGCACAGCGGATTTAAAATAGCAGAGGGGAGCAGCTAAATGAGCAGAAAAAACGGCAGAAAATCAAACGAGGAATATTCTGCCCCGCAGGGAGCAGATACAGTAAAAGAAATAAAAACTTCATCTGAAAGCAATTATCAGCAGCACCAGAGATATGCACAAAGACCTCTCAGGAGAGTGAGTAATCAGCAGAATCAGTATCAGCAATATCAGCAAAACCCATATCAGCAGTATCCGAATCAGCCTTATCAGCAGAATCCATATCAGCAGTATCCAAATCAACCTTATCAGCAAAACCCGTATCAGCAGAATCCGAATCAGCCCTATCAGCAAAACCCATATCAGCAATATCCTAATCAACAGTATCAGCAGTATAATAACTACGGAAACTCGCAGGGCGGAAATTATCAGGGACAGCAGATGTACAGGCAGATGAATCCAAACGGAAATCAGATGCAGAGAAATCCGTCCGCTAAAAATAAAGGCTCAGGCAAAAAAAAGAAAAAGAAAAAAACTCTCGGACAAAGTATAAGAAATCTGTTTCCGCTGAGAGAAGATTCCGTAGGCGAGAGAATCAGAAAACTCGTTTTTCTCGGTTCAGTAGTCGCAATAATAATATGCGGATATCTCGTTGCGGATTATTACCTTGACTTATGGAAAAGCCGACAGCTTACCGACAGCATAAAGAATATATACATCACTTACGACAGAACAGACGACAATGAACAGAAATCCGACGGCATGGAAAAATATTACACCCTCCTTGACGGTGCAAGGAAACTCCTTGACATGAATGAGGATTCAATCGGATTCATCACAATAGAGGGAACTCCCATACAGAATCCCGTTGTAAAATCAACCGACAACAACAAGTATCTCAATCTGAATTTCTACGGTGAAGAATCCCGTGCAGGAACTATTTTCCTTGACTGGAGATGCAATTTTGATGTTGTCGAAAACCACAAGCTTTTACTGCAAAACGCAGATAACCTCGTTGTCTACGGTCACAATATGGGCGATGAGAGTATGTTCGGCTGTCTGAAATATTATCAGAGAAATTATAATTACTATATCGAACACCCGATAATAGAATTTAACTCGAACTATGAAGTTTACAAATACAAGATATTCGGAGTTATACTTGTTGATGCATTTGATGAATCAGATACAAAGTTTGACTGCTGGAACAAGCTTTATTTTGACGGTGAGAACGATTTCTATGAGTTTGTAAACGAAGTGAAAAGAAGAAATATCGTACTCAATGATGTAGATGTCAAATTCGGTGACCCGCTTCTCACACTTTCAACCTGCAATACAACCCTTGGCGATAACGGAAGACTTCTGATAATTGCAAGGCGTGTCAGGGACGGTGAAGACCTCCTCGCAGGTACTCAGAATGCATCACCTAACACTAATGTAAAATATCCGACTCTTTACTATCAGACCAAATCAAACGAATCATATGACCCGACCGCACCGTTTGAACCCTACGGACCATAAAGAATGAAAAGAACAGGAGATTTCAAATGAAAAAAACTACAAAGATAATAATTGCAGGTGCTGCCGCAATCGCTGCGGCAGGACTTATAGCATTCGTGCTTTTTCTCCATAACAGACAGGAAGAAGATGTCCCTGTCGTTGAAGAAGTACCCATAATCACAGAAGCTGAAACCACTGTGACAACTACTACCGAAGAACCCGAAACAACTACAACTACCGCTGTCCCCGTGCTTTCGGACAGGGCGCAGGAACTCCTTAAACAAAATAAAGATACTGTCGGCTGGATTAAAATAAACAATACTCAGGTCGATTATCCCATAGTCCGTGACCCCGGTGAAATACCTGCAACAGATACATATTACGGCGGTGAGGAATACGGCTGGAACTCGTACTATCTTACACATGATTTCAACAGAAATTACTGGCGTGAGGGAGCATTGTTCATGGATTTCCGTGACGAGTTCGGAGGCTTTGAAGAGGACCAGTCAGAAAATATAGTAATCTACGGTCATAATATGGCTAACGGAAATATGTTCGGCTCTATCAGAAGATACCGTCAGGATTACAGTTTCTATGAACAGGAACCTTTCATACAGCTCAGTTCAAACTATAAGGACTATGACTATGTAATCTGCGGATTCTGCATTACAAGCGGTAACTGGTACGGTGATTTCATATACTGGGATATGGAGGAACTCGACAATAAAGAGGATTTTGACTACTATATCAACACAGTCCGCCAGAAACAGATGATAGATACAGGCGTTGACGTTCAGTACGGTGACAAGCTCCTTACACTTTCAACCTGCTACGCAGATGAGGACAATTCAAGATTTATAATCGTCGCAAGACGTTTGCGTGAAGGCGAAAAGGCAGGAGATTTCTCAACAATAGAAAAGAGAAAAGAAACTGCTACAACCACACAGAGCAGTTCTGCAAGAGTTTCAACTAATACAACAACTACTGTTGCAGACCTTTCCGCTTATTGAGGTGAATTATGAAAATAAAAAATATATCAAAGGGTATTGCCGTGATTACCGCAGCATTATCCGCAGCAGTTTCTTCGGGCATTACACAGTCTTGTGCATACTATGACGAATACGGCAACTGGTATGAAGATTACTACGATTACGGATACTATGACGACAGTGCGGAGTATTACGACAACAGCGGAGAATATTATGACGATTCCGAAGAATCCGAAGAAACAACAACAGTTTCCACAACAGATATCAAATCCGTACAGACTACCACAACCACAGTTTCTTCATCAGATACAAATACAGCCGCAGGCACTCCTGCAAGTAAATGGTATAAGGCTAAACTCAGCGACTATGACAACAGCCTGCACCTTGTAAGCTATCAGACATCTCCCGAAGCATCTGACGGAAATGATTCTTCAATAGAAGCAGGTGCAAATACCCCCGGTGTACCCGTCCCCGTACCGATACAGACAACAGGCGGTATCGTCAGCCAGATTCCCTATGTTGACAGAGAACCCGAAATTGATGCACAGCCCGGTGAATTTGCAATAGTTACATACGGCTGGGGTCACGGTGTCGGATTAAGCCAGAACGGTGCAAATTTCTATGCCGAATACAGCGGCTGGAATTATCAGGATATACTTTTCCATTATTATCCCGATACATACCTTATGAATACGGGCGAAGCCGATGACGAGGAAATAACAATCGCAGGCGTTGCCGATGATGCACTCAATCAGGTCGCAAAAATAGTCTACTGCGAAATAGGCGAATGGATGAACTATGAAGCCATAAAAGCTCAGGCAGTAGCAGTTTATACATACTGCAAATATCATGACAACGATTCCGCAGACCTCAGAGGAAAAAATAATCCCCCCGATATAGTTGTAAGAGC
Source organism: Ruminococcus sp. UBA4383 (assembly GCA_002389995.1). GTDB lineage: Bacteria > Bacillota > Clostridia > Oscillospirales > Ruminococcaceae > Ruminococcus. The sequence continues at coordinate 25,783 of DGRR01000141.1, read as the reverse complement.
CTGCGAGGAAGTCCTCGGTGAAGCTCTCTATTATGACGGAAATTTTGCCCTCACGATGTTTTCTGCATCAAGCGGAGGAATTACCGCAAACTGTAACGAAGTATTCTGGGCGGATTTGCCGTATCTGAGAAGCGTTTCAAGCGATTATGATGCAGCACTTGACCCGCATTACGGAACTGTATCATATTTCAGCGATACATATATCAAGAATATGCTCGAAAGAACTTATAAAATAAAACTCTCGGACGACCCCGGAAACTGGATTCAGCCCACATATTCCGAGGAAACAGGCTACGTCACGGAAGTAAATATAGACGGTCAGAAAACTGTAAGAGGATATGATTTCAAACTCGATATGGGTCTTAAATCATCAAAATTCAAAGTTTATTACAATTACAGATATACCGATTATGACGGCGATGACGATACGGAAATGACAGAGGGCGAACGTGCTTCACAAAAAGAAATAAACGGCGAATATGACAACAGCGAGCCTATTGAAGTTTCCAAAGACGATGACGATAAAAAAGATGAATCTTCCGACAATTCACAGACAGATGAAACTCCTGCCGAAAATGTTCAGGCAGATGAAACTCCTGCCGAAAATGTTCAGGCAGATGAAAATTATTATCAGGAACCCGTTTATCAGGAACCTGCATACGTTGACCCGAACTACGGATATGACCCGAATTATGGTTACGGCTATGATTACGGATATGACCCGTATTACGGATATTACTGATGAAAAAATCTCCTCTGATTTCAGGGGAGGTTTTTTATGCGGGGAATTATGGCGAAAAATGTCTTATTATAGTAAAAATAATTATCAAATAAAAACCGTCGCTTTTGCGAAATTATGTTAAATTCATGAAAAATTGTTAATTTGCATAAACGAAAGTCCTTTATTTAATTAAGTATTGTGTAATATTGAGACTTGCTAAATTCATGTTTATGAGTTATAATAATTATAGAGGTGAAAAAGGTGATATCAGGTGCTTTTTACCCGTTATTCATAAATGAGCCGTTTGCTCTCCCGTAAGGGATATGAGGATAATGTATCACCGTTTGCTCTCCACCTGCAAAGAGTTCGGTGTACGCAGCAAGATACAATACCCTATACTGCAAAAACCTTGACCGCAATGCATAAGAGAGATATGCAGACATGAAAAGGTCCGCAGTTGTTTACTGAATTTAAAATACCGCAGATTAACCACTGCCGTAATCCGGCACTGTCTGCGATGAACAGGAGAATTGTATGGAATTTAATCATATTTCCGTGCTGCTGAATCAGAGTATAGGCGGCCTTGATATAAACCCCGACGGTATCTATGTAGACTGTACCGCAGGAGGCGGAGGCCACTCCTCTGCAATTGCCGAAAAATTAAGCGAAAATGGTATGCTGATTGCCCTCGACCGTGACCCCGATGCTGTGAAAGCCGCTTCGGAAAAACTGAAAATGTACAGGAATGCAAGAGTAATTCAGTCAAATTACTCCGATTTGAAAAATGTACTCGATAAGCTCGCAATACCCGCTGTTGACGGCATAATCATGGATCTGGGAGTTTCTTCCTATCAGCTCGATGAAAAAAGCAGAGGCTTCTCTTACCATGCGGACGCTCCACTCGATATGAGAATGAGCAGAACAGGCATGACTGCGGCTGATGTCGTTAATACACTGTCGGAAAAAGAACTTTCCGATATATTCTTTGAGTACGGCGAAGAAAAATTTTCACGCCGCATCGCCTCAAATATCATAAAATACAGAGAAGTAAAACCTGTCGAGACAACTCTTGAGCTTGCGGATATAATAAGGGAAAGTATCCCGCAGAAAGCAAGGAGAGATAAAAACCCCTGCAAAAAAACCTTTCAGGCATTGCGTATAAAAGTCAACGGAGAGTTCGACCATCTCTCAAAAGGACTCGATGAAGCTTTTTTCAGCCTGAAACCACATGGCAGACTTGCCGTTATCACCTTCCATTCCCTTGAAGACCGTATAGTAAAACAACGGTTCGCATCATGGTGCAAAGGCTGTATATGTCCGCCGGATTTTCCACAATGCGTCTGCGGTAAAAAACCCCTCGGACAGCTTGTGAACAGAAAACCTATCGAGGCAGATGAATCTGAACTCGAAAACAACAAAAGAAGCAGAAGCGCTAAACTCAGAATCATAGAAAGGAGTGCGGTGCTGAATGGATGATAAGGACTCTGTTTACTACTATAACGACAGCAGCAATTACAGAGCCGCATCTACTGTACACTCAGGACGTATAAGACGTAATCCCGTACAGGTATCATCAGAGCAGAAAACGCAGACAAAGGAATCATCAGAAAACAAATCAGGTTCGATGATTCTCATAATATTCGTTTCCCTTGTCGCATTGGCTATGCTGGGCATGGTAATATACAGCTTCGACAGAAGAAATTCTGCATATAACGAGGTAAATGCCCTCAACGCAAAGCTGAGTTTCGCACAGGCGGAAAATACAAGACTCCAGACAGAAGTCGATAACAAAATGTCTGCAAAAAATGTCGAGGAGTATGCCGAAAATGTACTCGGAATGCAGAAGATAGACTCTTCACAGATAAAGTACATAAAAATACATACCGACGACATAGTCAATATCCCCGAACAGGAACCCGGATTTATAGAAAGAATTAAAATTTTTGTAAGGGACTGTGTGGAATATTTCAGAGGGTAAAGTCAATATAAATATATAGCAGTCTGACTGCACCCCCATATAAAATATTGCGGCATAAATATATAAAGCCGTATAAAAAGTAGAACACGGAGATACAGCGAGTGATCGGAATATCAGAATTGTCTGACTTGAATAAAAAATTTCGGGAGAAGATGATTCCACGCTTCAGAGCGTAATCCTTCGTCGTATAAAAAAGAATGACATTGAAAAATGTCGAGGGGCGGGGCAGTAAAATGACCCTGCCTTATTCTATTTAAGGACAAAAAGAAATAATAAACACAAAAAAACACTATTGTAGAGAAAAAATAGATTTAATTAATGGAAAAGGGTGATGCTATGGCTTCAAATAAACCTTCACCGTCAATGAAAATAAGGACAAAATTTGCAATGACCGTGCTGTTTTTTATTCTGTTTTCCGTTGTTGTCGGACAATTCTTCAAAATATCCGTCATCAACAATAAAAAGTATCAGGAAATGGCAAATGACCAGCATTTCGGCTCAATAGTAATATCAGCCCACAGAGGCTCGGTATATGACGCAAAAGGCAGTACACTCGCCAAAAGTGCATCTGTATATAAAGTTTTCCTCGACCCTAAACGTTTCAGGGAGGAAATGGAAAACCTTTCTTCCAGAATTGACAAAAGAAATGAGGAAAAAGCTAAGGGCAGATATGAACCCGAAACAGATGAGGAAGGAAATATAATAAATATACTCCCCGAATCAGTCGAAAAATTCCGCACGGATACCGCAGAATTTCTCTCACAGCAGCTCGGTATAACCGTTGAACGTGTGTATGAAGCTATGGAGGAAGATAACCAGTACAGCGTATTGCAGGATCAGGTGGAAAAACCTGTCTCAGATGCAGTTTTGCAGTATTTTGCTTCATATGATTTCAGTTGTCTCAATGTCGAGGAGGATACAAAAAGATATTATCCCCAGAATGAACTTGCGGCATCAGTTATAGGATTTACTTCCGCTGACGGCAGAGGTGCTTACGGAATAGAAGCATACTATGACGACTACCTCGCAGGCGTGGACGGAAGAACTATTTCGGCAAAAGACTCAAACGGAAACGAACTCCCCTACAGATATTCAAAAACATATCCCCCGCAGAACGGCGATGACGTGTATCTTACAATAGATATGAAAATACAGTATTACATAGAAAAACACCTTGAAGAAATGTGTACTGAATTTGAAGTCGCAAACAGAGGCTGTGCAATACTTATGAATGCCAAAACAGGCGCAGTCTACGGCATGGGTACATATCCAAGCTTTGACCTCAATAACCCATACGAAATTTCAGACGAAAAAGTAAATAAACAGCTCGAATCAATGGAGGAGGAATTTGCTGCACAGAAAAAAGCCGAAGCAAGAGAGTTTCAGTGGAAAAATAAATGCATAACAGAAACCTATGAGCCCGGTTCAGTATTCAAAGTTATTACAAGTGCCGCCGCTATTGAGGAAAATCTTATAAATATAGAAAAAGATTCATTTGTCTGTACGGGCGGAGTTATGTTCCCCGGCATGACAACGCCCATAAACTGCCACGAAACAGGCGGTCACGGAGCGCAGACATTTCAGGAGGCTCTCACAAATTCCTGTAACCCTGCATTCATGGAAATAGGCGGAAGGCTCGGCGTTGAAAAATTTGACTATTATTTCAATGCATTCGGACTTACCGAAAAAACAGGAATCGACCTCCCTGCCGAAGTAAGCGGTACAGGCGGCGGTACGGATATGTCGGAGGTTGACCTCGCAGTAAGTTCATTCGGACAGAGAGAAACTATCACCCCTATGGAAATGATAACTTCATACTGTGCGGCTATAAACGGAGGTTATCTCTTACAGCCTTATGTTGTTGAAAAAATTCTTGACGAGGACGGAAATGTAGTTTTCAAGAACGGCAGAACAGTAAGGAGACAGGTGGTTTCAGAAGATACTTCCGCAAAAATGCGTGATGCCCTCGAAAAAGTCGTATCCACATCAGGCGGAGGAAACGTAAATATAAAGGGCTATGCCATAGGCGGAAAATCAGGTACTTCACAGCGTTTAAGTCTCGGCAGCGATGACGAATACGGTGCATCTTATGTATGTTTTGCACCTGCTGACGACCCCGAGATAATACTTCTCGTGCTTGCGGATAAGCCCAACAAGGAAATAGGATATTACGGCAGTCAGGTAGCAGTCCCCACGGCAAGAGACATTCTCACGGACGTATTGCCATATCTCGGATTTTATCCCGAATATACCGATGATGAAATAGAAAACCTCGATGTAAAGATACCGCTCCTTGAAGGTTCACTCACAGATGCAATAGAAACTCTTGCAGGACTCGGAATGAATTATCAGGTAGTGGGAAGCGGAACTTCCGTAGTTGCACAGTCACCCGTTACGGGAACATCTGTTGCAAAGGGCGGAATGGTTTACCTTTATACAGAAGAAAAACACGTCACGGATTATGTCGAAGTGCCTAATGTTGTAGGTTGCAGTGCAGAACTTGCAAATGAAATACTTGCAAGCAGCGGACTTAACTACGTTGCAAAGGGTGCATCTGTATCAAGATATGGAGCGGCTGTAAACAGTCAGTCCATAGAACCAGGTACAAAAGTTGAAGTAGGAAAAGTAATAGAACTTGAATTTATAGTCTATTCCCAGCAGGACTGACTTTTTAATTCATAATGCATAATTCATAATCAGAATTATATCGTTTACGAAAAGTTTATTTCTTAACGCTGAAAATATTCAGAAAAGGGGGCAAGGCTCAATCGGCAGCGTTTCCCCATTCAGAAAAGGGGGTTTGGGGGAAAAGCTGCCGTCTTGCCGTAATGAACGAACGACAGTGAGTGAATGCGGCAAGGCTCAATCGGCAGCGTTCCCCCATTCAGAATAGAAAGGTTTGATTTTATGAAACTAATTGATTTGCTTGAAAATAATGCTCAGACAAAAATCGGTGATACTGAAATAAGTTCAATAACCGATGATACAAGAAAAGTAAAGGAAGGAAGCCTTTTCTTCTGCGTGAAGGGAGCAAAGTTTGACGGTCACAGTGCCGCTGCTGAAATGCTCGAAAAAGGTGCGGCTGCGGTAGTATGCGAACATGACCTCGGACTCGGTGACAGACAGATAATAACTGACAATTCCCGTAAACTCTACGGAAAAGTATGCGCTGCATGGTTCGGACACCCCGAAAGAAAATTAACCATGATAGGCGTTACAGGTACTAACGGTAAAACTACTACCACAAATATTATAAAATATATCCTCATGTCATCAGGTCATAAGACAGGTCTTGTGGGTACTATACAGAACGAAATCGGTGACGAAATTATCCATACAGACAATACAACACCTTTTGCATATGATTTCATGGCACTCCTCGACAAAATGGTAAAGGCAGGCTGCGAATATGTTGTAATGGAAGTATCATCATTCGGACTTGTACAGAACAGAATCGGTTCATCATGGTTCAGGACTGCGGTATTCACAAATCTCACGCAGGACCACCTCGATTATCATAAGGATATGGAGGACTATTATCAGGCAAAGAAAATGCTCTTTGATGTCTGCGATGCTGCGATATGCAATATTGATGATGAATACGGAAAGCGTCTTTATGATGAGATAAACTGCGAAAAATATACATTCAGCGTAAAACAGAACGCATCATACTATGCGGACGGAATCAAAATAAAATCCACAGGAAGCAGTTTCTGGCTTTGTGAAGGCGGAAAGTCACACCTTGTAAAGACACCTGTTCCGGGGCTTTTCAATGTATCCAACATAACAGCCGCTGCAGCCGTTTGTCTGAGAGAAAATATTCCTGTTGAAAGCATAATAAAGGCAATTTCAGAATATAACGGTGTAAAGGGAAGATGCGAAGTAATTCCCACAGGTACGGATTATACTGTAATATGTGACTATGCACATACTCCCGATGCGATTGAGAATATTCTAAGAAGCGTAAAGGAATATACAGAACATAATTTAATATGTCTTTTCGGCTGCGGAGGAAACCGTGATGCCGCAAAACGTCCGAAAATGGCAGCGGCTGCTGCAAAATATGCGGATAAGCTCATAGTTACATCTGATAACCCCAGAGATGAAAACCCTGATGATATAATAAAGGAAATTCTTGTGGGACTTGAAAACACATCAGTTCCCTATGATGTCGTTACAGACCGCAGGGAGGCTATATATCATGCGCTTAAAACTGCGGAAAAGGGAGATATAATAGTTCTTGCAGGAAAAGGTCACGAGGACTATCAGATACTTTCGGGAAACAAACACATTCATTTCGATGAAAGGGAAATAGTCGCAGAAGGTCTTGAAATCATAAAAAATTCGTGATTGGAATAAAAAAGGAGCAGTGTTAATAAATGTCATTATGGATAATAAATCTGATAACAGCACTTTGTTCGTTTGCGGTTGCAGGCGTATCGGGAATATGGCTTGTGCCGTTTCTGCATAAAATAAAATTCGGTCAGCCCATAAAGGTAAAGGACGGTCCTCAGTGGCACGCCAAAAAACAGGGAACTCCCACAATGGGCGGTTTCATGTTCATCATATCCACTATCATAGTATCAATTGCAGGCTACTGGATATACAGAAAAAGCGCAGGGCTTGACGTAACAGCAGTATCGACACATTATAATTTCTATAAATTTTTAAGCTGTATAATATTTTCGGTGCTTTTCGGACTTATCGGCTTTATAGATGACTACACAAAAGTTGCAAGAAAAAACAATGACGGACTTACACCAATGCAGAAAATAACACTCCAGCTTATTTTTTCGGCAGGATTTCTCTTTGCGCTGTACAAATTCGGAGACACTTCAACTGCGCTTGACTTTGGTTTCTGGGTAAGTCCCAATCTGGGAATATTTTACTATATACTCATGATGCCCGTGATAATATACCTCACAAATGCGGTAAATCTCACGGACGGAGTTGACGGTCTCTGCGGTTCTGTCACATTTGCAGCCATGCTGATATTCACAGTATGCAGTACAAAGCTTCATGAAAGGGAAATGACCTGTTTCACAATGGCACTTGCAGGAGGCTGTCTGGGATTTCTTATATGGAATCTCAATCCCGCAAAATGCTTTATGGGAGATACAGGCTCAATGTTCCTCGGTGCGGCAGTCACAGGCACGGGACTTATACTCCATAAGCATCTTCTTCTTATTCTTGTTGCCATGGTATATATACTTGAAGCACTCTCGGTAGTTATACAGGTAAGCTATTTCAAATATACAAAGAAGAAAACAGGCGAGGGAAAGCGTATCTTCAAAATGACACCTATACACCACCATTTTGAAATGAGCGGATTCAGTGAATACAAGATAGTTATAACATTTTCTTCTGTCGGCATTATTTTCGGTATTCTGGGAATACTTACACTGATAGCATTTTAAGTCCGTTTCATGAAGTTATCAGAAAATGAAAGGAGTGGTTCTGTTTGAAATCTGCTGGTGTAAAGAAAAAGAAAATCGGACTTTTCAGAAAAATAACAGGAGAAAGCCGAAAAAGTGATATAAGCGTTTCATTTTTTGCATATGTCATGATACTTGTCGTTGTCGGACTTGTAATGATGTCCTCGGCAAGCTATGCATGGGCTTACAGCGAGCATGACGGCGACGGTCTGTATTATGCCAAAAGACAGGGAATGTTTGCAATTATCGGCATTGTCGGAATGCTGGTTTTCATGAAAGTGGATTATCATAATTTCAAGATGATAAAATTCAAAGGACAGAACGGAATAAATATTGCGGCAATACTCTATGTTGCAGTTGCGGCACTCCTTGTGGCAGTTCTGATATGGGGCGGAGATGAGGGCGGCTCAATGGGAGCAAAACGCTGGATAATGATAGGTCCTATAAATTTTCAGCCGTCAGAAGTTGCAAAATTTGCCCTTATAGTTTTCTTTGCGGCAAATATGGAACGTGACGGGGACAGAATGAACAAGCTGACTGTCGGAATCCTGAAATATCTCGGCATACTCGGAATTTATGACCTGCTTATACTTCTCGAAAAGCATATTTCAGGCATCATGCTCATATCTATAATAGCACTTGCCATGATACTCTGCGGAGGGGCAAACAAAAAATTTTATATTCTGTTTCTCAGTGCGGGAATAGTGGGAGCCGTTGCCTTTATAATGTGGCAGAAGAATATTCCCGGAAGCTATGTTGCGGTAAGATTCAAGTCATTGCAGGACCCTTTCGGAGATGTACTCAATGATACATGGCAGACTGCAAACTCAATAATAGCAATAGGTTCAGGAGGACTTTTCGGACTCGGACTTGGAAATTCAAGGCAGAAATACTTATATCTTCCCGAAACAAAAAATGACTTTGTATTCCCCATTGTATGTGAAGAACTCGGATTCGTGGGCGCACTTGCGATAATAATAGTCTATTTTCTTCTCATAGTGGAGGGGTATTCCATAGCGGTAAGATGCAAGGACCGTTTCGGAATGCTCATGGCAGTCGGGATAACCACCCAGATAGGAATACAGACAGTTTTCAATCTTGCGGTTGTAAGCAACCTGATACCGAATACGGGAATCAGCCTTCCGTTTTTCAGTTACGGAGGAACAGCACTTGTCATGCAGCTTGTCGAAATGGGAATAATGCTGAATATATCACAGCAGAGATACTATTCATCAGACAATGATGAAAAGGAATCCGATGATGAAGCCACTGAAACCGACAGCAGAAACTTTGACTTTGACAATTATCATATAAATCAATAAAATTCGGGCATTTATGCCCTTGCACAAAGGAGAATAATATTATGAAAGTTCTTATTTCCTGCGGAGGCACAGGCGGACATATAAACCCCGGTCTTGCAATTGCAGATATAATAAAATCAAAATATCCCGACACAGAATTTCTCTTTGCAGGAACTCCCAACGGAATGGAGGCAAAACTCGTTCCGCAGGCAGGCTATAAGCTTGAAACTATAAAAGTTGCAGGATTCCAGAGGAGAATCTCCCTCGAAAATGTCGGCAGAAATATAAAGGCTCTCGCCTATCTCGCCACATCAGGACACAGAGCAAAAGAAATAATAGAAAATTTCAAGCCCGATATCGCCATAGGTACAGGCGGATATGCCGCAGGTCCTGTTATACGCAAGGCTGCAAGAATGGGCATACCCTCCGCAATTCATGAACAGAATGCATATCCGGGCATTACAAACAAGCTCCTTTCAAAAGAAGTTGACTATGTAATGCTTACTGTAAAGGAAGCACTCGATTTCATGGATAAAAGTAAATTTGAATACAGCGTCACAGGACTCCCTGTAAGAAGCAGTATAAATACCATGACAAAAGAACAGGCAAGAAAAAAACTCGGATTTGATGACAGTTTCACAATACTTTCATTTGGCGGAAGTCTCGGAGCAGGCTGTATAAACGATACCATGACCGAAACAATAAAATGGCATACAAAAAATAAACTTAAAATAAATCATATACACGGCTACGGCGGAATGGGAAAGGACAGTTTCCCGCAGGCTATGAAGTCCGCAGGAATCCCCCTCAGAAGTGACCGCCTCAGAATTACCGAATACATAAATGATATGAATGTCTGTCTTGCAGCGGCAGACCTTGTTATATGCCGTTCGGGAGCATCAACTCTTGCGGAGCTTGAGGCGGCAGGAAAAGCGTCAATACTCATACCCTCCCCGATAGTCGCAGGAAATCATCAGTATCATAATGCAATGGTACTCGGGAAAGCCAATGCGGCAATAGTTATTGAGCAGAAAGATGTGACGAACGAAAAAATAATTTCCGAGATAGAAAAGCTTTACAGAAATCCTTTAAAGGCTGAAACAATGTCGGCAAATGCGGCAAAGCTTCATCTTAAAGATACCAATGAGCGCATACTTAAAGTAATTGACAAGCTTATAGCAAAAAGCAGTTCACGCTGAAAAAAGGGCTTTTCCCAATTCGGGATAATTTTTATTAACATAAATTTTATTCTCTGCATAATATACAGAAAATGTTCTGAGGTGATATTATGCAGAAATTCATAGTAAAGGGAGGCAGTCGTTTAAGGGGTGAACTCAAACTTCAGGGAAGTAAAAACAGTGCGCTTCCGATTATGGCGGCATCTGTTCTTCCCGAAGGACAGTGCCTTATAGAAAACTGTCCCGAACTTACAGATGTTTATTCGGCATCAAGAATACTCAACTGTCTTGGCTGTAAATGCAGTTTTTCAAAAAATAAAGTAATGACAGATTCTTCTGCTTTGTCCTCAGCGGAAATCCCTGAAAAACTTATGGGAGAAATGCGTTCCTCAATAGTTTTCATGGGGGCTGTACTCGGCAGAATGAAAGAATGTACCGTCAGTATTCCCGGAGGCTGTGAACTCGGTCCACGGCCGATAGATATGCATATTTCAGCTATGCGGAAAATGGGGATTGATATAAGGGAAACAGGCGGCAGAATTATATGCCGCACACGTTCTGACCGCCCAAAAGGTGCTAAAATAAATCTCAATTTTCCGTCCGTAGGTGCTACGGAAAATATAATACTCTGTGCAGTCCTTGCAGACGGTGAAACTATTATAAACAATGCCGCAAGAGAACCCGAAATATCCGATTTGTGCGGATTTTTACGCAAATGCGGTGCGGATATAAAAGGTGACGGTGAAAGCAGAATCATAATAAACGGCAGGGAAAAACTTCACGGCTGTGAATATTCCGTCATGCCCGACAGAATTGCAGGTGCGACATATCTCTCCATGACAGCAGCCGCAGGCGGTGAAATAATACTCAGAAATGCCTGTGTTGCGGAACTTGAACCTTTTCTTTCCGTTATTGAACAGACGGGCTGCACGCTTAATACAGGCGAAAATAAAATATATATACGCAGTGCGGGACGTATCCGTGCGGTGCGTGACAGAATAAGAACCATGCCGCACCCCGGATTCCCCACCGATGCACAGGCGGTACTTATGGCGGCACTCTGTACGGCAGACGGAACAAGCGTATTTGAAGAAAATATATTTGACTGCCGTTACAGGCATACAGATGCCCTCGTGAAAATGGGGGCGGATATTCAGGTAATGGGCAAAATAGCCGTAATCAAGGGAGTTAAACACCTTTACGGTGCAAATGTGGAGGCTACCGACCTGCGGGGCGGAGCAGCAATGATTGCTGCGGCACTTGCGGCGGAGGGTACTTCCGAAATAAGCCGCATTTATCACGTAGACAGAGGATATGAAAAAATAGAGGAGGCGGTCAGACTTCTCGGAGGAGATATAAAGAGAGTGCAGTGAATACTGCCGAGAGGGATAAATATGAATGATGTTGAAAAGACAAATATCAAAAGAGAAAACAGCGACAGGCGAAAAAGCCGAAGAAGACGAAAAATGAGCGTATATGTCCTTGCAGTAATACTTCTTGTCATAACAGTAGGCATTACGCTTTGTTTTACTTTTATGTTCAATATAAACGAGATAGTTATTTCAGGCGAATCCGATACATATACCCCGACAGATATAGTAAATGCTTCGGGAATAAGTATAGGCGATAACCTTTTCAGAATAGATATAGAAGAAACCAAGAAAAAAATGCATGAGGAACTCCTCAATGTTGAGGATATCGAAATAAAAAAGAAATTTCCCTATTCAATAAGCATACACGTTACAAGATGCATACCTACATATAATATAGAGTATCAGGGAGGTGTGCTTCTTGTAAGCGAAAAAGGAAAAATACTCGCCAACAATCCTTCCGCAATAGAAGGACTTGCCCTTGTGCAGGGCTTTGAACCAAAGACAATGACAGCAGGCGAAAATGTAACATCAATAAATGAGGAGAAAAACAGTGCTTTCGCTGATATGCTCGAAAATTTTGTAAAATACGATGAAATGGGCATAACAACAATAGATATGACCGACAAAAGCAATATCAAGCTTGTCTATGAAAACGGTGTCCTTATGAAAATAGGAAACTGCGACGATATGGAATATAAGCTTGACCTTGCATCAAGCGTTCTGGAACAGCCTACCGTCAAAGGCAAAAAAGGTCTTTTGCAGATAATAGGCTCAAATCAGTGCAGTTTCCGTGCGGGAGTCGATTCCTTTGAACCCGAAATAGCTACAACTACCACCACTTCAAAGGAAGATACCGTCACAACTACCACCACTACCGCTGTACAGCCCGAAAATGTACAGATTCCCGATGACTATACCGTTCCCGATAACGCAAATCAGCCCGCCAACGGCTACTACGACCCCAATTATAATTATTATTATGACCCGAATTATGGCTATGCAGACCCCAATTACGGCTATGCTGACCCGAATTACGGCTATTATGACCCGAATTACGGTTATGCTGACCCCAATTACAATTACTATAACAACTGGGATTATCAGTATCAGGGCTGGTAAAAGTATTGTATAAAATGCGGAAATATTTCAAAATTTAATTGTACAATATGATGAAATTTAAAAAAATTTTTCTGAGACTTGAAAAAAAGCGAATAATATGATACAATGTTATGTGTAATTATAGCTTAATTTTTTCATAAAATAGATATCATATCCGTATTCCCCACAGCATTTTAGGATTACGGCAGATGTAAACAATATAGGAGGAGTTTTCAATGTCAGATTTTAATTACGAAGAAGCAATTGAACCCGATGTTAATATAAAAGTTATAGGTGTAGGCGGCGGCGGCGGAAATGCCGTCAACTGTATGGTTGACTCCGAAGTCAGCAATATCGAGTATATTGCTATTAATACTGACGCTAAGGCTCTCAATAAGTCAAAGGCTACAACAAGAATACCCATAGGCGCAAAGCTTACAAAGGGCAGAGGCGCAGGAAATAAACCCGAAATAGGTCAGCGTTCCGCTGAGGAAAACAGAGACGAAATCGAAAGCCATATCAAAGGCGCAGATATGATTTTCATTACCGCAGGCATGGGCGGCGGTACAGGTACAGGCGCAGCTCCCGTTGTTGCTAAAATTGCCAAGGAAATGGATATACTCACCGTTGCAGTCGTTACAAAGCCTTTCCTCTTTGAAAGAGAACAGAAAATGGCTCAGGCTGAAAAAGGTATCGCAGAACTCCGCAAATATGTGGATTCCCTCATAGTTATCCCCAATGAAAGACTCCTCGACGGCAAACAGCAGCTCACTATGAAACAGTCTTTCTCACTCTCAGATGATGTCCTCAAAACAGGTGTTAAAAGTATTTCCGACCTCATAGTCGAGGAAGGCTATATAAACCTCGACTTTGCAGACGTTTCCACAATCATGAGAGGCGCAGGCTACGCTCATATGGCTATCGGTCACGGCTCAGGCAAGGATAAGGCCAAGGAAGCCGCTTCTCAGGTTATTTCCAGTCCGCTTCTCGAAACTTCTATCTCAGGTGCTAAGAGACTTCTCATAAATATCGCAATGTCAGAGGATATACTCTCCTCCGATGTAGATGCCGCAACAAAGATGATTACAGATACAGCCGCAGAAGGCGTTGAGTTCATATTCGGTACTGCTTTCAGAGAAGATATGCAGGACGAAATGACTATCACAGTAATAGCCGCAGGATTCGATGACCCCAATGCTCCTGCCGAAGAACCTGCTGAGGAAATCAATACAGTTTCTCCTGCAATTGATATCCCCAAAACAAATAATTATGACGACTATAACAGCAATTTTATGCAGGGCTATCAGGATAACCGCCAGCCCCAGAGAGGATATAATCCCCCTCCCGTGCAGAATCCTGCACCTGTACAGAATCCCGCTCCTGCACCTGTTCAGCAGTCAAGATCTTCTTCAATGGATATGCCCATGCCCTCCGCTAAACCTAAAAAGGACGGCGTTATCCAGATAGACAACCCCCTCATTGATGACCTTGGAATCGGAAACGCAGGTCAGAGAAATCAGTCCGCTCAGGATTACGATCTGGACGATATTTTCAAAATGCTCGGCAATTGATTATTTTTCAGCGGCAGTTCACAAGGGCTGCCGCTGATTCGGAAAGGTGATATTTATGAATAACGGAAATTCAAACAACCTCAATACCAGAATAAGCAAGGACGATATTTTTCAGTACATAAACAGCCTTAATGAGCGTATTGATTACCTTGAGGCTGAACTTGCAAAGGCTGAGGCTTATAAGGACGCTGAAAGCACTCTCATCAAAATGCTCAGAACCTCCCAGAAAGCCGTTGAAGCCGCTGAGGAACAGATTGCAGCCGCTAAAAGAAGAAATGATGCCGCTGTAAAATTCCTTGAAGACCATATGGCACAGAATAATAAACCCGCTGAAACTGCTGCCGCTCCTGCAACTCCTGCCGAAGAACCTGCACAGGAACCCGAACAGGAAACAGCTGCCGAAGAACCACAGGTCGTTGAATCTGACCTCACCCCCGAACCCGATGAAAAACCTGCTCTGCCAACAGATGAAGATATAGACAGCATAAATGATGCCCTCGGTCTCGGTGATATTTTCAAGATATTTAAAAACTGATTAAACAGGACTGTCATGCATGGCAGTCCTTTATTTTTAGCCTGCATATTATACATTTAGTATAAAATGGGAATTTTATATAGTAAATTGCACTAAAATCAACGCTAAAATTCTACATTTTCAAGATTGAATTGTGAGAAAAAATGTGTTATAATTAATAGGAAGTTGATTATTTATTTGTAATTAATGTTAAAAAATTTGTTCCGCAGGCTTGTGCGGAGAATGGAGTGCAGTATGGACGGTTTCAGAACTACTAAGTTCGGCAACGGATTCGTAAAAGAAGACGTTCTCTCATATCTCAGCGAGTTAAATTCAAAAATAGAAGTTCTCGAAAGCGAACTGAGAAGCAAGGATATCCCTATCCCTCAGGACTGCAATTACGGCAGCGAAGTCGGTGTACTCAGAACTACCAAAATCGGCAAAGGTTTCGTAAAGGAAGATGTACTTGCCTATCTCGACGCACTTAATTCAAAAATAAGCAGACTCGAAACAGAAATAAAAAAATCACAGGATAACAATAACTGATTTCTTTGCGTTTTAAGAAAAAGAGGTGCATTATGAGCGATAAAAAATATCCGTTTTCAGATAATGATTCAGATTACAACAGCGATGATGTAAAAGATTATCTCGAAAAAATCCGTGGAAAATTTCTCAGATATACGGAAATTCTGAGAAAATCAGGCATTGAAAGCGGAATAGGCGAATTTATTCCACATTTCGATTTTTCGGCTCTGGGAAGGGAAATTCTGGGATTTGAAACGGAAAAAGCCGAGGACAGATGCGATTATTATACTTCACAGATTGAAAAACTTGAAAAAATCGCAAAGGAACACGGTATTTCCCTTGCAGAAAATCTTGAAAAAGTATTTTCCGAAAAAGAACCCGAAGTCTCAGAAACTTCCGACGAAAAGGAACTTTCCGCAGAAAATGTCATCGCCTACATCAATAAACTCAATTCCGATGTCAGAAGACTTGCAGAGGAAAATGCTTCCCTCAAATCTGAACTGTCAGAATGTAAAAGAAAATTGTCCGAGATAACAAAATTAATATCAGGTCATGAAAACTGATGACTGTATAATTAACTATCGTTTATGTTTTTTATAATATAATCAAAAAAATTTATTCCGCAGTTGTATGCGGGGAATGGAGTGCAATATGGCTGAACCAAGTGTTTTAAGAAGCACCAAAATAGGCAACGGATTCGTCAAGGAGGACGTTCTTGCGTACCTCGACGAACTTAATTCAAAAATAGAGGGACTTGAAAAAGAACTCAAAGAAGCTAAGGGTGCAAAGGGTGCAGCAACACCCGCACAGCAGCAGGAACTTATAGAAAAAACTCAGCTTGCTGAAAGACTTCAGGAAAAACTCAACGCAACAAATAACGCCCTCAGAGCCGCAAGAAAAGAAAATGATGAGCTTAAACAGCAGATAGAACGCATGAAGGTCGGTGGTGCTGCCGCAGCAGGCGGTAACGCTGTCAACCCACAGACTCAGCAGGCTCTCGAAAATGCAAAGAAAGAAATTGATAACCTCAAAAAACAGCTTAAAGCTGCCGAGCAGAAAGCCGCTGCACCTGCCCCGAACGGCACAAATCCGCAGGCTATGGCTGCACTCGAAGCCGCTAAAAAGGAAATTGATACCCTCAGAAATCAGCTCAAAGCCGCTGAACAGAAATCCGCCGCTTCTGCCGCTAATCTCGCAGCAGAGGCTGAACTCGCAAAGGCTAAGGCTGAAATCACCAAGATAACAAATGACCTTCAGGCTAAAACTAAGGAACTCTCCGATAAAAACGAACAGCTTAACGCTAAAATTAAAGAATCTGCCGACAAAGACAGCAAAATCGCCCAGCTCGATAAGGCTAACAAGGACGCTGCTGCCGAAACTGAAAAGAAAATCGCAGAACTTAATAAAACTATTGATGACCTCAAAGATGCCGCAAATAACCCCACACTCGCTATGAATGCCCTCTTTGTCGCTGCCAATGATACCGTAAACAAACTCAAAGCCGAGGCTCAGGAAAAGGCTGACGCTGCTATCGCAGATGCGGAAAAACAGGCTAAGGAAACTGTTGACAAGGCTAATACAGAGGCTAAAAAGACTGTCGATGATGCAAATGCACAGGCTAAGAAAACTATCGATGATGCAGATGCACAGGCTAAGAAAACTATCGACGATGCAGATGCACAGGCTAAGAAAACTATCGACGATGCAAAGGCTCAGGCTGAAAAAACTACTGCCGATGCAAAAGAGGAAAACAAGAACATCAACGAACTTTCACAGAATGTCCGCACAGCTCTCCTCACAGAAATCGAAAACCTCAATACAAAGTTCAACGATATCAATTCAGCCCTCAGCAAACTCTCCGCTCAGGCAAATGACAGTATGTCAGAGGCTAAGAAACTCGTTGACGATGCAAGAAAAACTGTTGACAGTGACGGCAAAATAAAACTCAATATCCCCGCAATTGCCGCTCCCGCTCCCGAAGTAAAGGAAGAACCCAAGTCATCTCCCAAGAAAAAAGATGAACCCAAGAACGCTGTCAAGGAAAAGAAAGAAGAACCTAAGCCCGAAGTTATTTCACAGGAACAAGCTGCCGAGGCTGCAAAGAGTGCCGACCCGTTCGCAGCAGTACAGTCAGGCGGATATAACAAGGCAAACTTCGACATGGGCGGAATGGACGAGATACCTCCTGTTCCCCAGCTTGTAAAGCCCGATAATTCCGTTAAAATGCCTGAACCTGTAAAACTTCCCGACCCTCCCAAGCCTGCACCGAAGAAAGCCGCAAACTTCAATTTTGATATGGCTGAACTTCTCAAGGCTGCCGAGGAAGAAGCTGCTAAAAATCCCCAGTAAATAATTATTTCTCCGACCTGTCCACACAGGTCGGAGGACATTATAATTGATGACTGAATGTCAGATAATATCTTGCAAGAGAGTAATTTCAATTTGAGAGAATCTGTTTCGCAGAGATATGCTTTGTATATTCATGAAAAAAGACTCATCAGATTGAAATGACCGTGTAGCTTAAAAAGAGCGTTGATATTTTTATCAGAGATGCAGGTGCGAGTCCTGTCAGGGTACAATATAATTAAGCGAGGTATATCAAAATGTACGAAGACAAAACACTGGTCTGTAAAGACTGCGGAAGCGAATTTACCTTTACCGCAGGCGAACAGGAATATTTTGCTGAAAAAGGTTTGCAGAACGAACCTAAAAGATGCAAGAACTGCCGTGCAGCAAAGAAAAATTCAGGCAGAGGCGAAAGAACCTTCTATACAGGCGTATGTGCTGCCTGCGGAAAAGAAGCGAAAGTTCCCTTTGAACCCAGAGGCGGCAGACCTGTTTATTGCAGCGACTGTTACGCAAAACTTAACGAAGAATAATATTACCGAACCGCAGCATAAAAACTGTGGTTCGTATTTTATGCGGAAAGTGAGAGATTTTCATGGATATACGTCTTAAAACCTGTATGGAATCTGTAAAGGGAAACGGTATAGTCTGCGATGTGGGAACTGACCATGCATACCTTGCGGCTGAACTTGTAAAATCAGGAAAATGTAAAAAAGTAATCGCATCAGATATAAACGAAGGTCCGCTTGAATCAGCAAGGAAAACTGTTGAAAAATACGGTGTTTCCGATAAAGTTGAACTTATCCTGTCGGACGGACTTGAAAAAATTCCTCTTGATGATGTAAGTGATGTAATCATAGCAGGAATGGGCGGCGAAACTATCGCTGATATAATAGGCAGGGCTGATACTGATGATATACAGAACATCAGATTTATATTACAGCCCATGACAAAGCCCGAAATACTGCGTAAAAAAATATATGATTACGGATTTAAAATAATTTCGGAAAAAATAGTAAGGGACAGCGACAAAACATATATAGTTATGTGTGCCGAATACAATTCCGATTTTAAATATCTTACGGAGGCGGAAGCCTATGCAGGATTTTTTGAAGATGACGAATACCGTAGCAAAGAGTCTGAAAGACTTGAAAAAATAAGCCTTAACCTCGAAAAATCAGGAAATCACAGGGAAGCTGTCCATTATCATGCACTTTCATGCAAAGTAAAACACGGCTGGGAAAATATCAGAATCAGGGATATATATAATTATCTCAATGAATTATATCCCTTTGATTTGCAGGAAAACTGGGATAATTCAGGCTTTCTCACTGAGGGCAGTGAGGAGGAATGTTCAACGGTACTTCTTTCGCTTGATATAACCTGTCCCGTAATATGTGAGGCGGACTGCAAAGGTGCAGGGCTTATCATATCGCATCACCCTGTAATATTTCATGCCCTTAAAAACATCAGGAAATTTACTCCCGTGTATGAACTTGTAAGCCGTGATATTTCCGCAATATGTATGCATACAAACCTTGATATTGCAGAGGGCGGAACTAATGGCATTATTCTCGAAAAACTGAAGAATAATTTCAATGTAAAAAATACCGAACCCTTTGAGGAAATCGGCAAAGAAAACAATCTCGGCTGGATAGTTGAACTTGATGAAAAAATACCCGCAAGGGATTTCGGCAGAAAATTAAAGGATATTTTCGGCTGTAAATATGTAAGAATGACAAATAATAATTCTCCGCTTATCAGAAGAATCGGATTCTGTTCAGGTTCAGGCGGTTCAATGCTTTCCCTTGCACTCGAAAAAAACTGCGATGCACTCATAACAGGCGATGTAAAGCATGATGTATGGATAGATTCAATAAACAACGGAAAAATAACTGTTTTTGACTGCGGTCATTTCCATACAGAAAATATTGTCCTTGAAGAACTCAGGTGTGTGCTTGAAGAAAAATTCCCGTATCTCGATGTTGAAATATCAGAAAATTCAACAGACCCCTGTGAATATATTTAATCAAAGTATCCGATATCTTTAAAAACATAAAATTCTTAACTCAAAATTATTGACGGCATCAGAAATGTATGCTATAATGAATTTCAAGGAGGGTCAATATGTCACTTGACGGAGCTTTTCTCTATGCTGTAAAAAATGAGCTTGTACCGCTTATAGGGGGCAGAGTTGAAAAAATACATCAGCCCTCCCGTGAGGAGATTATTATTTCAGTCCGCACAAGACAAGGCGGTAAAAAATTGTATATCTCAACAAATGCAGGAAGTGCAAGAATACATATCACCGAAAAAAATATAGATAACCCGCAGACACCGCCCATGTTCTGTATGCTTCTGAGAAAACGTATCGGAAACGGTAAGCTTCTCAATATACGTCAGGACGGTCTTGAAAGAATTTTATTCCTTGATTTTGAGTGCGTGAATGAACTCGGTGATATAGTAACCGTAACGCTTGCGTGTGAAATAATGGGAAGATATTCAAATTTAATAATCATCGACCATAACGGAAAAGTCGTTGACAGCTTAAAAAGAGTGAACGAGGATATATCCCGTGAAAGACTTGTGCTTCCGGGTATGAAATATGAATTTCCGCCGAGAGATGAAAGACTTTGTTTTCTTGATGCCTCCCCCGATGAAATAAGGGAACGCATAAATATGACGGAAAATGCGGAACTTTCAAAGGCACTTATCCGTGTATTTGAGGGAATTTCCCCGATACTCGCCCGTGAATGGACTTTTTTCGCAGGCAGAGGAACGCATATCGAGAGCGGAAGCATAACACCTGACCAGCTTGACAGACTTTTATTCATAATCAAACAGACCAAGGAACAGCTTGTTTCAGGAAACTGCTGTTTCAGCGTGGTGAAGGACAAGGACGGCATATTGAAGGATTTTTCAATTATACGTCTTTCGCAGTTCGGAACGCTTATGTATACAAAAGAAATCCGTGGTGCATCGGAACTTCTTGATTATTTTTACTTTGAGCGTGACAGAACTGTCCGTACAAAACAAAGGGCAAATGACCTCTTTAAATTACTTGTGAATCTCACTGAACGCACTGCCAGAAGAATTTCCGTACAGAAAGGCGAACTTGCCGACTGTGAGAAAAAAGAATATTATAAGCTTTGCGGTGACCTTATTTCGGCAAATATCTACCGTATACAAAAGGGCGATACCTCTGTACAGGCGGAAAATTTCTATGACGAAAACTGTCCGACTGTCGAAATATCCCTTGATATGAGAAAAACTCCCTCCCAGAATGCCCAGAAATATTACAACGAATACAGAAAATGCGTTACTGCTGAGAAAAAACTTGCCGAACAGATTCAGAAAGGCGAGGAGGAATTACAGTACCTCGACAGCGTTTTTGATTCTCTTACAAGAGCAGAATCCGAAAACGATATAACTCAGCTCCGCCTTGAACTTTCACAGCAGGGATATGTCCGCTCAGGGAATACAAAGTCAAAACCGCCGAAAGCTCTCCCTCCGCTTGAATATAAATCTACTGACGGATTTACAATTCTTGTCGGAAGAAACAATATCCAGAATGATAAACTTTCGCTGAAATTTGCCGAAAAATCGGATATGTGGCTGCATACGCAAGGTATAACAGGCTCTCATGTCATAATAGTAACAGACGGTCAGAATCCCCCCGATAAAACTATTGAGGAAGCCGCAGTCATAGCCGCAGTCAACAGCAGGGGAAGAAATTCCGACCTCGTACCCGTGGACTATTGCCTTGCAAAATATGTCAAAAAACCCACAGGCGCAAAACCGGGGAAAGTTATATTTACAAATTATAAAACAGCTTTCGTGAAACCCGATACCGAACTCGAACAGAAACTGAAAGTATGAATATAAAATCTCTCGGCTATGATTCAGTTTATGAAAAAGACTATATCTGTTCATTTATGCCCGAAAAAGACAGCTATATGCTTTTGTTTGCGAAAAGCCGCTTTACAGCCTGTTTTGCGGGGTATGAAACTGAATGTCCCGAAAATACAATTATACTCTATGATGACAGCGCAGAAATAAAATTTTATTCGGACGGATTTTTTATATTTGACTGGATAATTTTCAGAACGGAAAATGAAAACGAATTTGCCGAAGCTGATGTCATATTCAATCACCCTGTATTATTCAGTGACAGTGAAATCATAGCCCAGCTTATGAGGAATATCACGGAAGAATATTATTCGGCAGGCGGCAGACGTATAAAAATGCTCAATTTATTGCTGAAAACCGTCATAATAAAAGCCTTTGACGACTGCAATATAAGAGAAACTGTCCGCCAGACTGCTGACCCTTATTACAGCGCACTCGTTGAACTGCGTGAGAAAATATACCGCAATCCCCAGAAAAAATGGAATGTTGACCTTATGGCGGCAGATGTCAATATGTCAAGGTCTTATTTCCAGCATATCTATAAGGAAATTTTCGGGGTTTCGTGTATGTCAGACGTAATAAGCGGCAAAATCGAAAAAGCTAAGGAAATACTCAGCGAAACAGCCTGCACTGTTTCTCAGGTTGCCGCTATGTGCGGTTATGACAATGAGGAACATTTTATGCGGCAGTTCAAAAAAATAGTCGGGGTAACTCCCACAACTTACAGGAAAAAATGAGGTGTATCAATGAAAAATATTCATGCAGGTCACAGGAAAAGAATGCGTGAAAAATTTTTAAAAGGTCATGCAGAAAGTTTATGTGACCATGAACTTATTGAGATGCTTCTGTTTTACTGCATACCTGTCGCAAATACAAATAATATCGCCCATGAACTTATAAATTCTTTCGGAAGTATTTCAGGCGTTTTCAGTGCGGATACGTCTGAACTCATGAAAGTAAACGGAATAAATCAGAAAACATCTGAAAAAATAGCTTTTGTCGGTGAATTTATGAGAAAATTCGGAAAGTCTGACAACGAAATGTTTACTGAAAATAAAAGTCTGAAAGAGTATTATTCAGATTATTTTCGGAATGTGGATTCAGATGTATGTCTGATTGTAAGTACAGAACAGAGATACAGAATAATTGACAGAATATGTATTCCCACAAATATTTTTACTGAAGGTGAAATCCCTGTAAATTTAATCGCAAGAAAGTTACTGGAAAAGAATATGCACCATATTGTAGCAGGTATAAATCACAGCAAAGGAAATTATTTTCCTACATATACCGATTACAATATAGTGCAGTTTTTTTCTGAAAATTTGAGTATATTCGATATAACTCTCAAAGACTGCTTTATATGTTCAGGGGAAGTGGTTTATTCAATTATGGAAAACGGTTTTTCCCCTGATAAATATTTCTGAGGAGTTTTATGGACGAAAAAGAATTTCTTAAACAACTGATAAGTTTTTCCGAAAAAGAACCTGATGCAGAAAGAATATGCAGTGAAATGCTGTCCAATTACGGAAATATAAATTCAATTCTTGATTCAGACAGGATTTTTTATCCGAGAGACATACATATGCGGGAACAGACAGCCGTACTTATAGGAGTTGTCTCAGCTATAAACAGAAAATGCAACGCTGAGAAAACAGTCACAAAATATATAAAAGGCACTGACTATGCAAAAAAATATTTTGAAAATTGTCTCAGAGGATATATTCAGGAACTGATAAAAACAGTCGTTCTTGACAAGAATTTCTGTGTGCTTGACAGCAAGCTTATTTCCTATGGTGACAGAAACAGTGTTTCATCTGTTTGCAGACAGTTTGCAGATACTGCGGTTATGCATAAAGATGCAAAATATATGCTTATCGCACACAATCACCCGTCAGGAAATCCCGAACCGTCATCAAATGATATGTTCTATACCCATAAACTTGTAAAAGCTATGGGGATTCTGGATATAACCGTTATAGACCATATAATTGTAGGAAAAGATAAAAGCATATCAATGAAAGATATCTGTGATGAAAATATATTTCCGCAGGTCAAAGGTTATGCTTACAAATAAAAAAGCTGTCCATAGCGGACAGCTTTTTTTAATGATTATTTAAGCTGAGAACTTTTTATCGGTAAATCCGACTGTGAAATAACCTGTGCATCAATAAGCTGTACACCTGCTGCGTCCTGACCTGTTACACCATTTCCGTTATCAACGCAGTCAGCATTCAATGCACCCTGTTTTGAAAGACCATACTTGCTTGAATTTGCGATAGACTGCAAAATTGCAACAGTATCAGAGATAGTAACTTTCTTGTCAACATTTGCATCACCATAGAGGATATCATCTGCGGGAGCATCAGTAGGTTTGTCATCTGGTTTAGTTGAAGGCTGAGGAGCATCTGAGAGCATACCGTAAACGATACCGCAGCCGACAGTTGACATATAAACCTTACCAAATTCGTCCATATCACCTACGAGGAAGTTACCGTTTCCTGTACCGCCGTAGATATGGTCTGTATTAATGCAGTCCCAGTTTTTGCCGCCGTCAGTTGAGCGGTAGATACCTTCGGGGTCAGATTCCTGAGGTTTGCCGTACATATAGAGAGTATTTATGCCGCCTTCTTTTTCGGGTGCGCCGTAGCCGACAGTTTTGCAGTAGTGTATATTGTCGAGTTTTGTAACAGTAACTTTTGAGCCGTCAATTTTTGCATCATACATACCGTACCAGCCACCTCCGAGGATAACGTGACCTTTTTCAAGGTAAGCTATACGTCCTGCGCTGTCGCACTGGTCATACATACAGATATCGGTTGAAGTGAAAGTTTTGCCGCCGTCTGTACTTACGCAGAATTTATACTGAGCATCGGAAGCATCAGGAGCAGTTTTTGAATAGAACCATGAAGAATTATAGTATGTAGCGTATGCATAGACAGTATTCGGGTCATCGGGTTCAATAAAGAGCATAGTGGATTTTGAGCCGTACTGTGAGGGGATACCGTCGCACTTGCTCCATGTCTTGCCCCAGTCATCAGAATAGGAAACACCGCCGTCATCTTTGCCTGTATTAAATATACGGTAAGTACCTTCCTTTATTTCAGCGATAGCGAGTTTACCGCCCTTTACAGCGGGACTGAACTCATTCCAAGTCTTGCCCCTGTCGGTGGTATAGTATCCTGCACCGTTGTCGCCCTCGGCAATTCTTGCCCATACATCGGTATTTTGAGCGCATACTGCAATAGCGGAGGTACTGCCCATATTGGGTTTATACTGCAAGCCTATTTCATCGGGTGTAACGTGAACAAATCCGTCATAGTCACCGATAGCGGAGAGGTCGAGACCGTC
>DGRR01000141.1:0-362 GCA_002389995.1 Ruminococcus sp. UBA4383 | reverse complement strand
ACATCTTTTTCGTCCCATACGTTATCGCAGGCGAACATACCGTTACCGCTTGAAAGAATAACCTTATCGGGGTTCATGGGGTCGATAGCCATACAGCTTCCCCAGTGGCAGGCTTTGCCGTAAACCCAGTCATAGCCTCCTGTCTGGAGCGGGAGAGAAATGGCATAGTCAGTTCCTTCGTACTGATTTCCGCCTTTCTGACCGGGAGTTATATCAGTCCATGTATCGCCACCGTCCTCTGAGCGGTAGAAGTGGTCGCCCCATGCGATAGTATCATCAGTCCATTCATCGCTCCACCACTGGTCAGACCATACACCGCAGGTTCTTGTAACGAGTTTGCTGGGGTCATTTTTATCGGCATA
>DGRR01000137.1 GCA_002389995.1 Ruminococcus sp. UBA4383 | reverse complement strand
CGAATGTACCGCCGCCGAGGTCATAAACCATAACGGTCTGTTCTTCTTCCTTGTCTATACCGTAGGAAAGAGCTGCTGCGGTAGGCTCATTGATAATTCTCTTTACTGTAAGACCTGCAATCTGACCTGCGTCTTTTGTAGCCTGTCTCTGTGAGTCTGTAAAATATGCGGGAACTGTAATAACTGCCTCTGTAACTGTTTCACCGAGGTAAGCTTCTGCATCGGCTTTAAGCTTCTGGAGAATCATAGCAGAAATTTCCTGAGGAGTATAATTTTTTCCGTCAATAGCTACTTTATAGTCGCTTCCCATATGTCTCTTGATTGAAGATACTGTTCTGTCGTGGTTGGTTATAGCCTGTCTTTTGGCAACCTGACCGACAAGTCTTTCGCCGTTATTTGTAAAAGCTACAACTGAGGGAGTAGTTCTTGCGCCCTCGCTGTTGGGGATAACTACTGCGTTACCGCCTTCCATAACTGCTACACATGAATTTGTTGTACCTAAATCAATACCAATAATTTTACTCATAATTAATTCCTCCTGTATATTAAGCATTATATGCTTTTTGATTTAATTTTTGTCTTTTAATTTACAGTGCTACTGCCACCATAGCGGGGCGGATAAGCTTATCGCCTATCATGTAGCCTTTCTGATAAACCTGACAAACACGGTTGCTTGCGTAATCCGTACCGTCAAGCTGCTGGATAGCATTGTGAACATTGGGGTCAAACTCTGCGCCGAGGGATTCAACCTCTTTGACGTTCATTTTTGTGAGAAAATCCTGAAGCTGTTTGAAAATCATATCCATACCCTTTTTGAAGTTTTCGTCAGCACATTCAATTTCAAGTGAACGCTCAAAACTGTCGATAAAGGGGAGGATTTCCTCAATACATTTTGCAGTTGCATTCTGATAGGTTTCAGTTTTTTCTCTTGCGGTTCTTTTGCGGTAGTTGTCATACTCGGCAAAAAGTCTGAGATACTTGTCATTAGCCTCATTGAGGGCATCTTCGAGAGCCGCATATTCAGAAGCTGTATCGTTATATTCGCTTACTGCGTCCTCCTCATCGCTTGATTCTTCTGAGAGGGAATCAACAGCCTTTTCATCAAGCTCCTCATCAATTTCAACTTCCTCCTCCGTATTGTTTTCAGAATCGGGAGTTATGTTTTTTTCTTCCATATGCTGCTCCTTTCTACGGCTTAGGTTCTGAATCTTCAGCCGTAACAATATTTTCATCATTTTCCGACATCAGGTATGAAATTTTCTGAGTCAGATATTCTATATAGGGAATAATTTTCTTGTAATCCACTCTCATAGGACCTATAATTCCGAGAGAGCCTGCTTCTTTACCGCCCTTTCGGTACTTTGAAACAATCATGCTTGAATTTCCTATGGCGATATTGCCCTCCGCACCGAATTTAACCTGAATACCGCTGAAAGTATCTTCGAGGATATCGGTTATTTCGTGTTTCTGACCGATGAACTTGACGACTTCCATTTTATCGAGTTCATCGCAGGAGAGAAGTTTTTCTCCGCCTTTGACGGTAAGTTCCTGATGTCTCAAATCTTCGGAAAGTTCATATATGCCTTTCACAAGCGGTGAAAGGGAAATCATGTATGCACTGACTGCGGCGACCATTTTATCAAACATTTCCTCCGACAAATCCTCAACTGAGACACCTTGCAGATTTTCGTCTATATACTTTGTAAAGAAATCAAGCTGTTCGTGGCTGAGGTCAAATTCAAGGCGGCAGGCTTTATTTTTTATACTGCCGTTTGAAGTAATCAGGAGAATGACATACAGTCTTTTTCCTGTGGGAATGACTTCAACTTTGGATATGACTGAAAATTTCGGTACAGAATTTGTCACTACTGCGGCACACTGAGTTATTTCCGTGAGGGCGGCAGCGGCATTTTCGAGGAGTAATTCTTCGGGTGTATCCGCATCACCGAGCATTTCGTCGAGTTTATTTTTCTCATCATCTGAAAGTGCAGGAGCGTTCATAAGCTCATCAATATAGAGTCTGTAACCTTTAAAGGTAGGAACTCTTCCTGCTGATGTATGTGGCTGTTCGAGGTAGCCGAGCTGTTCGAGTACAGCCATATCATTTCTTATGGTAGCAGATGATACTTTTATGTGACCGAGTTTTGAGATAGCTTTTGAGCCGACGGGTTCGCCTGTTCTTACATACTCGTCAACCACGGCAGCAAGTATTCTCAGCTTTCTTTCGTCCACGGCACACACTTCCTTTCTGCGTCAAGCAGTTTAGCACTCTCACTCTCTGAGTGCTAATATTAATTTACCACTATTATTGCATTTTGTCAAGCAATTTATTCATTTTCAGCTATTTAACCTAATTTTGCCTGTTTAATCTGTTAATTTCTTACATTTAAGTGAAAAATTTACAATAAAAAAGGACGGCATATCCGTCCTTTAATTATATATTATATTACTTTTTCTTCCATTTTATAAGTATGAATGACGTAACCGCCGTCAGGAATACTGCCAGCAGTATCGGGAAAATAGTATATGGTATCGGCAAATCGACAGTATTTATTCCGTAAAAAGCAAATATAATATTCGGTATCTGCATAATTATCGTGACTATGGTAAGTCTCCACATTACTATATTCAAATTATTTGATATGACAGACGAAAATCCGTCCATCATACTCGACAGAATACCCGTATAGATACTTGCCATTTCGATAGCCTGTTTGAGTTCAATGAGGACATCTTCAAGCAAGTCCTGGTCTTCATCATAGAGTTTGATAACTCTGCCTCTGTTTATTTTTCCGATAGTGACTTCATTTGCTTTCAGAGAAGTAGAAAGATAGACAAGGGATTTTTCGAGGGCAAGAAGCTGCATGAGAAGTTCATTCTTCATAGCGTCATGGAGTTCCTGTTCTGCGGCTGATGATATTTTGTCTATCTGTTTTAGGTAAAACAAAAACAGTGCTGAAATTCTCAGAAGTATCTGCAAAACAAATCTTGTCTTGAAAGAAGGTCTCAGATTTCTTATTGTACCTCTTACAGCCTCGTCAAGAACCTGAGTTTCATGCAGGCTTATTGTGAAAACATATTCCTTTGTAATAATTATGCCTATGGGCATTGTGTAGAAAATTTTTGTATTGTCCTCATTCATTGCGGAGACAGGGGTATCAATAATTATGAGTGTCTGTTCGTCCTCGCTTTCGATACGGGAGGATTCCTCCTCATCGAGGGAGGACTTAACAAAACCGCTGTCAAGTCCGAAATCATCAATAAGGTCTTTAATTTCCTGTGGAGTAGGGTCAACGACAGACACCCAGCAGCCTGACTGTGCCTTGTCACATTCGCAAAGTCTGCCGTTGTTGTAAATATAAAAATTTATCATGGCAAATACTGTTCGTTTTTATGCGGACAGTTCTCCTTTCTTCGGAATTATTCCGACAGGAGAAAAGATACAGTTCTGAACTCTGTCGGAATTATCAATTTTTCGCTCCCATAAGGGTCAGGGTTCATATTGCACCTCCATTAAAACCAATCAGTTTTATTTTATAGTATAATTTCAGATATGTCAATATCTTTTTTGTCAATAAATGTATTTTATTGTAATCAAAGTGACGGTGAAGCTGTTACAACTCTCAGGGAAGTTATAATATATCCGCCGTTTGATTCTTTGAGTCTGAACTCAACCTGTTTTGAAGAAACACTTTCAATCCATTCGGGAAGTTCATTCACATAGTCAACCATTATTGAATAAACTTCATCAACCTTTGAAACGGATTTTATTCTCGGATAATATGTATATACAAGGGGTTTTGCAGGGACATTGTAGGATTTTGTCTCGCTGTTGTAATAGAATCTCGATTCGGCAGGACCTACTGTGGTGTGATTGAGTGCAGGTATTTCCTCACCGAAAAGCTTTACGGCATACGCCTCAACATCTACCGCAGGAACGGAAACAACATCAAAAGTCTTTGAATAATTGTCAAGAACTCCGTCTGACATTATCATTGACCATATGGCGGCTGTGAGAATCTGTTCGGAGGTGAGTTCGTATGTATTTGTGAAAGCAGGCATATCCATTATTACCGCAGGATACACGACAGATTTAAAGTTCTGCATCTGTTCCTCATTGACGGTAAAGCTTCCGAAATATCCTGTTGCCTTAGTGAGTGCGCTGCTTATTCCGATACAGGTAAATATTGCGAACATAACGCCTATTGCGGCATAGAGAGTTCTTTTTCCCATACCTTTTGAGCTGTCGTCCTCGGTATCGGGAGTAATTGTTTTACTGCGGACAACTGCATCGGGGTTTTCGTCAAGAGTACCGCTGAAATTCTCATCTGATTCTTCAGGTAAAATTTCGGTTTCCTCATAGATATCGTCATCATATTCTTCGGAATAGCCGTCTGTATATTCTTCTGAATAATCGTCTGCATATTCTTCGGAATAATCGCCTGTATATTCTTCGGAATAGTCACCTGCATATTCTTCGGAATAGTCACCTGCATATTCTTCGGAATAGCCGTCTGTATATTCTTCCGAATAGCCGTCAGTGTATTCTTCTGAATAGCCGTCAGTATATCCCTCCTGAGTTTCGGTATATTCCTGTGCAGACCCAATATCAGATATAAGTTCTGCGGCATTTTGTCTTATACTTTCAATCATGCTGTCTGCCGCATCTGATTCTTCTTCGGGTATTTCCTCAATTTCAAAGGAATTGTCGTCAAAACTCATTTCATTGGGGTTATTGTCCGACTTATCATCAGATTCAATAACGGCGAGAAGGTCATCAACAGACATATTGTCTATCGGATTATTTTTATTTGTATCGCTGACATTTATATTTTCAGCGGTATTATTTTTTTTCCTGTTCTTTTTTCTTGACATTTCTTTCTCCCTTATCTTATCTGACCGCTGCCCTCAACGAGGTATTTGACGGTTGTAAGTTCTGAAAGACCCATAGGGCCTCTTGCGTGGAGTTTCTGTGTAGAAATTCCGATTTCCGCACCAAATCCGAACTCTCCGCCGTCTGTGAAACGTGTTGAAGCGTTTACATATACGGCAGCGGCATCGACTTCCTTCTTGAATTTTTCGGCTGCATCGAGAGATTTTGTGACGATACATTCTGAATGTCTTGTGCTGTACTTTCTTATATGTGCAATAGCCTCGTCAATGCTGTCAACGACTTTTACAGCTATGATATAATCATTAAATTCCGTTGCGTATTCGGTTTCGGTAGCTTTTTCAACGGAATCTCCGAGAATTGCAATAGTTTTGTCACAGCCGTAAATTTTAACGTCATGTGCCTTGAATCTTTCCGCAATCATCGGGAGGAATTTATCAGCGACATCTTTATGAACGAGGAGACTTTCAATAGCGTTGCAGACGGACGGACGCTGAGTTTTTGCGTTGTCCGTAATATCGACAGCCATATTCAAATCAGCGGAGGCATCTACATATACATGACAGTTTCCTGCACCTGTTTCGATAACGGGAACGGTTGCAGTATTCACGACAGCCTGAATAAGTCTTGCACTTCCTCTGGGGATAAGCAGGTCAAGATAACCGTTAAGACGCATGAGTTCATTTGTAGTTTCCCTTGATGTATTTTCAACGACCTGAATTACATCTTCGGGGATACCTGCGGATTTAACGGCATCACGCATAATTTTTCCGAGGATTATATTTGAATTTATGGCTTCCTTTCCGCCTTTGAGGATAACAGCATTACCTGCTTTAAGGCAGAGTGCAGCCGCATCAACAGTAACATTCGGACGGGATTCAAAAATAATTCCTATAACGCCGAGCGGAACTCTTGTTTTTGTGATACGCAGACCGTTGGGGCGGACAAATCCGTCAATAACCTGACCAATGGGGTCAGTGAGGGCGATAATCTGTTCAACGCCCTGAGCGATTCCTGCTATTCTTTTTTCATCAAGTTTAAGTCTGTCCTGCATAGCCTGAGACATACCGTTTTCCTGAGCAGCCTGCAAATCCTTCTGATTTTCCCTGATGATAACGTCCTGATTTTCGACAAGAGCCTTTGCGATAGCGGCAAGGGCATTATTTTTAGCAAGAGTGGACGCTGTTGAAATTGCGGATTCGGCAGATTTTGCCTTTATTCCGAGTTCTTCAATATAGCTCATATAAATCACCTCATAATTTTTCCGCACCTTTGAAAAAAGTGCCGATTTCTTTATCTTCAAACAGGTCATAGAGTTTTTCGGGGTCACGCCCGTTCATGATAACCATGTCTATGCCTGCATTTGCGGCTATTTTAGCGGCATTGATTTTAGTGGACATACCGCCTGTGCCGAAGCTTGTTCCTGCACCGCCTGCGGCGGCTTCGATTTCGGGAGTAATTTTCTCGACATATCTTATCGGGACGGCATCGGGATTAGTTCTTGGGTCATCTGTATACAGACAGTCTATATCCGAAAGTATAAGCAGCAGGTCTGCACCTGAAAGGTCTGCGACAAGTGCGGAAAGCGAATCATTCTCCCCTATTTCGAGTTCAAGTTCATCAATAGCGATAGTATCGTTTTCGTTCACAATCGGGATAACTCCCATTTTAACGAGAGTATCAACGGTATTCATGAAGTTCTGACAATGACCTGAATCATTTATAATAGTTTTTGTGAGGAGTATCTGTGCCACTGTGACGCTGTATTTTGCGAACATATCGTCATAGACGTGCATGAGTTCACATTGACCGATAGCGGCAACAGCCTGTTTCACTTTGGTTTCCTTAGGTTTTTCGGAAAGTCCGAGCTTGCCTGCTCCCAGACCTACTGCGCCTGATGAGACCATAATTATTTCACGCCCTGAGTTATGCAAATCAGAGATAACACGCACAAGGTTAGTCATTCTTCTGATATTGAGTTTACCTGTTTTATGGGCGAGTGTGGAAGTTCCGAGTTTTATGACGATTCTTTTTTTTGCGGAAATATTTCTCATATATATCTTCTTTCAGTTTACTTTATTGTGCGGCTTGCCGTCAAGCCATGCCTTTACGTTGCCGCACACGATGTTTACAAGCCTTAATCTTGTCTCATAAGCCGCCCATGCGGTATGCGGTGTAATAATGCAGTTTACGGCATATCTGAGCGGAGTATCGGGTGACATTGGTTCTTTGCCGAGAACATCGAGATAGGCGGCTGATATTTTATTGTTATTGAGTGCATCTGCGAGGTCATATTCATTGACCACGCCGCCTCTTGAAGTATTTATAAGTATTGCGGAAGGCTTCATGACGCTTAATAATTCACTGTTTACGATACCTTTTGTCTGCGGAGTAAGAGGACAGTGAAAGGTAAGAATATCGGCTTTTTTTGCGGCAGTGAAAATATCCGTCAGTTCATAAGGGCAGTCCTGCGGTTTTGTCCTTGTGGAAATGATTACATTCATGCCGAAAGCATCTGCAATGTGTGCGACTTTTTTTCCGATAGAGCCGTAGCCGACTATGGATATTGTTTTCCCTGAAAGTTCAGCCGTGGGAATCGGGAAATATGAAAATGTCGGTGAATCAATCCATTCATTGTTTTTAACGGCATTGTCATAGTCTCTTATTCTGCTGAATCTGTCGAGGATATATGCAAAGGTCTGCTGTGCGACTGCATCTGTTGAATATGAGCCTGCATTACAGACGGTTATATTTTTCTGTGCAGCGTATTCAATATCGACATTGTTGAAACCCGTTGCAAAAAGACCGATATATTTTATATTCGGGCATTTGTCCATAATATCCCTTGTTATGAGGACTTTATTGCAGAGGACTATTTCTGCATCGGATATATTCTGTACAGTCTGTTCGGGAGATGTCATGGGGAAAATCCTGACATCGCCCAGTTTTTCAAGTTCAGAGCATGAAATATCACCGTCTGCGGCAATGGTATTCCAGTCGAGGACAACAATTTTCATGCATTTTCTTCCTTTTCTTCTTCTGACGGTTCAGCGGCAGATGTTTCCTTTGGTTTTTTGAACAAGATTGATGATACAAATGCAGCGAGCATCAGAACAGCTTCAATTATGCCGATTGTATAGAAAAGGGTTTTGTTTTCAGATGTCCATATTATAAGTGAAATCGGAAAAGCTATTGCCATGATAAGCTGATAGGGCTTTTTTTCCTTTACAAAACGGAAAATCATAAATATTACTGCCACTATGGTAAATATTATATGAAGTCCGAAAGGGAACGGAAAAAGTCCCGGCTGTTCAACCTCCTGAGCCATAATATAAAGGTCTGTCAAATTCATACTATCTCCTATCCGACATTAAATGCCTGTTTTTAAGAATACATCTTATATTATAACACAATGATATTTAAAATTCAAGTCCTTTTTTGCCTAAGTCACGCATATTAAAAATTAAAAATATATACAATATAAAATAATTAATTCGATATGTGAAATTTTGTATTGACAAATTGAAATTACAGTGATATAATAATCTCTGTAAGCTTGAAGTGCATATGCTTTAAAGCATAAAATCAAAAACGCTTCGGTTGCACAAAAGTGCAAATTCTGAGAAAGGAGAAGGCTTGCTATGAATAATTTGAATCCTGAATATAAAATAAGAGAGGTCGCTGAGCGAATTAGGGCAACCCGTGAGTCGGTAGGTCTTACTCCCGAAGAAATGGCTGCAAAAGCAGGCGTTTCAGTCTACGAATACCTCGCCTACGAGGGCGGAGCAAAGGATTTCAGCTTCTCTTTCATCTACAAGTTCGCCAATGCCTGCGGTGTCGAAATCACTGACCTTATGGAAGGCGAAAGCCCCCGTATCAAAAGCTTCGACATCACAAGAAAAGGCGAAGGTCTGCCTATCGCAAGAAGAAAAGGTCTCAGCTACCTGCGCCTTGCACCTCAGTTCAGAAACAAAATAGGCGAACCATTCCTCGTAACTATCCCCTATGTTGACGAAAAATTCAGAGTACCCCACCCCCATACCCACGAGGGACAGGAACTCGATATAATCATCAGCGGTAAACTTAAAGTAAGAATCGGTGACAATGAAGAAGTCCTCGAAGAAGGCGACTCAATCTACTACGACAGCAGCGAACCCCATGACGAATGGGCAGTGGGCGGTGAAGAATGTAAATTCTATGCTGTTGTTTTCGGTGTCAACCAGCAGCCCCAGAAAGCTATCCAGCACCTTGAACCGTCTATCCTCGCAGGCGTTACAAATTTTGACCTCGCAAAAATCGAAAACCCCATAGCCGACAAGTTCGTGAATGTCGAAACAGACGAAACAGGCGCACTCACAGGTATAAGCTTCAAAAATGAGGAAAGCTTCAATTTCGGTTTCGATATAGTTGACGGCCTTGCCGAAAAATGTCCCGATAAAAAGGCTCTCATCTACGTTTCAAACGATATGGAGGAGAAAACCTTTACTTTTGCGGATATGAAAAAATATTCCAACATGACCGCAAATTATTTCCGCTCAATCGGAATCAAAAAAGGCGACAAGGTTATGCTTGTCCTTAAAAGACATTATCAGTTCTGGTTCTCAATAATCGCACTTCATAAACTCGGTGCTATTGTCATTCCCGCAACAAATCAGCTTGTCCAGCACGATTTCACATACCGTTTCAAGGCGGCAGGCGTTAAGGCTATTGTCTGTACGGGTGAGGGCGATGTTGCTCATCAGGTTGACCTCGCTGTCGATGAATGCGGAATGGATATCACAAGAATTATTGTGAGAGGTCAGCGTGAAAACTGGCTCGATTTCAATGACGGAATCGCATCTCAAAGCGATGTATTTGAGCGTCCGACTTCCCCTGATGAACTTTCATGCGGAAGTGAACCTAACCTCATGTTCTTTACATCAGGTACTACGGGTTATCCCAAAATCGCTACACACAGCCATAAATATGCCCTCGGTCACTTCATAACAGCCCGTTACTGGCACAATGTTGACCCCAACGGCATACACTTCACAATCTCCGATACAGGCTGGGGAAAGGCTCTCTGGGGCAAACTCTACGGACAGTGGCTCAGTGAAACCTGTGTGTTTGTATACGATTTCGACAGATTCGATGCAAATAAAATCCTCCCCATGTTCGCAAAATATAATATAACTACTTTCTGCGCTCCTCCTACAATGTACAGATTCTTTATCAAAGAGGATTTGTCAAAGTTCGATTTGAGCAGTATAAAATATGCAACAGTTGCAGGCGAAGCTCTCAACCCCGAAGTCTACAACCAGTTCCTCAACGCAACAGGCGTTAAACTTATGGAGGGATTCGGTCAGACCGAAACTACACTCTCTATTGGTAACTTTGTCGGCATGAACCCCCGCCCCGGCTCTATGGGCAAACCAAGCGTACTCTATGATGTCGATATCGTTGACCCCAACGGAAAACCTGTCAAAACAGGTGAAACAGGCGAAATCGTTATCCGCACGGATAAAAAAATTCCCGCAGGTCTTTTCCTCGGTTACTACAACGATGAGGAAAAAACAAAAGAGGCTTGGCATGATAATGTTTACCATACAGGCGATACAGCTTGGAAAGATGAGGACGGATATTTCTGGTATGTCGGTCGTGTTGATGATGTTATCAAGTCAAGCGGTTACAGAATAGGACCGTTTGAAATCGAAAGCGTTATCATGGAACTCCCCTATGTCCTTGAATGTGGTGTAAGTGCCGCTCCCGACCCCGTAAGAGGTCAGGTAGTAAAGGCTTCTATCGTGCTTGTCAAAGGCAAGGAAGGTACTGAGGAACTTAAAAAGGAAATTCAGAACTATGTCAAGAAACATACCGCTCCTTATAAATATCCGAGAATCGTTGAATTCCGTGACGAACTTCCCAAAACTATAAGCGGTAAAATAAGGCGTGTAGCCCTCAAAGGCTGATAAATAAAACTCCGAACTGTAAAAGTTCGGAGTTTTTTGTTTAAAATGTTACTGTCTGTGATACATATTCTTCACCACTGAAAAGCTTTTTAACTGATATTGTGACAGTTGAAAAATCTGTTAATACATATGCCTTGCTTACAGTGATTGAATATCCGGGCTGTACTTCTTTGAGAAGATTGTCTGCATCATAATCACTGCTGAAAACAACATCATCACATTCAACACCGTTTTGATATGCTTTATCATCAAAATAAGTTACAAACATCTGATTTTCGTTTGTACCATTGTAAAATTCATAGTCGACAATAAGTATATCATTACCCGACAAGTCTTTCCCTGTTCTTGTACCTGTTATTTTTACTGATGTCTGCGATTGTGCCTGTACCGGGGTTTCTGCTTTTGCAGGTGCGGAAATTTGTGCATCTGAAAGTATTTTTAATAAATCGTTCACATATGAATATTTGTAATCACTTAACTGATAAAAAATGAACCTATACGAAGTTTTGTTTTCAACATCAAACAAATATGCCAAAACGTAATCAAGCAATGTATTATCTTCGTTTTTAATATGTGTCGCCCAAATACAATATGTATTTCCGTTCTCCTTTACTACTTCAGAACGAACCTCACCTATGAAATTTCCCTCTTCTTCTATGTTCTTTTTGATTCCAGATGAAAAGGCGTTTAAAAAATCATCTGTAAGCTCCAAATCAAAATCCGATGCACTTATGTTTAAAATAACAACATTTGATGAGCCATTTTTTACAACATATTGAATGCTGTCATCATCTGTTTTATCTTCTGAATAGTATTTGGGTATCTGTAAAGATAAATTTTTATACTGAACTTTTTGATTTTCAGATTCATTATATCCGTCATATTCTGTTCTATTGGCAGCTGAATTATTTTTTTGTGTGGTTGCAATAGTTGTTGTTGCTGTGGTAGTTGTGGTAGTTGCAGTAGTTGTGGTAGTTGTTGTTATAGTAGTAGTTTCTGTTTTGTCAGCTTCATCTGCTTTTGAAGATTTTGAATAAATAACATCTCCGCTGTCTGCATTTATAAATTCAACTTTTATGTCTTTGTCGGGATTTCCCTCAAACATTGAATAAATTCCTGAGTGCATAAATATCGCTATGTTTAAAAGATTTTCCTGAAAGTCAAGTTCTGTTGATTTTGTCGTTATTGTGATTTCGGAATAGTCTGAATTTGTCTTTACATCAGTGATATTCGGATACTCCTCTGAATCGAGAATATCTCCATAAAATTCTTCTGCTTTTTTGTCAACTTCTTTCATAAGTTCCTTATGCTGAGATGCAGACAGAACATACGTTACACTTCCGTCATCATTTTTCGTCATGCTTTTGTAGCCTTTTTCATCTGAAATTGAATAGTCACTCAAATCCATGAGAGATGCCATGCCTGACGGAATGACAATTTCAACATCTTTTCCACCACATGAAACAAGCGAAAGGACAGTGAATAAAACAGCCGTCAATGAGATGATTAATTTTTTCATAAAATAGCCTCCTTTATATAAAACACATAATAGTGTTTATTATTCATATTATAACACAAATATACGAATCACGTCAATACATAATTGTGCTGTATGTTAAAATTGAAACAGAAAAGTTTCGGAGGTGATTTTATGCACAATTACCAAAGGGTGCGTGATTTGCGTGAAGATGCAGATATGACACAGAAACAGGTTGCAGAAAAATTATATCTGCATCTTACACAGTACAGGAGATATGAATGTGGAGAGAGTGAAATTCCGCTGAATATAGCCATAAATATTGCACGCCTTTATAATGTTTCGCTCGATTATATTGCAGGTATAACCGATGACAAACGAGGTCTTACAAAGTCGTCGCTTTCTGATATTGAAACTGCGCTTATAAAAAATTTCAGAAAGCTTGAACTTATGGACAAAGGACGTATTCTTGAACGTATTCATATGCTCCTGAAATGATTATATCACAGAAAATATGAGGTTATAAAAACGGATTCCAAGAATATTATTCTTACTTTTTCACATAATACCAAAAAGGAGATGTGAAAATGAAAATAACACCGCAGATATACAGTGAAATGACAAAGCAAGCCTCACCAAAATCAAATTCAAAAGTCAATGTAAGTACAGCATTTGCAGTGGGCGGACTTATATGTGTCATAGGTCAGATAATACTTTCAGTTTTTGAGCGCATGGGATTTGACAGAACGGACGCAGGCGCATGGACATCAATAATACTTGTCGGGGCAAGTTCTGTCCTGACAGGTACAGGATTATATCAGAAAATCGCAAAACACGCAGGAGCAGGAACTCTCGTTCCCATAACGGGATTTTCAAACGCTATAAGTTCATCTGCGATAGAGGCGAAATCTGAGGGGCTTGTCATGGGGGTAGGCACGAAAATATTCACGATTGCAGGGCCTGTAATACTTTACGGCTGTACAGCATCAGTAATATACGGAATGATATACTATTTCATGAAATAATTAAAAAACGGTTCTGAAATACAGAGCCGTTTTTTATTGTAATAATTATATAAATATGTTATAATAGAATTGTGCATACATACAAAGTTTCCGAAAATTTTCAGAAAAAAATAAAAACTGGGCATTTTTCTGACATTTATATATAGGGGACAAATCATTTACAAATGCGGAATTAGAAATCTGCACTTTTTAATTCCGCATTAAAATTTAAATAAGGAGTATTATTTATGAAAAAATTAATATCTTTAATTGCAGGTCTTGCATTAATCCCATGTGCAAATTTTACAGCATACGCAGAACAGAGCATCTATCCGCAGACAGAATTTGAATATGAATCTTTCAGAAATGCATACTATGATATGTACAGAGTTGACGGAGATTCGGTATATTTTCTTGACAGGGATATATATGCGGAAAAAACAAGCTTTACAGTTAGTTCTGACGCTGAATCAGATGTTAAGCGTGAAACTTACGGATTTATATTCACGCCCGAAAATGACGGAAGATATGTTGTAAGTATCGAGGGAAAAGAAGAGTTATATGTCTGGCTTGAAGAACCTGTTGACGGTGTACCCGAAATTACGGTGACTTATCCCGAAATCTATAACTACATAGTGGAAGTTGAAAACGGTGAAATAAAAGTAGATTATGACGGAAAATCAGGATTTTATGAGACTTATAATTATGAAAACAAGAATCTGACTGATTTTCCTGACAAGAGGTATTTTTCCTATGTGAACGGCTTTATCAGAAGTGAAAATTACATAACAAATGTGTATTCTGAAAATGATGTTACATCTTATTTCTGCGTAAATTCAGGCTATGAAGAAGATATTACGGACATGGTTAAAGTATCATATGAAAAAATCGCCGTATATGACGGCTGTGAGTGGGTATCGAGTGCAATTGAACATGATGATATACAGAACCTCTACAAAATAAAGGCTCTGTCTGACGGTGATGTGAATGTAACCGCAGACGGGGAAACATACAGGCTTACTGTAAATAATGGGATATTCAGTTATCGGAATTATATTGATGATGTGCTTATCGGTGATGTGAATAATGACGGAAATTTCAATATTGCTGATGCAGTAACTTTGCAGGAATGGCTTTTAAACAAGCCTGATGTTGAAATCTCAGCGGAGGCATCAGATTTCAACAATGATGATATAATAGACGTTTTCGACTTTTGTATGTTGAAAAGATCTCTCTCGGATTTTGTGAGAAATAATTCCGTACCCGTTCTTGTATCGGTGAATTATGATACATACATTGATTATACTTACGGCTGGTATACAAATCTTTCGGTAAATGTAATTGATATGAACGGAAATGAATATACAGAAGATTTCGGCAAATATACAGGCGAGGATAAAGACGATGAGTTAATCAAAAAGGCAGACGAAATAATCAAAAACGGTCATCAGAAATATCTTGATGAAAAAAATGACGGTTTAGTCAACGATATAAAATATATCGCTGAAAATGCTGAGAGTTTTAAAGAATGTGAAATGAAAAGAGAGACAGGGGGCTGGGCAGATTACGGAGAGCGTTATTTATATCTTTTGTATGGTGATGAATACTTTGAACTCGGAAGATTCGGCGGAGAATTTGCATGGCTTGACAATGAATATATACAGAACTTTATAGTAAAACTCTCCGAAAATGATTTGTTTGTCGAGGATTATATGATGAAAACTTCGCTGGAATACATTAAAGAAAATGAATAAATTATCTGATAAAAATAATAGCAGTATGTAAACCCTCTTATGTTAAAGCAAGATAGTTAATAAACAAACGTTTTGGATTTTTATACAAAAATGAAGCAATTTATTTGTAAAAAGCATATAAATATTTGACTGCATTACAAAAAATTGTACTATTTGCCAAAATAAAGAAAAATCAATGTTTTTTTAAAAATTGCTGTCCCTTTAATCCCTGTCCTGACGAATATATATACAGAACGGTGAGAAACACAGTTCAAATACAAAAAGTAAAATAAGGAAGTGAAAAAATCAGTTTCATACGCCTGTAAACCCAATCACAATTGAAAAAAGGCATAAAATCATTAATGTGCCAAAAACCGAAAAAAATGTTATTTATTAAAAAGGAGTAATTTAAAATGAAAAAAATTGTTATGTCAGCACTTACACTCGCTATTGCCGCTTGCATGAGCGCAGCACCCGTTATCAGCGCATCAGCATCAGATGATTTCGTATGCGGAACACCCCTTATCATGAAGGAACTCGCAGAAAGAGATTATGAAGGTATCCGCCTTGAACTTCCCGAAAAGAAATACTACAAAGAGGGCGAAGAACTTGACCTTTCAGGCGGAAAAATTTACCTTGATGATGTTTTCCTTTGCTACATGGATTACACAGAGGGTTGCTACATAGAAGGTGCAGAAGTTGAAGTAGATACACATCAGTTCATCAGCAGCAGTATTCCGGGTGTTTATCCTATACATGTAAGAGTAGCTCTCAATGGCAAAGAATATTATGGTATGTTCTGCGTATGCGTTGAGGAGAGCGAAGGCTCAGATATTGAGATTGAAGATGTGAAAATCGGTGAAGATGCATACGAATTTGTATACGGAACTCCTATGATTGAACAGGAGAAAGAAAATTTCACACTTGACATAAAAGTTCCCGACAAGAAATTCTATGCATATGGCGAAAGCCTTGACCTTACAGGCGGACAGATTTTCATTGATGATCATTTCGTATGCAACATGAATAACCTCCCTGAGTTCGTAACAATCGACACACATCAGTTTGTAAATTCAGAATTTGGTGTTTATCCCATAAATATAAAAGCATCAATCGGCGGTGAGGAATACTACGGTATATTCTGTGTATCTGTTGAAGAACCTGAAAACGCAGAAATAAAGCTCCACGATATAAAAATTAATGACGATTCAGTGCTTTTCGGTGATGTAAACCTCGACGGCAAGGTAACTATCTCAGATTCAGTAAGAATTATGCAGTATGTTGCAAACTCACAGAAGTATGACCTCACAGATGAGCAGAAAGTCAATGCAGATGTTTACAACACTGGCGACGGTATAACAGTTAATGATGCCGCTGCAATTGAGTCCTATCTTTCAGGTACAGTTGATTCACTTCCATTAACTTTTTAATAAATAACAAAAAGGCGGTCAAAAGACCGTCTTTTTATTTTAAAGAATTTACTCATCTGAAAAAAGTTAAAAGAATAAAATTTTATAAATTCAAAAAATAATCAACGCTTCTGCATTGAAAAAATCCCTGTTTTAAACCTATTATGCAAGGAAAATTCTCCTGCAAAAAATACTTTCAACCAATTGCAGAAAGGAGTTAAAAATGCTTTCAATAAGAAGTGAAGAATTTATAAGATATGAAAGAGGTCTGTCAGTTGTCCGCATGGAAATTGATGTTGATACCGCAGAAGAAATCCCTGATATTAACGGTATTGCGGGAATAATTTTATATCAGGGTTCAATCGCATGGGATATATCGACAGGCAATTTTTACGGTCTGACAAGTTCAGGCGAATGGATTCTCCAGAAAAGAACCAATTCTGTCTCAGAAGTATTCAGTAATTATGAAAACTCATAAACACAATTTTCTATAACTATTAAAAAGCCCCCACAGCCGAAACTGCGAGGGCTTTATTTTTATTCAGATAAATACATGATGCCTGAGCCGAGTTGATTACTTGTTAGCAATTGCAGCCTGAGCAGCAGCGAGACGAGCAATCGGTACACGGAAAGGTGAGCATGATACAT
>DGRR01000039.1:6048-10372 GCA_002389995.1 Ruminococcus sp. UBA4383 | reverse complement strand
ACCACTGAGTACCTGCGGTGAATGCAGGGTTAAGGGAATCAATCATGACATATCTTGCGAGGGAGGTAATTCTCTCACATCTCATGGGATTTCTCTTGTAAGCCATAGCGGAAGAGCCG
Organism: Ruminococcus sp. UBA4383; assembly: GCA_002389995.1. Taxonomy (GTDB): domain Bacteria; phylum Bacillota; class Clostridia; order Oscillospirales; family Ruminococcaceae; genus Ruminococcus. The sequence goes on along the minus strand of DGRR01000039.1, from coordinate 10,253 downwards.
ATTTGTTTTTTCTCACGGGGTTCTTCCATTTCCTTGAAACTCTGGAGGATACGCATATCATTTGAGAACTTGCTTGCGGTCTGAGCGATTCCGCTGAGAACGGAGAGAATCTGCGAATCAATTTTTCTTGAATAGGTCTGACCTGAAACGGGAACGACAGAATCAAATCCCATTTCATTTGCAATCATTTTTTCGAGGGACTTTATTTTTTCGGTATCACCCTCAAAGAGTTCCATGAATGAAGCCTGAGTACCCGTAGTACCCTTAGAGCCGAGCATTTTGAGGTTATCAATTCTGTAACAAAGGTCATCATAGTCCATAAGGAGTTCATTGAGCCAGAGAGTTGCCCTTTTTCCGACAGTGGTAAGCTGTGCGGGCTGGAGGTGAGTATATGCGAGGCATGGCATATTTTTATATTCGTCAGCGAATTTTGCGAGGTTATTCATGACGTTGACAAGTTTTCTCTTGACTATTTTCATAGCGTCACGCATGATTATAATATCGGTATTGTCGCCCACATAGCATGAAGTTGCGCCGAGGTGGATAATACCTGCGGCATCGGGGCAAGCCTGACCGTAAGTATATACATGAGCCATAACATCATGGCGTGTCTGTTTTTCACGTTCGGCAGCCATTTCATAATCCACATCATTGATATGCTGTTCAAGCTGGTCAACCTGCGCCTGAGTAATGGGCAGACCGAGTTTCATTTCAGCTCTTGCGAGGGCAACCCATAATTTTCTCCATGTAGTAAATTTTTTATCTGCGGAAAAGACGTACTGCATTTCCTCGCTTGCGTATCTTGTACAGAAAGGGCTTTCATAGCTGTTTGTATTTATACTCATAATAATCTCCTTATCTAAAATCGTCAAATTTGCGCTTTTATAGCCTTGCGCTTTCATTCACTCCACTTCGTTACGTTCATTCTCAGCGCAAGAGCGCAAATTTTCCTCTTGGTTTAAAATCGGTTGTATGAAATCAGATTTACTTTTGTTTACACATAATGAATAAAAATTCACCATTCATCTTATTATAACATTTTGCAAATAAAAAGTCAATCATTATTGGAAAATTTTACATATTACACAATATTATCAGGAATTTTTAGGCAATTAATAAAATATGATTTACAGATTGTAATAAATTAAAAAAATTATTTTAATTTCAGCCCTTGACAAATTAAAAAATATGTTGTATAATGCTGATTAATATGTTAAATGCGGTGACGGGAATAAAAGCCTTTGATGTATTCACAGAGAGCTGTCGTTTAAGTCTGACGACTTTAAATTAGAGGAAATTTTCGCCCTTGACCTGAGAGTGAACGGAGCATAGTGGAGTGAACGAAAGGTCAAGCCTCAAAGGCGAAGATTGACGACTTAAAATCGGTGAAAGACAGTATTGCAGAAAAGGTCATAACTCCTCCCTGAGCAGTCGGCTGAAAGTCTTATGGCGATTAGGCTTGAACGGGTTCTCCCGTTACAGAGATATGTGTTTTCTGACACAGATGAGTGGGTGTATTTTTGTACATCAAGAAGAGTGGTACCACGGAGTATAGTATAAACTTCGTCTCTTCCATGCCTTGCATGGGGGAGATTTTTTTATCCTCCGAAAGGCTTAAATCAATTCATAATTCATTATGTATTCAGTTAAGGAGGATTTTTTATGAGAAATTTTGAGAAGTACACAAGACAGTTCTTTGAAGCACCGAAAACAGCTATGAAGTGGACGCAGAAATCCTATATCGACAAAGCACCTCTCTGGTGCAGCGTTGATTTGAGGGACGGAAATCAGGCACTTATCACTCCGATGAGTCTCGATGAAAAGCTTGAATTTTTCAGAGAGCTTGTAAGAGTGGGATTCAAGGAAATAGAAATAGGATTCCCTGCCGCATCTGAAACTGAATATGATTTCTGCCGTATACTTATTGAACAGAACATGATACCCGATGATGTCACAATTCAGGTACTCACGCAGTCAAGGGAACATATAATTGAAAAAACTTTTGAGGCTCTCAAAGGCTGTAAAAACGCAATAGTACATCTCTACAATTCAACATCTATCGCACAGAGGGAGCAGGTTTTCCGCAAAAATAAGGAGGAAATCAAGGAAATTGCCGTATACGGTGCAAAGCTCTGCAAGGAATACCGTGAAAAATATGAGGGGAATTTCAGGTTTGAATATTCTCCCGAAAGCTTTACGGGTACTGAACCTGAATATGCACTGGAGGTCTGTAATGCAGTCCTTGATATATGGCAGCCGAATGAAAATGACAAGGTTATAATAAATCTCCCCGTAACGGTACAGCTTTCAATGCCCCATGTGTATGCGAATCAGATTGAATACATCTGCGAGAATATAAAGTACAGGGAAAATGTAATAATATCACTTCACCCTCATAATGACCGTGGCTGTGCGGTAGCTGATACGGAAATGGGACTCCTTGCAGGTGCTGACCGTGTGGAGGGAACACTTTTCGGAAACGGTGAAAGAACAGGAAATGTTGATATAATAACTCTTGCCATGAATATGTATACTCAGGGAATTGACCCCTGTCTTGATTTCAGCGATATTCCTGCGATAACGGAAATATATACAAGGCTCACGGGAATGAATGTCAATGAAAGACAGCCCTATTCCGGAAAACTTGTATTTGCAGCGTTCAGCGGTTCACATCAGGACGCTATCGCAAAAGGTTTGAAGTGGAGAGAAGAAGGACATACAGAACACTGGACAGTGCCGTATTTACCGCTTGACCCAGAAGATATAGGCAGGGAATATTCAGCAGATGTCATAAGAATAAACAGTCAGTCAGGAAAAGGCGGAATCGGCTATATCCTCGAAACAAGATACGGCTATAACCTTCCGAAAAAAATGCGTGAGGAACTCGGCTACAAAGTCAAAAGTATTTCCGACCACAGACATAAAGAACTCATGCCCGATGAAGTTTATCAGATATTCAAGGAAAATTATGTGGATATCATTTCCCCAATAAATGTTACCGAAACACATTTCGTACAGAAAAACGGCATACAGGCTGATGTGGGCTTTTATTACAATGACAGGAATGTAACCGCCTCCGATACGGGAAACGGACGACTTGATGCGGTAAGCAATGCAATACGTTCGTATACGGGAGCAGACTACAATATAAATACATATTCCGAACACGCTCTCGAAGTAGGTTCTGCATCAAAGGCAGTATCATATGTGGAGATAACTTCATCTGACGGACAGAGTTTCTGGGGTACAGGCATCGACAACGATATTATTACATCTTCCGTAAAAGCCCTTGTCAGTGCAGTAAACAATATGCTCAATAAGGCAAAAACAAAGTGTTGAAAGTATGGATTATAGACAAAAAAATTATAAATATTTATATACTTGTTGATTTTATAACAGCAAAGTGATATAATAGAATAAATCGGGGACGGAATCTCTGTCCCTGCAATCCATAATAAATGAGAAGGAACATTTGATATGAAAATTTCAGGAGCAAAAATCGTTGTTGAAACTCTGATAGAACAGGGTTGTGATACGATATTCGGCTATCCGGGAGGACAGGTTATAAACCTCTTTGATGAACTTTATCTGAGCCGTGACAGAATAAGACACGTTCTCACTGCACATGAACAGGGCGCAGCCCATGCCGCTGACGGTTATGCAAGGGCTACGGGCAAAGTAGGCGTGGTTATCGCAACATCAGGACCGGGTGCAACAAACCTCGTTACAGGCATAGCTACGGCTTATCTTGATTCTGTGCCTATGGTTGCAATAACGGGAAATGTACCGTGCAGTCTCATAGGACGTGACAGTTTTCAGGAAGTCGATATAGTAGGCATAACAATGCCTGTCACAAAACATAATTTCATAGTAAAGGATATCCGTGAACTCGCAGACGTTCTGAGAACCGCCTTCAAAATAGCAAAGTCAGGCAGACCCGGACCCGTACTTGTGGATATTCCGAAAGATGTACAGACCGCTGTATGGGATTTTGAACCGAAAGCCGACCCCGTAAGACCTTATCCGCTGAGATTTGCCTCGGAAAGCAAACTCAGAAAGGCTGCGGAAATGATTAACAGTGCCGAAAGACCATACATATATTTCGGCGGAGGAATTATTTCGGGAAAAGCTTCAAAGGAACTCATTGAACTTTCCGAAAAAGCTGATATACCTATGGGCTGTTCACTTATGGGACTTTCCGCAGT
>DGRR01000039.1:2193-5860 GCA_002389995.1 Ruminococcus sp. UBA4383 | reverse complement strand
AAAAAGGAAAGATTCAACAAGAATTTCAGGATAATACATATTGATATCGACTGCGCCGAACTCAATAAAAATATAACTTCCGACCTCACAATAGAGGGAGATATAAAAGATGCTCTTTTCAGGCTCGTATCCATGACCGAAAGCAGAAAACGCCCCGAATGGGACGAAAGAATAAAGGCTCTGCGCTCCGAAGAACTTTCACGCACTGAAAATGCTCTCAGGGCATCATATGAGAAAAACTGTGCCAACTGCATTTCACAATGCGAAAATTCAGGAGTTTCAGGCGAAAAACTTACTCCCTATACAATCATTGACATAATAAGCTCCCATGCCTCCGAAAATGATATAGTCGTTACGGACGTAGGACAGCACCAGATGTGGACTGCACAGAGATATCCCTTTAAAAAGCCCAGAACTCTCCTCACAAGCGGAGGACTCGGAACAATGGGCTACGGCATGGGTGCGGCAATAGGTGCATCTGAGGCTACGGGCAGACAGACTATTCTTTTTACAGGTGACGGAAGTTTCGGAATGAATCTCAATGAACTCGCAACAGCCGTAACTCAGAATACCCCGCTTGTAATCGTCATAATGAATAACGGTGTTCTCGGAATGGTAAGACAATGGCAGACTTTATTCTTCAACAAGCACTATTCAAATACAACTCTCGCAAGAAAAACAGATTTTGTAAAGCTTGCAGAGGCTTTCGGCGCACAGGGAAAGAAAGTCTGTACCCGTCAGGAACTCGAAAATGCCGCAAAAGAAGCGTTTTCGTGCGGAAAAACATATCTTATCGACTGTGCCGTTGACTGTGACGAATTTGTACTGCCCATGCTCCCGCCGGGCGGTTCAATCGAGGACATAATTACTGAAATCAAGTGAGGTGACTGATATGAAACAGTATGTAATAGGCGTTATAGTTTCAAACGTTACAGGTGTACTTTCGAGAGTTTCGGGAATGTTTACAAGACGTGGATTCAATATAGACTGTCTCACTGTGGGCGAAACTGAATCCGCAGGATTTTCAAGAATTACCGTTGCATTTCACGGAGATGACGAAGTAAAGGAAAGAATCCTCAAACAGCTTGAAAAACTCCATGATGTAAAGGAAGTTGAAGTCCTTGACAAACATGAAACCGTTATCCGTGAACTCCTTCTTCTCAAAGTGAGAAATTCACCGTCCACAAGACAGGATATAATGGCAGCGGTTGAAATATTCCGTTCAAAGATAGTTGACTATTCCACAACAGCACTTATATGCGAACTTACAGGCGAAACTTCAAAAATTGACGCATTTATCGAACTTATGAAAACATACGGCATAATGGAAATGTGCCGTACAGGAATGGTTGCCATTGAACGTGGCGAAAACTGCCTGAAAACCAGATAATAAAGGGGGCTTGGGGGAATAAGCCGCCCCTTGACCTGAGAGTGAACGGAGCGACAGCGGAGTGAACGGAAGGTCAAGCCCCAAAAGGGCGGCTCCCCCATTCAAAATAAGCGAAAACTGCCTTAAAACGAAATAAATTCATAATTCATAATTGTTGCTTAATTCCGTCAGTGACGGTTAAGATAATATTATTAACAAAAGGAGAAATTCAAAAATGGAAAATACTGCTAAGGTTTACTATGAACAGGACTGCGACCTTTCACTTTTATACGGCAAGACAATTGCTGTTATCGGTTACGGAAGTCAGGGTCATGCTCATGCTCTCAACGCAAAAGAATCACTCGGCGACAAGGGCAAGGTAATAATCGGTCTTTATGAGGGTTCACGCTCATGGGACAAGGCTGTCGCTCAGGGCTTTGAAGTATTCACTGCTGCTGAGGCTGCTAAACAGGCTGACATCATCATGATACTCATTAACGATGAAAAACAGGCTAAACTCTACAAAGAGGATATCGAACCCAACCTCGAAGCAGGAAATATGCTCATGTTCGCTCACGGATTCAATATCCATTTCGGCTGTATCACACCTCCCGCAGATGTTGACGTTACAATGATAGCTCCCAAAGGTCCGGGACATACCGTAAGAAGTGAATATCAGGCAGGCAAGGGTGTACCCTGTCTCGTTGCAGTACATCAGGACGCAACAGGTAAGGCTCTTGAAACAGCTCTCGCTTACGGTCTTGCAATAGGCGGAGCAAGAGCAGGCGTTCTCGAAACTACTTTCAGAACTGAAACAGAAACAGACCTTTTCGGTGAACAGGCTGTACTCTGCGGCGGTGTATGCGCTCTCATGCAGGCAGGTTTCGAGACACTTGTTGAAGCAGGATATGACCCCAGAAATGCATATTTTGAGTGTATCCACGAAATGAAGCTCATAGTTGACCTTATCTATCAGAGCGGTTTTGCAGGAATGAGATATTCAATTTCAAATACCGCAGAATACGGTGACTATACATCAGGTCCGAAGGTTATCACAGAAGATACAAAGAAAGCCATGAAGCAGATTCTCAAAAACATTCAGGACGGTTCATTCGCAAAGGAATTCCTCCTCGATATGTCAGATGCAGGCGGTCAGGTACATTTCAAGGCTATGAGAAAGCTTGCCGCTGAACACCCTGCTGAAAAGGTAGGCGAGGAAATCAGAAAGCTTTATAGCTGGAGCGATGAGGACAAGCTTATCAACAACTGAAAATTTTAATGTTTTCCCACCCCTCTGTGGGTGGGGAAATATTATATTAAAATAAATTAACCAATACATAATTTGAAATAATTTTTATAACTTTTTGTATATTATAAATCTGATTTTCTGAAAGTGTATAGAAATTTTGATTACAAAAAGTATAAAATTCGCAAATTATTAACAAGTTGTTCATAATTTCTTCATATTATTGCAATATTTTCACAACATTATCACAATAATTTGTTAATATTTTATTAACGAAACGTTCATAAATTCAGGCGTTCCGTAATATTAACGAAATGGGGAATTATTATGAAAGACAAAGGCTACTGGAAATTCAGACTGTCGTTTTCGCAGATATTCGGAATCATTCTTATCTGTGCAGGACTGTTCATGATTTGGTATTTCGGAATCGAAACCGTAAAAAAGAAAGAACTCCCCGATAAAAGCATAACCGATGAGGATTTGCAGGAATATGCCGAAATGCAGGAGGATATGAAAACAAGATGGAATAATGCTCTCAGAATACCCATGGTGATACTCGGAGGAGTCCTGATTCTTGCAAGTATTCCGCTTTTCTACGCTCCCTATGACGACAAGGGTCTTAAACTGCGCTGGAAAATCAAAAAACGTGAAAAACCCGCAGATGATGACGATGAAAACCTTAAAGACCCCGAATTTGATTATCCCGATGATGATTTTGATTTCATTATCCGCCGTGAAATATATGAACTTCTTCATAAGGAACAGCTTGAAAATATAAGGAAAAAACGAAATAAAAAATAAATGAGGTGTTAAAAATGAGCGGTAATTTTTTCTGTTCAGGTACAGACAAAGCTCCCCAGCGTTCTCTTTTCAATGCGCTCGGACATACAAAGGAAGAAATGAATCGTCCGCTTGTCGGAATAGTTTCTTCATATAACGAAATCGTACCGGGACATATGAACATTGACAAAATAGTTGAAGCAGTAAAACTCGGCGTTGCCATGGGAGGCGGTACACCTGTCGTGTTCCCTGCAATAGCTGTATGTGACGGA
>DGRR01000039.1:0-2139 GCA_002389995.1 Ruminococcus sp. UBA4383 | reverse complement strand
TGTATGTGACGGAATCGCAATGGGTCATGTCGGTATGAAATATTCACTTGTAACCCGTGACCTTATTGCGGATTCAACTGAATGTATGGCACTTGCACATCATTTTGACGCACTTGTAATGGTACCTAACTGCGACAAGAACGTTCCCGGCTTGCTTATGGCAGCCGCAAGAATCAACGTTCCGACAGTATTTGTCAGCGGAGGTCCTATGCTTGCAGGTCATGTCAAAGGCAAAAAGACAAGCCTTTCAAGTATGTTCGAGGCGGTAGGTGCATATACGGCAGGAAAAATTTCCGAACAGGACGTTGAGGAATACGAAAATCATGCCTGTCCGACCTGCGGTTCATGTTCGGGAATGTATACCGCAAATTCAATGAACTGTCTCACGGAAGTTCTCGGTATGGGTCTTAAAGGCAACGGCACAATTCCTGCGGTATATTCCGACAGAATACGCCTTGCGAAAGAGGCAGGTATGCAGGTTATGGAACTTTACAGAAAAAATATCCGTCCCCTTGACATAATGACTGAAAAGGCATTTTATAACGCTCTCACGGCAGATATGGCTCTCGGCTGTTCAACAAACAGTATGCTCCACCTCCCTGCAATCGCAAATGAATGCGGTATAGAGATAAATCTTGACATGGCTAATGAAATCAGTGCGAAAACACCGAATTTATGTCATCTTGCCCCCGCAGGTCATACATATATGGAGGATTTGAATGAGGCAGGCGGAGTTTATGCCGTACTGAATGAGTTATCGAAAAAAGATTTAATCAACCTTGACTGCATGACGGTAACAGGAAAGACAGTCGGTGAAAATATAAAGAACTGCATTAATCGTGACCCCGAAATTATAAGACCAATTGACAATCCTTACAGCGAAACAGGCGGTATTGCCGTATTGAAGGGAAATCTTGCCCCTGACAGATGTGTTGTCAAGAGAAGTGCAGTCGCTCCCGAAATGCTCGTCCATAAAGGACCTGCAAGAGTTTTCGACAGTGAGGAAGATGCAATAAAGGTTATCTATGAGGGCGGTATCAAGGCAGGAGATGTAGTTGTTATCCGCTATGAAGGACCCGCAGGCGGTCCGGGAATGAGGGAAATGCTCTCGCCTACATCTGCAATTCAGGGCGCAGGGCTTGGCTCATCAGTTGCGCTTATCACTGACGGAAGATTTTCAGGAGCAACAAGAGGTGCTGCAATCGGTCATGTATCCCCCGAAGCTGTAAACGGCGGTACTATCGCATATGTAAAGGACGGGGATATAATTTCCATAGATATTCCGAATTACAGCATAAATCTTGAGGTTTCGGACGAGGAACTCGCAGAACGCAGAAAAACTATGCCTATAAAGAAAAAGGAAAATATCACAGGATATCTCAAACGCTATGCACAGCAGGTATCATCTGCCGACAAGGGTGCAATCATCAATAGAAAATAAAAAATGGCTTGGGGGAAAGCCGCCGCTTGCATTGAGAGTGAACGTTCAGTGGCGGCATTCTCTCCATTCCACAAAGAGGTTAGAATATGGATAACATCAAAGAATATATTGACAGTCTTGACAAAAATGATATTCCGTGGGACAGAATGGTTACAGCCTACGGTACAGCTAAGGAATATTCCGCATATCTCGATATTCTCAGCGATATGGGGAATATTGAAGTTCTTGACAATGTTCTCGACAGCATATCGGATTTTGAACATCAGGAAACACTCTTTCCGCCTGCTCCGTTTGCACTTGTATTTCTTGTGAGGATACTTGAAAAGGCTCTGAGTACGGAAAATAATCCAAATGCAGACTATCTCGCCGAAAAGCTGGCGGAATTTCTTGAATACTGCTATGAGGCTTGTGACAATGTTCAGAATTCATATGAACATGATGAACCGTTTGAAAACTTTTCGGATATGCTCGATGAAAAATATCTCCTCCCCGAAGATTATGAGGAAGAAGATATAGATGAATTTTTCGAGGAGGACTATGACGGATTGTTTTACAGCATATATTATTATTCTGATGCTGTACTCTCGCAAGTACCCGAAATACTTGACAAATACGGCAAATTCCCCGAAATTTCGGAGAAAATGAAAAAATAACGGAGTGTGATTGAAAATGGGTATGACCATGACACAGAAAATTCT
>DGRR01000134.1:10887-12475 GCA_002389995.1 Ruminococcus sp. UBA4383 | reverse complement strand
GTGGGTATTCTCCATAATGCAGGCATTATCCACCGTGCATTGAATCCCGAAACAGTGTATATAAACCCGAAAGGCGAACTCAAAATCCTCGGTTTCTGCGTATCTGCCGAAAGAACCGCTGATGCAGGTCTTGAACCCGAAATTTTCAAAGGCTATGCCGCACCCGAACAGTATTTCATAAACAGCAATAATCCGCAGGGTTCATGGACTGATGTCTATGGTATGTGCGCCCTCCTGTACCGTGCGCTTACAGGCTGTATGCCAACTGATGCAAAGGACAGAATGAAATCCGATGACCTCCTCCCTCCCGACCAGCTCAACGGAAGTATTCCACGCCATGTTTCAAGGGTTATCATGGACGGCATGAACCTTTCGGGCAAAAACAGAATACAGACCATAACCGAACTCGTAACAAGGCTCTTTGAACAGCCTGCCCCCATAAAACAGGTAAATCCTTCACCAAACTATACAAGACAGCCTCAGTATAACCCCAACCCCTATAATCAGCCTCAGTATCAGCAGTACCCCCAGCAGCAGCCCTACCCTCAGCAGTATCAGTATCAGAATCCGCCTCAGTATACCCGACAGCCTGTACAGAATCAGGACGGTGAAGAATACGATAACTATAAACTCGAAAAAGTTAATACGGTTGACCGAATAAAAGTCCCCGTACTTATCGGAATACTCCTTTTCCTGATACTCTTTATAATATCTGTCGTAATCGTCCATATGGTGACTCCCGCAAAAAATCAGAAAAGCAATATATCTTCACAGAAAAGAGCTTCCGTTTCCGATAATATAGTCACGGGAGAATCAGGCGAGGACGAAACTTCCGTACCTGCCCCCGAAGTCGAAGTCCCCGACCTCGTCGGAAGTTTCTATCAGCTTGTCCAGACCAAATACGGTGATGACTTCACTTTTGAAGCTTCATATGAATATAACGATTCCTATGAATCAGATATGATATTCGCTCAGGATACCGCAAAAGGTACAAAAGTCCCCAAAGACAGCGTTATCAAACTCAAAATAAGCAAGGGCAAGGACAATACCAAAATACCCGATTACGCTGATATAAACGTTTCACAGTACGAAATAAAACTCAAATCAGCAGGTATTTCAAATTATTCCCTCATAGCTTCAACGGATACATGGGGAAATCCCAATACCGTTGTTGGTCTTAAAGTTGACGGAAAAGAAGTAAAGGCAAACGATGAGTTCAGTAACAGCAGCGGTAAAAAACTCGAAGTTTACTATATCCCCTCAGACCAGAATACTTCATATCAGGACAATAACAGCTATGACAATAATAATTATGACGATTACAATGATAATTATTATGACAATACCGACTATTCATATACTCCCACACCAGCTCCGACTCCCGTCCCTGATAACAGCGCAAGCAGCGTTGTCGATAATTCAGGCGGTATCGTGGATAATGGCGGTGGCGGTATTGTCGATAACGGCGGTGGCGGTGTTGTTGATAACGGCAGTAGCGGTATCGTGGATAATGGCAGTGGCGGTATTGTCGATAATGGCGGTGGTATCGTTGACAATGGCGGTGGCGGTATCGTGGATAACGGTGGCG
>DGRR01000134.1:0-10782 GCA_002389995.1 Ruminococcus sp. UBA4383 | reverse complement strand
GTGTCGTTGATAATGGCGGCGGTATTGTCGATAATGGCGGTGCTGTTGAAAGTGGCGTATGATTATAAAATCCCGAAAGAATTACTTTCGGGATTTTTTTAATTCGGTTATATTTTCAGCTATCTCTCGGAATATCGGTGCAGCAGCTTCATTTCCATAACCTCCGTCCTCCGCAAGCACTGTAACTGCATATTCAGGATTTTCCGCAGGAAAAAAACCTGTTATCCATGCATGACAAAATTCCTCACCGCTGTCATCAAAGCGTCCTGTCTGTGCAGTTGAAGTTTTTGCACCAACGCTTATATTTTCCGCAGATGCATTTGAATTTTCATTTTCACTTACTGCCGAAATCATCATATTTCTGAGAATTTCCGCAGTATCAGAATTAATAATCCTTGTTTTGTGAATACTTTTATCAGATGTATTTTTTCCGTCAACGGTTATCCCCTTGATTATACGCATAAACGGCAATTCTCCGCCGTTTGCGACTGCACAGGTAAAGCGGTTTATCTGCAAGGGCGTTGCACTGAGTTTTCCCTGTCCGAACGAAAAATTAGCAAGCTCCGCAGGTATATTCAAATCCTCTGCTGTCGGAATAACTCCCGATGACGAAATTATCCCCTCACATAACTGAATCTCCCTGCCGAATCCGAAAGATACCGCAAGACTGCGGAATTTCATTATATCAAAACTCCTGCTCATATTTATGAAATAAGTATTGCAGGAGTTTTTTATTGCATCGCTCATAGTCTGCCTGCCGTGACCGTCAAGCTTATGACAGTTAAAAATCTGACCTGATATATTTTCCATTCCTTTGCAGTCATATATATAATTCTCATATCCTTCATTTATTCCCTCGCAGGCGGTTACAAGCTTGAATATCGAGCCTACCCCGTAAGGACATAATGCACGGTTTATAAGCGGACTGTTTTCATTTTCAACAGCTTCTTCAATCCTGTACCACTGATACTGCGGAAAACTTACAAGTGCCAGAATATCACCGTTATTCACATCAGAAACTATAACTGCACCTTTCCGAATGAATTTCCCTGCATTTTCACATATACCCTGTATATCCCTGTCGATTGTGAGGACTGCACCTGTATCTGCACAATTACTTCTTCTGACTGTTTTTCCGTCACCGATTAATATATTACCGAAACCGTCCGTTGAATAGGTAACACTGTTTACATTATTTTCGTTCCGCAGAATCCTGTTATATGCATATTCTATCCCTGAAACTCCCTGATTATCGGAAAGATATCCTGTTATATGCTGTGCAGTCTGTCTACCCGAATACCTTACGGGGATTCTGAAAACCGTTATTGCATCTGTTTCTTCAATCTCAGATTTAAGGCGGAATGAAAAAGGTTTCCCCTCCCTGAATTTTTTGTCAAAATATTCCCTGTCCTGTGCATATTCCGCAATTTCATCATAATTTACAAAATCAGGGACGATTACTGCCTGAAAATAATATTTCCTGTTAGTAAGCGGATTCATATTTCTGTCGTATATAGTACCCTGACAGGGGTCTGCATTTATGGTTATAAAAGAATTTGACATTGCCGTTTCAAGATACGGGGCTTCAGATGCAAGATTAAAATATCTGAATGATATCAATGTAAAACATATGAAAAATACCGCAGTAAGAATTATTATACTGTTTTCAGCTTTTTTTCTCAAAAAAATCCCCCCTCACAGTCAATTATTGACAGCAAAGGGAGAATTATTCAGATTATTCAATTATCATTGTAAAAGGTCCGTCATTGCATAAAGATACTTTCATATCCGCACCAAAAATTCCCGTTTCGGTTTTAATGCCCTTGTTTCTGCAATAATCAACGAAATAATTATACAGATTCTCTGCTTTTTCGGGACTGCCTGCCTGAATGAAATTCGGTCTGTTTCCCTTTCGGCAGTCGGCATAAAGAGTAAACTGCGAAACTATCAGCAAATGACCGCCCACATCGGCAAGTGAAAGATTTATTTTACCGTTTTCGTCCGAGAATATACGCAGTTTAATAATTTTCTCGGCAAGTCTTTCACAGTCCTGTTCCGTATCATCATGACCCACACCGAGAAAAATAAGATAGCCTTTTTGAATTTCTCCACATATTTTACCGTCAACCTCAACGCTTGCGGAATTTACTCTCTGCAATACTATTTTCATATAGAAAAAAATCCCCCTGTTTAGTTAGTTTATTTTCTCACTATTTCCATTTCAAAAGGTTTTAATTCAAGCTTATTTTTTCCGACAGATGACAAAAGGCTGTACATTGATTTCGGGAGCGGTATTGTGACGCTTTCCTCGGAATTATTGAAGAAGAATATAAATTCATCTCTGCCGTTTGTCCTTGTTGTTACTTCAACTCCATGCGGCAAGCCTTTCAGTCTTGGAATACCTGTCTGCTGCATGAGATTTGATGCAAAGTTCTCATAAAAATCCATATCGCAGATTGTTCCCACATAGTAAGCAACTCCTCCGCAATATCTGTTCATTGTAACTGCACTGCAACAGCTATAAAATCCTTCGCTGTATTCCGCATAAGTCCTTGCAGTAGTTGGCTGAATTACATCGCACCACTGACGGCATACAAATTCATTTCCTGCAAAGTCTCTTATTTTGCCCTCGGAATTTCCTATCGGGTCATATTCTGTAATTTCCGCACCGATTAATTCCTTATATATTGTCGGGAGCTTATCCATGATACAGTTATTATTGCCGTCCTTTACACCGCTTCTGTGAGTAAGAACTGCTGTTCCGCCGTTTATTACATAGCGGTAGATATTTTCGACTTCTTCCTTTTTGTATATGAACATACTCGGAGCGATTACAAGCTTATACTGTGACAAATCAGTTTCGGGGGATACTATATCTATATTTGCGCCATAACGCATAAAAGCCTTATGATATGTCTTTACTATGTCAAAATAGTTATATCCCTCAGTCTGGGGCTGATTTTTCAGCGCATAGTCATTATCAGCACTGTAAAGTATTGCTATATCTGAAATAATTTTTGTAGTATCTATTATATCAAGCCTTGAAACTACTTTGCAGAGTTCAGAAAATTCAAAGAATCTTCTTGACGGAACGTTGCTGTGGTCAATAAGTCCGTGCCAGAACATTTCCGCACCTTTCAAAGCTGTTCGCCAGCGGAAATGAATGACTGTATCAGCCCCGTGAGCCATAGCCTGCAAACTGTAACCCATAATCATATTCGGCTTAGGTGCAGGCGACATGGGCGACCAGCTTCCCGTACTTCCGCTCAACTGCTCCATTACCCAGAAATTATCCTCTTTTACTCCTCTCATGAAATCGAGATGAAATGCATGAGAATAAAGACTTTCGGGGTCTTTCGGAATATTTACGGGCGGATAATTGTCATATGAAACAAAATCAAGCTTTTCAAAAAGTCTGTAAAAATCAGGTGTATTCTCGCAGAACCATGTATTTGTAGTAACAGGTACTTTCTGATTTTCCTTTCTTATTTCAAAGAGTATATTCTTCACATATTCATTCACACTCTCGCAGGTGAATCTGTACCACTCCATGCAAAGTGCGGGATTCTGCCATTCATTGGGGTATACAGTAGGCGGTTCAATCTGTGATATATCGCTGTATTCGTTGCTCCATACCTCTGTTCCGAAAACAAAATTTATATTGTTTATATTATCGAACCTGTCGGTAAGCCACTTTCTGAATTTATCCTTACATTCATTGCAGCAGCACTGATATGCTTCGAGTTCATTATCTATCTGCCACGCAATAACAGAAGGGTCTTTTCCGTATCTTCTTACAAGCTGTGATGTTATATTTCTTGCATACTTGACAAATACAGATGAATTTATACATCTGTGACCTCTTATTCCGATTTGTACCCTTTCGCCGTCCGCACCCACACGGATAATTTCGGGATATTTCTGATATAGCCATAAAGGAGGAGAATTTGTGGGAGTACATAAAACTATTCCCATTGAATATTTTTTTAATATACTGATTATTTCATCAAGCCACTGAAAATTATAATTACCCTCTGTCGGTTCTATTCTTGACCATGCAAATTCTGCGATGCGAACAACTTTAACGCCTGTTTTCGCCATAAGTTCGACATCTTTTTCCCATAAAGACCTGTCCCACTGTTCGGGGTAATAATCCACGCCTATTCTCAATTTAATCACTCCTTATTTAACATCGTCAAATTTGCGCTTTTATAGCCTTGCCTGTTCATTCACTCCACTTCGTTCCGTTCATTCACACGGCAAGAGCGCAAATTTTCCTCTGATTATACATCATACTCTATTATCTGACAATTCCCCATAAACCAGTTACTATATTCCTTTGTTGTCATATCATTGAAATAAGTTTCTATCATTCGGCATACACCGCCATGACTTACAACCAGTACATTTTTATCGCTGTAATCCTTTATTATATCATCTATAAAGCTGTATACCCTGTGTGCAAGCTGTAAGAGTGATTCGCCTGTTTTCCCCATTCTGACGGCGAATAATTCTTTATCAGCCGCAAATACATCACTTCTCGGCTGACCTTCATATTCTCCGTAATCCCATTCTTTTAATCTTTCGTCAATAATTATTTCAAGCCCGCATTTTTTTGCGGCAAATTCTGCGGTAGTTCTTGCCCTTTTCATGGGAGATGCAATTATAATATCTACATCTCCGAGATTTTTAACATTTTCCGCAAAGATTTCCGCCTGAGAGATTCCCGTATCATTAAGGGGAATATCTGTTATGCCGAGTATTTTATTTTCCTTATTGAAATCAGTCTGTCCGTGTCTTGCCGAATAAATTTTCATATACCTGCTCCTGAATTTATATATTTTCTGCTTTTCTCAGTTCATCGCCTGCTGTTTTAAGAATCAGTTCGCTTGGATTTTCTCCGCCCATAATTCTTGCAATTTCGGCAGTTCTTCCCTCAAAATCGAGCTGCATGACATGAGTTTCTGTTCTGTCGTCAATTATCTGCTTTTCAATCATAAGGTGATTGTCAGCCATGACTGCAATCTGTGAAAGATGTGTAACGCATATAACCTGTCTTACTTTTCCGATTTCACGGAGTTTTATACCGATTTTCTGGGCAGCTTTACCGCTTACGCCAGTATCTATTTCATCAAATATCATAGTAGGTATGCTGTCCTTTGCGGCTATGACGCTTTTAAGGGCGAGCATGATTCTTGAAAGTTCGCCGCCCGATGCAATTTTTGAAATCGGCTTAGGTTCTTCGCCCTTATTGGCGGATATGAGAAATTCAACGGTATCCATACCATGAATTGTCAGTTTGCCTTTTTCATGTTTTACGGCAATTATAACGCCTGACATATTAAGAAATTCAAGTTCTGCGGTAACTCTCTGCGAAAATTTTTCGGCAGTTTCCTCACGGTATTCATAGAGAGCCTTAGCCTGTTCTGTAACGGTATGGAGGAGATTTTCACGTTTTTCGCTGAGTTTTTTTATTTCATCGCCTGAACTTTCAAGCTGTAAAATTTCCTTGCAGGCATCATCATATAATTTAACAAGTCCTTCGCAGTCTGTGGCATATTTTCTTTTCAGCTTGTTGATAATTTCGAGGCGTTCGGAAAGATATTCAAGACGCTGACCGTCAAGTTCAACTCTGTCAGCGATTCTTTCGAGTTCCGAGGCAATATCCGCAAGTTCAATTTCTGTGGCTGAAAGTCTTTCATAGAGTGCGGATATTTCCTCATCGTTGTCTGTATAGGGAGAAATTTCTGATTCTGCGGAAACAATCATATCATTCACGGCATCTTCCGCAGTTATGGTCTGTATGGCATTTCTGATTGAAATTATAGTTTTTTCGGAATTTCTGGCATTATTGTATTCTTTTTCGAGTTCGTCGTCCTCGCCTGCTTCTATGCCTAAATCGCCTATATCCTCTATTATATCATTGAGATATCTTGTTCTTTCTATGCGTGACTGTTCAAGTTTTTTAAGTTCACCGAGTTTTCTGGCGGTCTGCTGAAGTTCTCTGAACGTACTGCGGTATTCTTCGAGGAGTGTGTTATCCCCGCCGAAATCGTCAAGTATCTGCAAATGTTTTTCGCTGTCGAGGAGAATCTGGTTATCATGCTGACCATGAATATTTATGAGCATAGAGCCTATTTCCCTGAGAGTTGATGCGGAGGCGGTTCTGCCGTTTATACGGGATACGCTTCCGCCGTCCGCATTTATTTCTCTTGTAAGACTTATTTCTGCGTTATCGTGAGCTATACCGAGTTCATCGAGCTTCTGGGCGATATCATCTGAAAGTTCGGTGAAAAGTGCGGTTATTACAGCCTTGTCGCAGCCTGTGCGGACTATGTCCTTATTGCTTCTGTGACCTAAGACAGCGTTTATTCCGTTGATAAGTATAGATTTTCCCGCACCTGTTTCGCCTGTGAATATATTCAGATTTTCTGTCAGCGGAATGACAGCTTCTTTTATTACAGCAAGATTTCTGATATAGATTTCTTTGAGCATATATTTATTTATCCTTACTTTCCGTGAAAAATTTCGCTTTTAAATTTTTTTGACAATTTTTTAGCGTCTGCCTCGCTTCTTACGAGGATAAAAATTGTATCATCGCCTGCTATTGTTCCTACAATTCCCTCATGCCTGACGGAATCAATAGCGGCACAAGTTCCCTGTGCCATACCTGCACGGCATTTAAGCACTATGGTATTCATTGCGTAATCGACAGAAATAACTGTTTCTTCAAAAAGACTTTTCTCTGTGACAGCTGCGGCAGGGAGAGTATATCTGTAAATGCCGTTTTCGTCTCTTTGTTTTACAAGTGATAATTGCTGTATATCTCGTGAGAGTGTCGCCTGAGTAGTTGATATACCTTTTTCTTTAAGGAGAGATATAAGAATTTCCTGAGTAGCGACGGGTTTTTCTGATATTATTTCAAGTATTGCATCATGTCT
The DNA here is from genome assembly GCA_002389995.1 of Ruminococcus sp. UBA4383. Lineage (GTDB taxonomy): Bacteria > Bacillota > Clostridia > Oscillospirales > Ruminococcaceae > Ruminococcus. The sequence continues at coordinate 3,841 of DGRR01000134.1, read as the reverse complement.
GCGATTTTTCATATAATTCAATCTCCATTTACAAAATTTGATATTAGTATTATTTTATCGGTCTGCACATTTTACGGCAGAGGGATTCGTGGAATGAATTGCCTATCAAATTAATAAACTTAACGTTGTTTTTTCCTCTTGCTATTTCTATTGAATCATTTTCTCCAAGTCTTTTATACAGGTCGCCGTCAACGCTTATAACCATTGACTCACTTCCTGCTGTTCTGTCGGTCATACGCAATTTTTTGTCACATGAAAATAATGTTGCCCTCGAAAAAAGTGAGTGCGGACATATCAATGTCATCTCGATACATTCAAGGTCAGGCTCTATTACAGGACCTCCTGCTGAAAGAGCATATGCGGTAGAGCCTGACGGCGTACTGAAAAGAACTCCGTCCGCACGGTATTTTCCTATCAGATAGCCGTTTGAACACACATCAAAATCACATATTCTGAAACTTCCCGACCTGACTGCCACTTCATTCAGGGCGGTATATGTAATATCCCCGTCCTTTCCCGAAAATGTCACATCGAGTGTCATTCTCTGCGATACTTCATAATCTCCGCTTCTGAGCAGAGCGAGTTTGTCAAGCTGGTCTGCTTCAAGTCCTGCCATAAATCCGAGAGTACCCGTATTTATGCCGAGAAGTTTTGTATCCGTGCCGATTAAATATTTTGCACATCGCAGTATAGTGCCGTCACCGCCTATTGCTATGACGAAATCGGCATTTTTAGCTGATACGTCAATATCCTCAAATTTCACAAAAGTCTTGTCGGAAAAATTTTCCCTGAACTGCTCGCTTATACTCACTTCTATACCTGAATTGTTGAGCATATCGCAGGTTCTTCTGGCGCAGCCGAGGGCATTTTTCTTCTGGAAATTGGGATAGAGAGCTGCTTTCATTAAACCACCCCTTTTATAATTCTGTGAAAGCAGTATTCACAATTTTTCTGAAATCGTATTCATATGAACAGTCACATGATTTTTTCAGAAGCGCAAGGTATTCGATATTTCCGCTTCCGCCTTTTACGGGAGAATGTGTCAGCATAGCGGCGGAAAATCCGATTTCAGAAAATTTTCCGCACAAACCGGACAATATTCTTTCATGAACTTTTCTTTCCTTTACGATTCCTCCTTTTCCTATATCTTTCTTTCCTGCCTCAAACTGCGGCTTTATCAGCACGACAGCGCAGGCATTGTCTTTCAGCAGTCTGTAAATATCAGGGAGTATCTTTTCAAGAGATATAAAAGATACGTCCACGCTTATAAAGTCCGCCTTTCCGCCCGTATCCTCCTCGGATACGCTGCGTATATCGGTATTTTCCATATTTATTACACGGCTGTTATTTCTGAGCTTTTCGGCAAGCTGACCTGTGCCGACATCTACCGCATAGATTCTTTCAGCACCGTGCATGAGCATATATTCGGTGAAACCACCCGTTGAAGCCCCTATATCAATGCATATCCTGCCGCTGAAATCAAGTCCGAATGTCTGTGCAGCCTTTTCGAGTTTCAAAGCTCCACGACCGACATAAATTTCTTTTTCGGAAGATATTATTTCATCATCGGGCATAACCTCAAATGAAGATTTTCTTATAATTCTGCCGTTTACCGTGACAGCACCTGATTTTATCATTTCCTTTGCTCTTTCTCTGCTTCTTGCTATTCCCCGTGCAACAAGCTGGCTGTCAAGTCTGGGCATTTATAATTTTTCTCCTCACATAGTCTGCGATTTTCTCGCATGAAAGTCCGAGCTGACTGAGTGATGATTTGACTTTTGCCTGTTTTACAAATCCCTCAACGGCTACACGGCTGTAAGAACCGCAATAGCCCGATTCAGCAAGCATAAAGCCTGTTTTTTCGGAAATACTTCCGCTGCCGACAGATTCCTCAAAGAAAATTATTCTCTTGTAATTTTTCATTTCATCAATGATTTCACGGCGCAGGGGGAATATTTTAGTTAATTTAAGTCTGTCGCAGACTGTGCCGTCAGAATTGAGAAGTGTCTGAGCCTTGTATACCTCATTGTAAATTCTTCCATATGATACAAGAAGCGTATCACTTCCGTTTTTCATGAATATATAATCTGTATTCAGAAAATCCTCGTTGAACGAAATTTCCTCCGCACCTCTCGGATAACGGACTGCCACAAGTCCGTTATTGGCATATATAGCCTTTTTCATGCAGAGTTTAAGTTCTTCATAGCCTGCGGGGGAATATATGGTTGTATTCGGAATTGTTGAAAGCATCGGGACATCAAAAAGTCCCTGATGAGTTTCACCGTCCTCACCAACTATTCCTGCACGGTCAACACCAAGCACTATATGAAGTCCGCCTATTGCTATATCATGGACAAGCTGGTCATAACTCCTCTGCAAAAAAGTGGAATACACCGCAAATACAGGGATATTTCCCATTGAAGCAAGTCCGCCCGCAAAAGTTACGGCGTGCTGTTCGGCTATACCGACATCATAGAATCTTTCGGGGAATTTCTCCGCAAAAAACTGCAAACCTGTTCCGTATTTCATCGCTGCGGTAATCGCACATATTCTGTCATCTTTTTCCGCAAGGCTTGTCAGTTCCTTTCCGAAAACGGTTGAATAACATTCAGATACCGAAACTTCGGGATTTCCCGAAACTACATCAAATTTTGAAATACCGTGATACTCCCCCGGATTTTTTTCGGCAGGGAGATAGCCTTTTCCCTTTGTGGTATTCACATGAATCAGTACAGGTCTGTGATATGATTTTGCAACATGGATAACCTGTTCAAGTTCAGAGAGATTATGACCGTTTACAGGACCAAGGTATATAAAACCCATATCTTCAAACATAGTTCTTTCGAGCATGGCAGATTTAAGTGTATCCTTTGCGCTTTTGATACCTCTTGCCATTTTCACTCCGACTATTGGTATATGGTAGAGATTCTGCTCAACTTTTCGTTTTGTACGCATATACTTTTCAGTATTTCTCAGCCTTGTGAGATATTTTTCGAGAGAGCCGACACTCTTTGAAATTGACATATTATTGTCGTTGAGAATTACAATCAGGTTGCTTTTAAGTTCTTTTCCGCCGTTATTCATACCCTCATAGAAAAGACCGCCTGTCATAGCACCGTCACCTATTACTGCAACTGCATAGTTGTCCTTGTTTTGCAGGCGCATTGCCTCAGCCATTCCGCAGGCAACCGAGACAGATGTACTGCTGTGTCCTGAAATACAGACATCATGTACGGATTCTTCGGGCTTCGGGAAACCTGATATGCCGTTTTCCTGACGGATAGTTGAAAACTTGTCAAGTCTGCCCGTGAGTATTTTATGCACATATGACTGATGTCCCACGTCCCATATGATTTTATCATCAGGTGAATCAAAATTGCGGTGTATAGCAATTGTAAGTTCCACAACGCCGAGATTTGATGCAAGATGTCCGCCGTTTTTCGAGACTGTTGATATGAGCAGATTCCTTATTTCCGTACAAAGATACCTGCACTGTCTGAGTGAAAGTTTTTTCAGGTCTTCGGGCAGTTTAAGTTCTTTAAGGCTTACTCTGCCCCCATCATTTATAAAATCCATAAGCTTTTAAGTTCCTTGTTTTATTTTGTGCGTTTCAGAAGCATTTCAGTCAGTTCTCTGAGAAAACTGCTGTTTTCAATTTTATCAAGACAGGCGAGAGCCTCGTTTGTTATTTCATCAGCCGTATCTCTTGCTTTTTCAACACCAAAAAGAGTGACAAAAGTAGTTTTGTTTTCCTCTGCATCACTTCCGACAGGTTTTCCGATTTCCTCGGCATTTCCCTCAACATCGAGGATATCGTCTATTATCTGGAACGCAAGACCAA
>DGRR01000032.1 GCA_002389995.1 Ruminococcus sp. UBA4383 | reverse complement strand
AGTGCGGAGAAATTCTCGCAGGCTTTGTCTGATGCGGCAAAAAATGAATCTCTTTCCGATATGGTTCTCGGACTTGTGGCATATAACAGTGAAGATGAAAACAGACAGGTAATACTCGGAGCGGATAACCGTTTCACAACAAATATACTCTATCGTCTCGGCTATAAATGGCCTTTGACGGACGACAGATATCTTTCAGATGCAATTGAAGCACTTGATACGCTTGATTTCTTTAACGATTAATTGAGGTGAATATATGAAATTTGAACAGTTTACAGAAGAAAGAAAAAACACCTGATAATAAAGCATATTGCCCTTATATTTCTGATTTCAGCAGTTATAGCCGTTATATTCGGTTATTTATGCATGGATATGGTGTATGACAGACTTGTGACAACATATACTCAGGAAATAACTGACAATGCAATTGATTTATGCAACATTTATCTTGATGCCGACAAAGTAGAGGAATTTCTCAATAACGGAACTCAGAACGACGAATATGACGAATTAAGAGAAGATATGAAGTATATCTGCGAAATTTCAGGTCTTAAATATATGTATATCTTTGTACCTTTTCAAAATGATAAGGGGGAATATACATATAAATATTTCATTACGGTTGCCTCTGATGATGAGGAAGATAAAATAGTAAAGGCTGAAAGAAATCTCGGAATGGTTTCTGATGATATATGCACAGAGCAGGAAATGAAAGTATTCAGGGGCGAACTTGAAAACTGCTGCTATATTTTCTCAAATCAATACGGAGAAGTATATACATGGGTTCAGCCGTTTAAAAACGATAACGGAGAAATAACCTCCCTGATATGTGCTGATTTCGATAACACGAGCATAAGAGATTCAATAAGCATGAACAGTCTTATCTGGCTGATAATCATGACAATTATTATTCTGACACTTCTTGTACTTCTGCTTGTTTACCTTACAAAATCAGTATTCATACCAATAGAAAAAATTTCGCAGAGAATGAGTGTATATGACCCTGATAAGCTTTTCTGTTCAGATGAAATAAAATCAAGCAGAGAAATCAAGGAAATTGCTGTTTCTTTTGAGAAAATGTCTCTTGATATGTCAAAATATATAGAAAATATCAGGAATATGACAGAAGAACAGGCACGTTCCGCCGCTGAACTCGATACGGCAAGAAAAATTCAGTCAGGTATAGTTCCTGAACGTTCCGAAATAAATGAAAAATTATTCACAGCAAAAGGCTATGCCAAATCCTCAAAGGAAGTCGGAGGCGATTTTTATGACTGTTTCAGGTCAGGCAGCCGTATATATTTAATTATCGGAGATGTTTCGGGAAAAGGTATTGCCGCAGCATTATTCTGGCTATGACAAAAAAAAGAAAATTTTTCGGAGCGGACAGACTTCTTGAAAAGGCAAGCGAAAAAAATTCCGATGCATTTTCAATTGCTGAGGAAATACATAATTTTGAAAAAGATATAGAACAGTTTGATGATATCACACTCCTTTCACTTAACATCAATGAGCAGAACCGCAGAATATTAAGATTCCCATGTGATACAGATTTGGTTGACGAACTCAAAGAAAATGTTATGGAAATGATATTCAAAAGTGAAAACAAAATAAAAATAATGCTTGCCTGTGAGGAAATCTTTGTAAATATTGCGGAATATTCAGATGCGGAAGAAATTGAAATCGTCCTCAGTCTTGTTGATGATAAATTTATAGTCCGTTTTTCAGACAGCGGCAAGGAATTTGAAGAACTTGACAGTGGCGGAATGGGTATAAATATTGACGTGCAGACAGCCGAAAAATTTTGTTACAATCGAATTGACGACAGGAATATTCTGAAAATGATTTTTACAATATAAAAACATATCTACTCTGTATTGATGAATATAATTTTAGGCAATTCACCTAAGCAAAACACTTTCAAATTGTACAGTATGCTGATTTTTGCAAAATTATCCGAAAAATATTGACAAATTATCACGATAATGGTATAATATTCACAATTTAATATGAGAAAGGTGATATTTATGTTCGATGCAGAAAAATATATAAGAGCGCAGTCCATTGATTATAAAACAGCTTTAATGGAAATATCAGAGGGCAGAAAACGCAGTCATTGGATATGGTATGTATTTCCGCAGATAGCAGGTCTGGGAAAAAGCGGTACATCTGAATATTATGCAATAAAAGACCTCGATGAAGCAAGAGATTATCTGAAACACCCCGTACTCGGAAAGAGACTTATTGAAATATCCGAAAAATTACTCGAAAATAATAACAGTGCAGAGCAAATCTTAGGTTTTCCCGACTGTCTTAAAGTCCGCTCCTGTATGACACTTTTTCATGAAGCTGACAGCAGTATAGAAGTATTTCAGAAAGTTATTGATAAATTTTATGGCGGAAATCCCGACAAACTCACTCTTGATATCCTGAAAAGCAATGTTCCGCCAAAACCGTCAAGGATACAGATGACAGAAGTATTTAATGATACAATTGATATGATAAATGAATATCCTGTACTTTCAGATGCCGTTGAAAATTCTGTAAAAAATACTGTCCTGTATAAGCCTGATTCAGAATATAATCTCCCTGAAAATCCAAATTTCAACTGTGAAATAACAGTGACGAAATGCCGTACATTTGAAGCCGCAGAAAAATTATCTCAAAAATATCCCGATGAAAAAATATGCGTGCTTAATTTTGCCTCTGCCACAAATCCCGGCGGGGGAGTCCGTACAGGTGCAAGAGCGCAGGAAGAAAGTCTCTGCCGCTGTTCAACGCTGTTCCCGTGCCTTGATACTCAGAAACTAACTGAAAAATATTATAATTTTCACATAAATTTACGCAATACTTTGTATACACATATGTGCATATATACACCCGATATTTTCGTGATAAAAACCGATACGAATATTCCTGAACGAATGACGGAAGATAAATGGTACAAAACAGATGTAATAACCTGTGCCGCTCCGAATCTCAGACATAATCCCGATATGATTTCTAAAGATGAGCTTTTCAGCATACATGAAAAACGTGCAAAGATGATACTGACATCAGCCATATTAAACGGAGACAGTGTAATTGTACTTGGTGCATTCGGCTGCGGAGCTTTCAAAAATGACCCGTTTACCGTAGCAAAGGCATACAGAAGGGTTCTGGACGAACTCGGCGGATATTTTAAACATATTGAATTTGCCGTGTTCTGTGCAGGAGATGAAACTTTAAACTATGACGCATTCAGAAAGACATTCAATAAATAAATAAAAACGGACTGACATACAATAAAAACTGTCAGCCCGTTTATTTCTGGTGCCGAAACCTTGTCCCGATTATGAGTATTGAAGGAAATCAGGAAATTACCGATGCAAGGCGTGGAAACGGTATTTATGAAAGACTTGTTGAAAATATGAATGAACTGCATAAAAAAGGTCTGGTATTCGGAGCATCTGTTACAGTGACAACGCAGAATTATAAAGAAGTCTGTTCTGATGCGTTTCTGCATAAACTGTCGGAAAAAGGCTGCAAGGCGGTTATTTTTGTGGAATATGTGCCTGTAACAGAAAACAGCAAAAATCTTGCCCCGAATGACAATGAGCGTGAATATCTTGAAAAAGAAATAAACAGGCTGAGAGAAGAACACCCCGAAATGGTCTATGTTTCATTTCCGGGAGATGAAAAAGGTTCAGGAGGCTGTGTAGCCGCAGGAAGGGGATTTTTCCATATAAATTCTCACGGAGGTGCTGAACCTTGTCCGTTTTCGCCTTATTCCGATGTGAACATTAAAAATACTTCATTGCGTGAAGCGATTCATTCGCCGTTGTTTACAGCACTCAGGGAGGGCAATATTCTGCTTGATGAACATGAGGGAGGCTGTGTACTTTATGAAAAGCGTGAACTGGTTGAATCACTTCTTAAAAAATGAAATACATCACAAATATTATACAGGGTGCAAAATGTAAGTTTTTATGTTCAAAATGTTATTTACATTTTGCCTTATCAGAGTTATAATATATATAAATTACAGAGGCTGACAGTTATCTGCACAATAAGACTGAATGCCAAAGTATGTTTGTATTAATTATCCGAAAGCCTTTGTAAGGGGCAAATCAGAAAAAGAAAGCATATCAGCCGATGATATGCTTTCTTTTTTATTACAGTTCATTCATTTGATTTCCTCTAATTTTTTGCAGAAATCCTTGATTTTCTTTTCATTTTCCGAATTTGGGTTTATTTTCGGGTCAAGGAGTGCGGTTTCTGCTTCGAGACAATTTATTTTGAGTTCATCTTTAAGTTTTACGAATGCCTTATCCGCACCCGCAGCGGTCTGACACGCAAACGCAGCAAATTTCTTGCCTTTAAGGTTATGTTTTCTTATAAATGTTCTCAGCGGAGGAGCGATATTGCTTGCCCATACAGGAAAACCGAAAATAATACAGTCATAAGATGATTCATCAAATTTATAAGGCTGTAAATCAGGGGTTTCGGACATCATGGCACTTTTTCCGCCCCATACAAATTTGCTGAGTTTTCCTGTCGGGTATGCTTTTTTCGGTTCAAGTTTCAGAATATCCGCATTGAGTGCAGAAGCGATAAGGTTCGCTGTATATTCTGTATTGCCTTCCAGCGAATAGTAAACGATAATTGTTTTCATAATAAATTACTCCTTTTAATTAAAAATTTCATTTTTAAGTGATTAGCTGTCATTAAGTCCATATTATGAAATAGTTTCTCTTACTATTATATAATTTTATTTTGAGATTGTCAATAATAATTTTTAAACATGAGATAAGCCTATTGACAATTTTGTTATTATATGATTCAGGCGGATTTACTGCTGTTTCTGGACAAATTTGAATTTGACATATATGCTACTATGACACCCGCAAAGGAAGTGGGCGGAGATTTCTATGATTTCTTCCTGATAGACTTGTCGGAGATGCAGAGCAGTTTTATGACCTGACTATGCTTGGGCTGGTTTATAATGGCTGAAAGCAGATAATTTTAAAATAAGGGAGCAGGCAAAGAGTTGAAACTTTATGCCTGCTTCTGTTTTATTGTTATATATCAGTACGAATTTTTCTTTCTGTATTCAAGAGCGGTAAGCCCTGTTCTTTCACGGAACTGACGCATAAAGTGATTTGTATCGGTATAACCGCACTGATTTGATATTTCCGTTATTGAAGATACTGTAAAAGTGAGCAGATATTTTGCTTTTTCAAGCCTTGCTGAAATTACGTCTTCTTTTGCACTGATTCTGAACTGATTTTTATAAATCCGCTGTAAATACGTTCTGCTTATGTTTAAACGTTTAGCCATATCGTCAATTGTCAGATTTGATTCAGGGTGAAGTCTTATATAAACTCTCAGCCACAGCAAATCTGATTTCAACTTGTCAAAGGAAGAAAGGCATATTTTTGATGATTCTGCAAATTCCGAGGCTTTTTTCAGTCTGTCATTATTGTCAATCAGTATACTTTTTGAAATCACGTCAGGATATTTGCTGTAACGGTCAAAGCCCTGAATTTTCTCGGCTTCATGCATAAATTTAAGTATACGGCGGAATGAAATATCATCTGGACTGTCACCGTTTGCAGGAAGTATAACTGCAAAGAGATTTTTTTCTATTACGCATATATCTTCCAAGGGGTCTGAGGAAAGTCTCAGAGATGTTGAAATTATCTGGAAATAATTATTTTCAATACTGTTATATTCATCATGTATTCCGAAGCACCATATAATTAACTGATTTTCCTTTCGTTCGGAGAGTCTTTCGAGAAAGCCACGCTGATTATAGTATCCTGTTATGGGGTCTATTACAGAGTTCATTATATTTTGTCTCAATTTATACTCATCATAAAGTTTATGCTGAATCAGATTGAATCCGTTTGCAACGGCACTGTTCCAGTTCATAAACTGAGCATCATAATTTATGAGGTCAGGCTCATGGTAGAGAAAAGCGACATATCCAAGAACCTGATTTCCGCTGTTGAGGGCTGACATTGTAATCAGAAGCGGACAATGCTCATGTTCAAGAGTTGGTAAAAGGTTTTTTATGCTGAAAATTTCAGGTTTTCCGTTCGGGACATAGCGTCTTTTATCCATAACGAGTTCCATTTTTTCTGAAAATCCGTCATATCTGTAATTATTTGGATTTTCAAAATTAAATTTCCAGTCAGTACACAGACATATATCAAGACCGTACCAGCCATAAAGAAAAAGTGATACATCTCCTATTATTTCAATGAGTTTATCAAAAGAATCCGCACGGCTTATTTTTTCAGCGACATCATCTGTAAGGTAACGACCGCTTTCCATATGATGACTTATGATATTGAGCAGTTCACGTTCTATCCAGTTTCTTTCGGAAGGGGAATTTGCACAATACATTATATCAGGCTTACAGCCGCAGCTTGAACCTGCGAATATTCTGTATGTTTCAGGCGCACCGGCGATACTTTTGCCTGTCATTATCTGATAGAGTTCATTCACCGCAAGGATTCCCTCATCAAATTTACAGCCTGAGGCGGTTGTTATAGTAGGGGTATTCAGTACAGTACACCATTCGCCGTCATATCCTGTAATTTTTACGTCCTCAGGGATTTTCACACCGCAGGCAACAAGACCTTCGCAGAGACTTACCGCCATCAGATCGCTTGCACAGACGATTGCATCGGGGAGATTTTTACCGGCGATTTCACGGGCAATTTTCAGGGGTTTATCTTTCCAGAAATCCCCATAGAAGATATTATTCTCATCAAATTCTATATTGGCACAGTCAAGTGCATCTTTAAAGCCTGCAAAGCGTTCCTCTGAGTTGTATTCGCCTTTTAATCCGCTTAAAAATGCGAAACTCCTGCAATTATGTTCATTTATCAGGTGTTCGGTAATACGGTGCATAATAAGACGCTGATTCGGAAATATACTTTTCATATTCCTGTAATTTCTGCCTATTACCACGCATGGAGTATCAGTTTTTTCAATAAGTGAAAAGATATAGCTTTCCGTATGACTTTCGTAGAAGCTTTCCGCAACAAATATAATTCCGTCAAAATGGGCATGATTTACAAGAGTATAGATGTTATCGAGTTTTTCCGAAAACATTTTATGATAAGGTGCAAGGCGGATATCTCTGATTCCTGTCAGTATAATTGTATCATAATTTAATTTTTCAGCCTGAGAATATATTCCGTTCAAGAGTTCATAGTCAAGCGGGTCAAAGATTTCTGATATAATTACAGCTATTCTTCCGTTTATCAAACAATAAACCTCCTGTTGTTTTTATTATTTTGTTTTTCCAACAGGACCTATGTCCATAACAACCTTGTTATTTTTATAACCTATGCGGTGTTCTGAATTTGGTTTGCTGTACATTTCGAGTGCAGAGACTTCAAATGAATCTTTTTGATTGCCGAATAATATTTCGCCGAAACACAATGTATAACTGCGGTCATTTGCACTGGTATCTGCGGCAGGAATTTCAATAATTTGATTTCCGTTGATTATTCTTACAAAAACACCGTATCTGTGAAAAGAGCCTGTTCCGTTTTCAATTGCAGAATATGAGCTGACTGCAACAGATGCAATATCAGGACTCCATTTTATTTCGATATGTTCGAGTTCTCCGGGGGCTTTGATATCACCGCCATGTTTTACTGCGCCTTCCGGTGTAGATATAAACTCATCACTGTTAGCAGCACCCACATAAATAAGTTTACCGTTGCGATAGCGTACAAGAGCCTTTAAATCGTAATCTTTTCCTTTGGCTGTCCAGCCATTTTCGATTCTTATGATATGAGATTCGCTTTTGGTAAGTGATATTTTCTGACCTTTTTTGAGTGATATTTTTTCTTTTTTCTGTTTGATTGTTTTTTCGGGCTGTACGGTCTTGTCCGGAGTGTTCTGAGGAGAGGCTTCTTCTCCGCCATAGAGTTTCAGCAAATCTGCAAGTCCGCCGTTGAAACCTCTTGCGACTGCCGAAAATCTCCATACACCGTTTTTTCTATAAAATTCGGCAATGATAATAGCTTTTTCGCTGCTGAAATCGTTTCCGTTAAGGTGCATATTCAGAATAGAGTTTCCTCTTTGTGTGACAGAAAATGAACATTCCTTAATCATTCCCATTGTTTCGTTTCCGTCGATATTGACAGTAAACACAAGCTTGTCAATTGACAGGGGCAGGGTATCGAGTTTTATGCTGAATTCACATTCCTTGGCTTTCTGGAGGTAGGATATTTCATTTCGTGGTGAATTTACCTGATTGTAGAAAATCATATAT
>DGRR01000182.1:7284-7507 GCA_002389995.1 Ruminococcus sp. UBA4383 | reverse complement strand
CATGTTCTTCTTGCTGATGTTTACGACTATGAAATCATCTTCCATTACGAGAACCTGTTTTCCGTCTTCATCAGTTGTCACATTGCCATTCTTGTCGGCTGTTACCTTATTGTCCTTGTCGACCTTGAATGTTATTTCAGTTGCGACTTTGTAGCCTTCGGGAGCGATTGCTTCTCTGAGTACATACTCTTTATCAGCTTCAAGTCCGCTTACTGTATGTGTT
>DGRR01000182.1:0-7101 GCA_002389995.1 Ruminococcus sp. UBA4383 | reverse complement strand
TCTTGCTGATATTTACGGAAAGAGCCTCTTTTCTGTCCTTGATGATGAGTTTTGCGGGATTTTCGCTGTCAACCTCAACATTTTCGGATATATCAACTGTATCGCCTGTTGTAACTGCCTTTATTGAATCCTTGTCAATTACGCCGTCCTTTACTTCAAAGCTGAAATCTGTAACAGCTTCGTAGCCGTTGGGAGCGATACTCTCATGGAGAACATATTTACCGTCATCAAGACCTGTAATTATTTTATCTCCGCCTGTGAATTTAACTGTTCCGTCTGCTTCAACAGATGCTTTTTCGAGCTTTTCAACAGAAGTTATTTCTTCTGAATTGTAATCAGCTCTTATTGAATAAACTGTACCGTCTTCAAATGTTACAACATATACACCGTCATAAAGACCTGCTATGCTGAGTTCTCCTGAAGAAGTTCCCGAATATTCATAATTGTTCTGTACTGCACCGTCTGTTACGGAAGCACCGTCAATTTTCACATGGTTGAATGTGTTGCCTCTGATTGTGTATGCACCGCTGTGATTTATTGTGACGAACTTGTCATTCTTTGAATTGTTGTCACCGTCATCTTCTGAGCCTGTTGTTACATCTTCAAGGTTTTCCTGATATGTTCTGAATGCTATGCCTTCATCTTCAAATGAAACGGGGCTGTCATTACTGTCATATTTTGTAAGTGTAAATTCTGCGCCTGAAAGGAGTTCTCCTCCCATGTCACGCTTGCTTATTTCGATATCGTGTGATTCGTCATATACAGTTATCTGGTCATAGTTCTGATTTCTGTCCTTACCTTCAGTCATGATGAGTTTTCCGAAAGTTGAGGATTCTTCATTTGTATCTCTCTGAACTCTGAAAGTCATGTCTTCTGACTTTTCAAAGCCTGTGGGAGCTGAAACTTCATGAATTGTATAGTAACCCTCAGGAAGTCCCATGAACAGAACCGCACTTCCTATTGAAGTCCATTCGTATGTATAATTGTCTTTAAGACCGCCTACGATATTATCTGTAAGAGTCTGAGGTGTTGCGTGGTCGTTGTTTCCTGAGCCGTCTGCGAGGTAAACCTGATTGTCACGGGCGGAAACATTTGAAAGGTCAATGCTGTCGCCGTTTCCGTCAGCCATTGTATTGCCTGTAAGCTGTAAAACTGCTCCTGCTACCGGAGTATCATTCATCTCGTTGTTTGCATTTGCATTATATCCGAGAGGTTTTGTCTTACGGATTGAAAGGCTGTAAAGAGTATCAGTCGCAACAACATCTGAACCGTCTGCATTTACATAGATTGTACCTGTTGAAGTAACTTCGCCGTCCTTTATGGTCAGATAAGCCTTGCTTATGGGCTGATAGCCGTTGGGGGCGGAAATTTCTTCGAGTGTGTAACTTCCGTTGGGAAGTCCGTCAAAGGTTATCTTTTCATTTCTTGTAATCCATGTGATATTTTTGTTGTCAACGCCGAGGATAAAACCTGATTCGGCTGAACTGTCGTAGCTTGAAGTTACTTTGCTGAGGTCTGTTCCTGCAATTTCGCTTGTATAGGTTAGTTTCATTGTTGCGCCTGCGACATTTTTCGCATCGGACTCAACATCATAACCTCTTGAATGTGTGGAATCTGTAATATTGGTAATTTTCTGACCGTCATCTACTTTGGAGAAACTTACCTTGTTTACAGTTTTCTTGTCAGACATTTTTACATCATAGTAGAATGTTGTATATGTGCCTGTATTGCTTGGATTTACCTGAGTGAGGTTGTCAAGGGAATCGCCTGAAAGAACTTTGAAATCCCTTCCGTTTCCTGTAAGTCTGACATAGATATTGTCAGCCTTGCCATAATTTTCGGGAGCTGATTCCTCAACTATTACATAGTCACCGTTTGCAAGGGAATCTTTTGGAGGGAAGAGAAGAGGTTTTACAAATTCGCCTGTGGTATCTGTAACAAGTGCATTTCCTGTGGGATTTCCCTGAGCATCGCACTTATAAAGACATACTCTGTAACCTGTATAGTCTGATAATTTTGTTTCTCCGTCCTCGTCATACTTGTTGAATCGGAGATTCCAGCCTTGTCTTGCATTTCCGAGACTGAAAATATAAATTTTTTCGCCTGCTCTTTCATTCGATGCATCGAGAGAGAGACTGCCTATCGTCTGGCTTGTTTCTTCTGAAACTAATTTCCTGACACCAAAGCGTACGCTTTTAATTGAATCACTCGCATTCATGGAACTATTCCACGAAATATTGTACTGTGAATCTTTTATATTAGCGTATGAAATACCTGTACCATAGTTGAAAGTAGTTTCCTTTGTACCATCAGCAAGTTCTGACACTGAAATCGAATCAGGCGGTAAGAATGAAGCCCAGTCACCTGTATTCAGAGACATATCGTCATTTGCAGTGAATATAACCTTTGTGATATATTCATTTTCACTGATTATTTTTGAAGGGTCAGAGAAGTTTACAATTTTATCGCCGTTTCTTTCAAAACCTGCATCTGCTGTTGAATATTCTGATGTTTCCACTTCGGAATATTCAGCGGGTCTGAATCTTCCTGAAATAGCACTTCCGTCAGCTTTTACAGTAAATACATTTACTTTTCCGACAAGTGAGTTATCATAATTCGGGTCTGCTGTTTCTGTTTCAACAAGTCCGTAAATGCCTTCGGGGAGGTCATCGGGATATACAGGGTCTTTTCCTGATGTTATTACGGGTGAGCCTGTAAGTTCCTCTGTAACGTCAATATAATCATCTGCGGAAAGGCTGTCAAAACTGTTATTGTTGTCGCCTGTTTCAAGTTTGCCCTCTGCGAAAGCTGAATCATTGAGTTTATAGAGCTTTAATTTTGCGCCTGTAATTGTTGATTCATCGCTGAGGTCGATTTTCTGCAAGCCTATTCTTCCGAGTTCCTTGTCGAACATTTCGACTATTCTTGAATCTTCGGGAGAAGTATTCTCGCCTATATAGAGTTCAAATTTTCCGTCTGTCTTTTTGATTGTGAAAGTAATCGGGTCTGCTGTTTTGTAACCCTCAGGGGGAGTTGTCTCAGTGAGGGTATAAGTTTTCCCTGCGATGAGGGTAGTATCGCTTTCATCAGCTTCATTTTCGGAAATATTAAATTTAAGATAGCCGTCCGCTGATGAAATTATCTTGAAGTTCTTGTCCTCACGGGAAACTTCGAGGAATGCGCCTCCGAGGAACTGTTTTGTATTTTCATCTTTTTTGGCGAGCCAGAGCTGCTGGTTATCGGTTATTGTGATGATATTTCCGTCTGATGTTTTTATAAGGGGATATACAACACCGTTTTTGCTGTCAACAGCTACTTTGTCGCTGTCGTCTGCGGGGTCGGGAGTTCCGAACACATAATTTCCGCTGTCCAGAGTGCTTTTGTAAGAAACACCGTCAATTGTACTTGTCTTTGCTGATATGTCTTTCTGTGTAAGTGAATAGTCATATGAAACACTGCTTTCGGAGATATTTCCTGACGGGTCTTTCAAAGAAAATTCGACATTTTCTTCGAGGATACTTGACATGAAAGTACCTGAAAATTCCTTAAATGTCTCTTTTACGGTGAGTTCATATTCTTCATCTGAAATATCATATCCTGCGGGTGCAGCGACTTCTTTTATGATATACTTGCTTGTTATGGAAGACTCCTCATTTGGTATATCCGCTGACGGGAATTTAAGTGTAGCTTTTCCGTCTGCGCCTGTGAATGAAACGCTGACAAGCTTTCCGTTCTCGTCATAAAGACCAATTTCTGCGCCTTCAATGGGATTTCCGAAATTGTCCTTTTTAAAGATATCCGTTGAAAATTCTATATGTGAGCCTATCATTGAATACGGACCTGTAAAGGGTCTGTAACCAAATTCTGTATAGCCCTTGAATGAACGTGCTATAAGCGCACCTGAAAGGTGGGGGTTGTCGCCACGTCCTTCGTTAAGGCTTTTCTCGTCTGTTACTTCGGCATTTGGAGCAAATACTGTTCCGTAGAATGAAGTACCTCCGAGAACGAGTTTTTCCGCATTGGGAATATTGTAAAGCAGGGAAGTAACACCAGGGAGGTTATTTCCGAAATTATTGCCTGAAATAGAACCTCCTATTCCGATATCAACGCCATTTACAGAAGCCTGTGCATCGTTCTGACCTGACCATTCGCCTATATGAAGACTGCCGTCCTCATTTTCTGTCTGGGGAATATTTACTACTATGTAAGAATAGTTCCATTCTGCCATTGTACCGTCATTGTTTACAACTTCTCTGGGCTGAGCGAGTTCGGGAACATTGACGTACTTTATATTTTTAGCGTGTCTGAACCATTCAAGTTCCTCATCTGTAAGCGTTAAATAAACAGTTTCAGTGGGTACACTTGAATCTCCTGTGTAGGTGAAAGTGATTATTTTTGATGATTCATCATATGTGACATCAAACTGGTCTTTCATCGCTGCAAGTTTCTGTGATCTTTTGTTGAGATTTTCAAACTGTTCTTCGATGTCAAGGAGTTTTACCGCATATGTCTGTGCTTTGCCGACATCATAATATGTACTGTTTTCAAAGAAACCTTTCATGTATAGTTGAAGGTTTTGTTTTACTTCATCTTCATTTCTGTTGAAAACAATGAGCTTTGAACTTTCATTTTCAGGCTTATTTGTTTCATTTGAAAGTTTTCCGTTTGTTACAGAGCCGCCGAGTATAACTGATGCATAATCCGAATTGTTGAGGAGGGTACTGAGAGCAGTTCCCTTGGCATAGTCACCCTTGCCTATTACATAGCTTGACCATCTTGTTTCAACAGCAAGGTCGCCTCCGATTACGGTACGACCCTCCGCATCTGATTCTTTCGGAGTGAAGTCACCTGCAACAAAGAGTGCAAACTGTGATGCTATGCCGAGGGCGTATTCCTCATCATAAGCCTGAATAATGCTTTCAAGGTTTGCTTTTTCCGTGTCAGTAAACGGAGTTCCGTCATGCTTCACAGGAGTTTTGCCGACAAGCAGGGTTACATCATCAGTTGTCTTTGTGCCTGTGAGGTTGGAGACTTCATTCGCAGCGTTTGTCCTGAGGATACGCCCGCCGAGTGACGAAAGCCCTGAAGGTATCGCATATGATACGGCGACAAGCGCAGACGTAAAGCCGCTTATCAGACGTTTTGCAATAGATTTTCTCATAAGCATTTTCCTTTCTGTTAGAATTTTGAATATATATTAAAAGAACCACACCGTTTTTTAAAAAATATACGAATATAAAAAAGCGGCATGATTCTGATGTAATAATTATATCACAAAACTTTCACAATTTCAATAGAAAATGAATTTTATTAAAACAAAATTTTTTTATATTTTTTATTGATATTAAACAAAAAAGCCGCTGCACATAAAGTACAGCGGCTTTTGTATCGTTTTTACAATCAGAACAGGTCAAAATCTCCTGCTTTGTCATCAATTACATAATAAACCTTATTGTCTTCGGGTTTTACATAGATATCAACTTTCTTAGGATTCTTGACACCTAAATCAGCCTTTGCTCTTTCAACGAGGTCTGCACCTAAAACCTGATTGCCTGCAAACTGAATGAAAACTCTTTTTTCCTCAGTAGTTTTCTTTGCAGCAGGAGCTTTGGGAGCAGCGGCAGTTTTCTGAGCATCAGCCTTTGGAGCAGAAGTTTTAGTAGCAGCAGTTTTCTTTGCAGCGGGTTTTTTAGCTTCTGTTTTCTTTTCCTCAGCTTTTGTTTCGGGCTTTGCTTCAACAACGGGAGCGGTTTCAGCCTTTACTTCTTCAGCAACAGGAGTTTCAACAACCTTTTTTTCTTCAACAGCCTTTGCTGTTTCGTTCTTCTTCTTACCTCTTGCCATGATAATTACCTCCTCAAATTACTTATTGACAGCGTTCTTGAGAGCCTGACCTGCCTTGAATGCAGGAGCTTTTGAAGCGGGTGCAATCATCATTTCTTTTGTCTGGGGATTCTTTACCTGCTTTTCTTTTCTGTCACGAACCTCGAAAGTACCGAAGCCGACGATAGAAACTTTCTCACCGCTTGCGAGAGCCTCTGTGATAGCAGAAACAACTGCGTTTACAGCAGCCTCGGCATTCTTCTTGGTGGAATCAGTCTTTTCAGCAACAACGCTGATAAGTTCAGTTTTTGTCATGTATTTATCCTCCATATTTCAAATTTATAATTGAATTATATACCCTTTGGAGCGATTTGTCAAGGAATTTGAAAAAAAATGGCAAAACGACTGATTAAAGGCTTAAACTGTGGCTACTTTTATTCATTTCACCTATAAAAACGCCTATTTTTCGCACAATATGAAGTAAAGAGGATTATCAGAACGC
The DNA here is from genome assembly GCA_002389995.1 of Ruminococcus sp. UBA4383. Taxonomy (GTDB): domain Bacteria; phylum Bacillota; class Clostridia; order Oscillospirales; family Ruminococcaceae; genus Ruminococcus. The sequence goes on along the minus strand of DGRR01000182.1, from coordinate 776 downwards.
AACAAGTTCACCGTTTTGGAGTTCAACATCAATGCTGTCGCCTGCGGAGAGGTCAGAGCCGATAATTTTCTTTGCTATAAGTGTCTCAACTTTGCGCTGTATAAATCTTCTGAGGGGTCTTGCACCGAAATTGGGGTCATAACCGCAGTCAACTATATAATTCTTGGCTTCATCGCTGACATTTATTTTAATGTGTTTGTCGTCAAGTCGTTTCTGCAAATCCGCAAGCATAAGGTCAACGATTTTTATTATTTCGGTTTTTGCGAGCGGCTTATAGAAGATTATTTCGTCAAGACGGTTGAGAAATTCGGGACGGAACTGTTTTTTGAGGAGATTTTCAACCTTTTCCCTTGCTTCGTCCTTTATCTGATTATTTTCGTCAATACCGTCAAGGATATAGGGTGAGCCGAGATTTGATGTGAGTATTATAATAGTATTCTTGAAATCTACTGTACGTCCCTGAGAATCCGTAATGCGTCCGTCATCAAGAACCTGTAAGAGAATATTGAACACATCAGGGTGAGCCTTTTCGATTTCATCAAAAAGAACTACCGAATAGGGCTTTCTTCTTACAGCTTCGGTGAGCTGACCGCCTTCATCATATCCGACATATCCGGGAGGCGCACCAATCAGGCGGCTTACGCTGAATTTCTCCATATATTCGCTCATGTCTATCCTTACCATGTTTTCCTCGGAGTCAAAGAGGTATTCGGCAAGGGAACGCGCAAGCTGGGTTTTTCCAACGCCCGTGGGGCCGAAGAACAGGAAGGTCCCTA
>DGRR01000042.1 GCA_002389995.1 Ruminococcus sp. UBA4383 | reverse complement strand
GGAACGATTTTTCTTGACTATCGGAATCAAAAGGATTTTTCCGACCCTCAGAGCATACTTTTCGGACACAATATGCAGCAGGGTATGTTTGGCGACATAAGAAGATTCAAGGACGAAAATGAATTTGCATCTCATCGTTATGGCTGGCTTTTCACTAAGGAATATCTTTACCGCATAGATTTTTTTGCATTGTCTGTTGTCAATGCATACGACAGTATTTATGATGTACCCACAGATGATAATATTTCATGGACTGATATGCTTATAAAAAACAGCTTATATATCACTGATGATAATATATCTCCTGACGACCATATTATAGCTCTTTCGACCTGTACGGCTGCTGACTTTGACAATGCCCGTGCGCTGTTTGCAGGCGTACTTGTCAGGGAGCGTGAAATCACCGTCTTTCAGCAGTAACTTGTTAATTTTTGATATGAAAAGAATGGAAGGTGATAAAATGTGATGATAGTTGCGCTCGACAAGGACAGACAGTCCAATGAAAAACTTGGCAGTATGCTTAAACAGACTATGATTAATCATAAGTACAGATATTTTACATCAATATCTGAATGTATTGATTTTGTAAGTAATTTTGAAGTATCTCTCGTGTTTTTAAGCAAAGATATAGGGCATCATCCCTATGATGTACAGATAGTATGTCATAAACTCAGAAAAATAAAGTCTGACATTGATATTATACTTATGGGAAATGATGACAAGCTGAACAGCAGTATGGCTTTATGGAGTTTAAAAAACAGATGTTCTGATTATTTATGCAAACCGCTTGAATATGAAAAACTGATATCATCACTTCGGAATATATGGTTTAATCCTATTCCTGAATTAGATGACCTGATAAGTTTATAATTGTTTTGTCTGATAACTATGAAAATATTGCAGAAAAAATAAAGACCTTCATTATGAAGGTCTTTTAATATTATCTGACATCTGATTTTTCGGTAACTTCTGTATTCTCAGAATTTTCGGTAATTTCGGCATTCTCAGAATTTTCGGTAACTTCGGTATTCTCGGAATTTTCAGTATTTTCCGTAACAGTGATTTCCTGTTTTACAGGATATTTTTCTTCGTTGAAGAAAGGTATTACAAAGAAAAGCGGGAGTGTTGAAAAGATTGAATATGCATATCTGAACTCCGAAAATACAGGCGTTGCAATAAGGAGTGTAAGCCATATTCCTATAACAGTAAGATAGGGGAGCAGGAGAGATTTTTTATTCTTGACAACTGCCACGCAGAATGAAAACAGAAGCAGCCATATTGTACCGCCGATACTCCAGAAAAGACCAAGAACATAATATTTCTTGTATGCAAATCTGCAATTGTCAAGAAATTCACCGAATTTTTCAGAAATATATGATTTCTGTTCTATATCCATGTGGTCTGACCTGAATTCGCCTGCATATACCCAGTAGCGGACATCGGGATACCAGTAGCCGTAAGTTTCGTCACGGTAAGCCTTCAAATAGTCAACGGGATATTTAAGACCGACATCAATCCAGAGTTTAAGAAATTCGCCTTTATGCTCCTTGATATAGTCCTGATTGTCAGTTTCTCTTACAAGGTTCTTGATTGAGTCGGATATATCAGCAATATAGCGGTCTGATATCTGTTCTACGTCTACGACCTTGCTGAGGAGTTCAAGCTGTTCATCAGTGAGGGGGTCTTCTTCATTCCTGAAAACAGCGGCTATCTGCTGTGCAGGTATTGAAAGGGATTCTATTGTATCGGGCTGTATAACGTCCATTGAAGCGTATACAGGTCCTTTTATTATGAGTGATATTACAAGTGCTGCGAATATGATTCCCGAAAAAATAAATTTCCTGCATTTTATTGCAAAAATTACTATAAACACAAAAAGGAAAACATATGCGTAAAGTCCGTTGCTCCTGAAAAGACATACTCCCATTCCGCTGATAAAGAGGAGTATTCCCTCTAAAACGGGAACTTCTTTCTGTTTGTTTTTTATTGATACAAGTATGCGCCAGAGTGTGACTGAAAAAGTCACCATGAATGCTGAGAAAAGGACATCTTTCCAGATTGTACTGCTGTATACTCCGTGATACGGGAGAAGTGAATAATATGCCCATACAATCAGCATGACTGTTTTTCTTATGCGGAACTTGTAAATTGTGGCTGTGAGGTATGAAAAAGCTGATGACAAGGCGAGAAGCTGGAATACTGTATATACAGCTATTGCCTTTGTATCGCTGTCAGGGAAAATTTTTCTTCCGAGCATGAAGAAGAATTTTATTACCAGTGTATGTGCTGTCGGGTGATGATTTGAAAGCGGATAATTTCCGACAGTCTGATTTATCTGTTCGATTGAGTCGGTTGTGATATCTGCGGGGAATCTCCAGAGAAAATACGGAAGCCAGCACAAAAGCGTACAAATCATTGAGATGAAGAATACAAGCAGTACGCTTTTTCTTGTGGGCATTTTTTCTTTGAGATTAAATTCAATATTTTTTGCCTTGTCAAGCAGAACCATCATTACTGATACAAAAAACAGGCTGAAACCTATTGCCTGATTGAGAATATTTCTCATTCTGCCTTCTTCAATCGACATAAACCAGCCTATATTGAAGAAACACATCGCCGCCGCATAAAAAAGGCCGCATACAAGTGCAGTGAAAAACACACGCCTGTCCCTTATTTTAAACGCATTCCTGTACATGGGGACGAGAAGAATAAAAAATACAAGCAGCATGAAGTTTGTCGTACCCATATCGAGGAACATCGCAAAAGATGAAGCTGACATCAGTGCGGCTAATATGGGGGCTGATTTCTGAAAGATATTTTTTGCCTTTTCTTTTATACTAATCTCCATTGACATTTTCTCCTTTGGATTGTAATGTCATCAGATTTTTAAGGCGTTCATCGGCACTGTGGAGATATATCTCAAAATCCTGACGGTTTTTCTGTATTATGCAACTCAGTATCATACCTGAGAACAGCGACATGAGTGCTGCGGTGAATGTGAAACAGCAGACTATCAGTGTGGGGAATCTTGCAACCTGTCCTGTCTGGAAATACTGGATAAATACAGGAACGATAAAGATTAATGATATGATAAAGAGTATGGCTGAAATTATTCCGAAGAAATTTGACGGTCTGTAATTTTTGTAGAGTTTTGCGATAGTGAAAAGAACTTTCATGCCGTCTGAATATGTGTTTAATTTTGATTCGCTTCCTTCGGGTCTGTCACGGTAATTTATGATGACATTTTCGGTGAGCATATTTTTGTCGATAGCGTGTATACTCATTTCCGTTTCGATTTCAAAGCCTTAAATATATTTTTCTTTTCTGTATGTGATTACAAATAATTTCAAGTATTTAGTATCATAGATTGGTACTCTTAAACCAGTATTTCTCTCACTATTTTACGAAAATTTTTCTAATTTTTGAATATGCAAATATGCAATATATATTTGACTTTTTGTATAATATGTGATATAATTAAATAATAATAATATGTTTTCGCATATGCAGTAAGGAGGGATTTTTTATGCAGAAAACTAAGGAAAAAAGACGCATATCTGCTGTAATGATTGTTTTTGCAATGCTTTTGCAGGTTTTTTTCCTGCCGTTGAATAACAACATTACTTCAAAAGCTGTTGATTACAATTTCTGTTTCCCCGTGAAGAACGGCTGCAAAATCGCTTTTATCTACGGTTACAGTGCAAGCTACGGCGGAACTCACAGCGGTATTGACATTCATGCATCAGGTGACGATACCATATATGCAGCATATGACGGAGTTGTAAAGGCTACGGCAAATTCATGCCCGCATATCGACTGGGCAAAAACTCACGGCAAGACAGACTGCGGTCATCTGAATACTTTCGGAAATTATATAAGAATTGAAGGTAGTAACGGTCTGCAATTTTATTACGGACACCTTAAACAAAATTCCCTTAAAGTAAAAGTCGGCGACAAAGTAACCAAAGGTCAGGCAATCGCCACTATGGGTTCTTCGGGCTGTTCAACAGGAAAACATCTCCATTTTGAGGTCAGAACTTCAACTGCATCTACTGCAAAAATCAACGTCAATCCTGCTTCTCAGGGCGGACTTATAACCTATGCAAACGGTCCTTACCAAGGCGATTTTATTCCTGTTCTGCCGCCGCTCGGAACTTTTTACCTGAAAAACAAGGGTACAGATACTTATATGTATGTCACAGGTGCGGACAGCAACGGAATGAATGTCGGTCTTGGTGAAAAAAAAGACGACAGCCACTATAAAATGAAAATAACTGCCGTAAAATCAGGCGATGCAACAAGCGGCTGCTATATCACTCCTGAATCAGGCAGTAAGGTTATAAATCCCTATTCCGATACACCTGCAAACGGAACGAATGTAACAGTTTATACAAAAAATACCGACGGTACACAATACTGGGTATTTGAACAGGTTTCAGGAAACTATATTCTCCATAATTACTATAACTCAGCCCTTGTCCTCAACGGTACAGGCTCAAATGTCAATATAGCCACTAAAACAGGCGCAGATTCACAGATATGGGTACTTGAAAAGATTAATCCCGTGATTGTAACTACTGTCCCCGAAACAACCACTCAGCCCACAACCACAACTACCACAACAGTCACAACTACCGAAACTACTGAAATCACTACCGAACCAACTCCTGCGCTTACTGTTGATGAAACAGATATTACTCTTAAACCAAATGAACAGTATACCATTAAAGCAAGCAAGTCAAAACTTAGCTATAAATCGGGAGATACAAATATTGCCGTTGTTTCTTCATCAGGCGTTATTACCGCATTTGCAAGCGGAAAAACTGTCATTTCAGTAATTGATGATGAGTATAACGTTGTACAGATAAATCTTACAGTAAGCGATAAACTTCTTAAAGGTGATACTAATCTTGACGGAAGAGTTTCAATATCAGATGCAGTCGCAATACTCCAATATATGGCAAACAGCTCAAAATATAAACTCGCCGGCGAATCACTTGACAATGCAGATGTTGACGGTACACCGGGCATAAGCGGAAAAGATGCAGCTATCATACAGCTTTATGATGCAGGACTTATAACAGAATTTTAAAATAAAACTCCCGATATTTTCATATCGGGAGTTTTTTTATGCAATTTCAAATCTGTACATCTCAAAATATATGATTGTAATCACTGAAATAATACTTCCTGCCGCACTGATAATATAATAAGGGGAGGGAAGTTTTTTCTTTTTTGACATCATTGATACAACAGCGCATACAGCGGATATAATCATTACTGCCATGCATATTATCTGTAAAATGCCTGTTATTCTTTCGGCTGAAATCGGTATGCCGCTGTAATCAGAAAAAAATGTGAACGATACCAAAAATATTATTACAGAACTGATTTGTGCCGCCTGACCCGAAAAAACTGTTGCTGAACCCGAATATTTCTGCCATTTGCCGAATTTTTTGAGTTTATGCCTTATCCTTATCATGTAAAGAGAAACAATGGCGATGATAAAATATAAAACTAAAAGAAAAAGTTTAAGTACATAAAATTTATCTTTTATATATTCCTCTGAAGATATCTGTAAAGCTGTACCGTCAGATGTTTTGTTTCCCAAAATCATAGCCGTATCATATTTCTGAAAATGTCCGTCATGTATTGCCTGCAATACATTACTGCCTGTATCATTGATATTTTCGCCTATGACATCTGCGGGAACTGCCATAAGATACGGCATAAACTTCATCATTCCGCTGTAAACTGCCCTTGACGGAAGATAATATCCGCTCAAACTGATTTTTTCATTTTTACCGAAATTATACTTTTCAGGGGTAAGCTCACCGAATACCATATACTGAGGGTCTTCCATAAATATATTCCCGTTAGGTTCATTGACAAGTACGACAAGACCTGTCTTTGAATCAAGGTCAAACATCATATTAGCCTGTCCTGCATTAGTTGCACCGTTATGACCGTATGTGCGGACGGTGTATTCATCACACCAGAAACCGTGACAGCAAATCGGAATATCAGATTCACCGTAAAAACTTGTACCTTCAAACATAAATTTCTGCGTTTCAGGATTTTCAAACAGCGGTGCATCATCATTTACAAATGCCTGTGCATAGGTTATCAAATCGCTGAGAGTACCTGCTGCCGCACCTGCGGGGTATGCAGAAATATAATGCAGTCTGTTTCCGAGGTCAATAGTCTGGAAGCCTGTTTTATAGCTTCTTGAAAGTTTTCTCTGCTGATATACAAAATCATTGTCGCTGTGAGTGGGATTTATTGAAGTATGTTCCATACCAAGCGGTTCGAGGATATTTTTATGAACATATTCACAGTAATCCATACCTGATACACATTCTATAACATATCCTGCGACAGCCGCACCGTAATTTGAATAAGCCATAACCTTATTCGGAGGATTTATCTGCACAGGTTCAATAGCCTGCAAAGCCTCTTTAAGCGGAAGGACTTCGCTTTCATTTTTAACTTCAATAGGACGTGTAGTTTCCTGCCAGCCTGCATTATGGTTCATCAGGTTCATCATTGTAATCGGTTCATCATATGACAAATGCTGAAAGAAATCATCGGGGAGATATTCCCTTATATCTTTATCGAGGTCAAGCAGACCCTTTTCCCATAGCTGCATGGCACTGACCCATACAAAAGTTTTTGATATACTGCCCCATTCATAAACGGAATTTTCATCGGCAGGGATATGGTTTTTAATGTCAGTCTGTCCGAAATATCCTGTATAAAGAATTTCATCACCTCTGAACACACCAATTTCCGCAGATGCAAAGGAGGGTTCATCTTCATCATTCATAGTATTTTTTTCTTCGATTTCCGTTATAAATTCATCAAGATTTTTTCCTGACGGAAGACGTATCAGTTCATCAGCTTTTGCGGTCAAGCTGCTGCATGAAAACATAATCCCAACACATAGAACAGCCGTTAATTTCCTGAATAATTTCATAAAATCCACCTCACAGTTCCTTTGTATCATATTCAAGTACAGTGCAGATATATTTATAAATCGCTGAAAATATACCTGTCGATATTATCACCGCACCCAGAAGAAATCCGTCCGCAGTCTGTGCAAGCTGTAAAATCATGTTGAGTATCAGTGCAACAGATGACCCAAGCGGAATAATTCCCGAAACTATCAGAATCCATGTAACTATAACTGCAAATATAAAAATTACAGCGAAAATTTCCTCTTTGCTTGAATCTTTTATTTTTTTGAGTGATGTGTTTATATATTTGCTGTCCTTGAAATATTTTCTAAGTGATGATGCATTTATTGAAAGTCCTATTGCAAATGATGTAAAATAAATAAGATTGAAAAATCCGAGCGTTGAAAA
>DGRR01000084.1 GCA_002389995.1 Ruminococcus sp. UBA4383 | reverse complement strand
GGATAAATTGTTTTTTCTGTCAAATATTATTGTACCACAGTATTATGAAAAAGTCAAGTATTAATTTACAATGGTATATAGAAATTTGACAAGGAGGTAAACCATGTTCTACGAAAGAATAAAAGAATTGAGATTATCGCTTGGTATCAATCAGGTACAGTTCGGTAAAAAATTAAATGTCAGCAAACAGTGCATAAGTAACTGGGAAAGCGGCTATATACAGCCCTCAATTGATATGCTCATACGCATTGCGGAAACTTTTTCGATAAGTGCGGACTATCTTCTCGGACTGAATGACAAACTGACAATTGACGTAAGCGGACTGACAAATGAGCAGATACTTCACATTCAGGCAGTAATAAACGACTTAAAAAAGGCATAAAAAAACAGCCGCTTTATAAGCGGCTGCTGCATTTATGGAAGTTGAAAATCATTGACATTTCCTATCGCTGAAGTGAGTGCGGTAAAGCTGTTGTAACTTGAGCCTGATGCTTTGAGTGTGACAGGATATGCGCCTATATAGCGGTCAGTTGAATTTCTGCTTGTTGCGACTGACTTCACCTTATAATTTTCATCAACATAGACAATATAAGCGATATCGTCATCTAAAATTCTGTTGATACTTCTTCCGAACATTCTGTCCTGTTCATCGAAACCGCCGACAAAACTTCCGCTTGCATCGACTTTTCCGCCTGTACTGCCGTCCCAATAGTAATAGAAGCCGCCTGTACCCATATAAGCGTCACCGTGGGTGCGTTCATAGGACATCATTTCGGTAGCGGCAGTCTGAGCGGCATTGAAAACGGTTTTAGCCTTTTTATCGAGACTTCTTGTGCGGCTTCTTTGGAGCATGGAAACCCACGCAAGGGAAACCATAGCGGTAAGGATACCGATTATTGCGAGTGCTATAATTAACTCAATTAAAGTAAAGCCTTTTTTCTTCATAAAAAACGCCTCCATAACAATTTATATTTACATTATAACAAATAATTCATAAATTGTCAATAAAAAGTATTCGTATTTTTTCACAAAATTTTCAGAAAATTTTGTGCAGTCAACCGAGTATTTCGAGGGCTTTCTGTAACTGGATATCTTTATCAGTGCCGATAATATTTTCATCGTAATCCATTTGAACTTCAATATCGGGGGCTATGCCTTTGCCATGCCAGCAATCCCAGTCACCGACAGTAAAATATCCATCTGTATAGCGCAGATACCCGCCCTTGAAAGCTGCACTTGACTGAAATATACCTTTTCCGAAAGTATTTGTTCCAATTATAGTAGTATCAGCGTTTTGTTTTAACAAGCCCGTTAAAGTTTCAGCGGCACTTGCAGTTTTTCCGTTAGTCAGTATAACAATGGGTACTTTTATATCCGAATCTTCGTCTTTCATATAAACAGTGTGTTCATCACCGAGGTAATAATGTTCAGTAGTATATCCCTCGCTCAGAAACATATCAGCAATACTTGTACTCACATAAGTGTGACCTCCACCGTTGTTTCTCAAATCCAGAATCACAGAATCAAATTTATTTTTTTCAAGCTGTTCTTTAACAGCTGAATCAGTAAATCCACCGATACTTTTTATTGACAAATACAGGGTATCACCGATTTTCTCAGACGAAACAAAGTTAAAAGAACTGCTGTCAACGTTTTTTCTTTTAAAGTTTACATTTACAATCTTGCCCTTTCTGTCAATTTCAAGACTGCACTCAGTATCATTCTTGCCTGAGATTTTTTTTGCAGTTTCATATCCGTTTTCTGAAACAGAAACACCGTCTATTGATTTGATTATATCGTTTTTCATAAGTCCCTGCTGTTCTGCCCATGAATCTTTGAGAACCTCCGAGAACACAAGATTATCATTTTCATCAAAGTTCAACTGAAAACCGCTGCCGAGAGCAGTTGGTGCATTATTGACAAGTTCAATTATATATTCGCCCGAATCATAACTGCTTTTTGAATATTTTGTATACTTATCATATCTGAGTTCAAGATACTTATTTACAAGCGAGTAATCGTTTTCATCAATTTCTTTTGGTTGTATGCCGTTTTCCTGCAAATAGCCGTCTATTTCAAAGGCAATATTCATATTTTCAGATAATTTGATTGCATCTTTATTCGGCAGATAGACAGACAGCGCACCGATACCAATACAGGCAATCATTGAAAAGAAAAAAGCACAGGTTTTCGCATTGATTTTCATATTTCCTCCACAAAAAATAAACCCCTCCACGAAGGAGGGATTTATAAAATTAGCCGTAATAATCAAACAAAAATTCAATTAGTCAAGCTTAGCTGTATCTGTTGCGCTCTTGTTGTACTTTACCTTAGCTGCCTCGAGAACAGAACCAAGTGATGCATCTGAAGGATAATCCTTGTTTGTGTAAGCGATAGGAGAAGAACCATAGTAAGCACCGCTCTTAGCAGCACATACGCAAGCTGTACCATTCTTAACGATTACAGAGAACTTAGCTGTGTCAGCACCTTCAAAGTAGGGCTTCATGTACTCTACGAGAGTGTTTGTGTCAAATTCAGCGTCATCAGCTTCTCCGGGTCCCATTGTCTGCTGAGCAGTAGGAATATCAATACCAGCTTCGTCCATTTCTTCGAGAGCTGAGTTAGCAGCCTTCATGATTGTAGCAGCAGCGGAGTTAGCTGACTGGATTTTCGACTTCTTAACGTAGCCGAGCATTGAGGGAACGAGGATTGCTGCGAGGACACCGATGATAGCGATAACAACGATGAGCTCAATAAGTGTAAAACCTTTCTTTGTAGTTTTCATAAGAGAAAACCTCCTTTATAAAATTTTGCCCTTCCGAGGGACTTTTATTCGGTCCTGGGTTTTTGTATTCCCCTTACCTTTACCGTGATTATAGTATACCACTTTATTCACAAAATGTCAACAGTTTTTTTGAAATTAATTCATTAAAAAGTGATTTTTTACATCGCCACGGTAAATAGCCACAAAAAAAATACCTTTTTCGTCAAACTGCACAACATTCTGTGAATAAAACAAAATATTTAATTTATTAATTGTAAATTCTCAAATTTTTATCCCATTTGTATAATTCCAACTACCCTTTGGAGAGGTTAAGCCCCTCTGATTACCCCTTGTATAGTTGCACAATAAAATTGATTCGCTTTTGTAAGTTTTATACAAGTCATACTTTTCAGAATCATGAGATTAAATTATCATAATTTAATCAGAATCCGCTTAAATGAGCTGCTTAAATTTTAAGTAAATTTCTATCGTTTATAATTTTAAAAAATTCAATTCTGAATTTTATAAAGAAATAAACAAAATCCCCCATGAACATCATGGGGGAAACTTTTTATTCTATACTGCTGAATGCGTCATCAATAATTTTCTTGTCGGGGGCTTTTGTGAAACTGCTCACAACAGGGACAATTATAAGGGAAATAATCATGGTGAAAGCACCTGCATTGATAGGCGAAAGAAGATTCAGCGGACAGCCCATATCAACAACAGCCTGTTTAACTCCGTCAAAAGCACTTATATTCATGCTGAAAAGCAGCATATGGAGGACAGTTATTCCGATACCTGTGCAGAAACTTGCTGCACAAGCCGCAGGAGTAGCTTTTTTCATGAAAAGACCATAAAGGAAAGGTCCGAGGAATGCGCCCGAAAGTGCGCCCCATGAGTATGACATAAGCGTTGAAATAGAGGCATTTTTATTGCAGGCGATTATTACGGATATTACAAGGAATACTCCGATAAATATTCGCATTACGGTCATTTGTTTTTTATCATCGAAATTTTTTACTCTTGGCTTTATGAGGTCATTTGTGAGCGTTGAACTTGATGTGAGAACGAGTGAGGAAAGTGTTGAAAGTGATGCTGAAAGAACAAGTACAACTACAAGACCTATGAGAAGATTCGGCAGAGCCTGATTCAGAAGCGCAGGAACCATAGTATCGAAAACGGGTTTTCCGTTTACAGTTTCGATGAAAGCCTTGTCTGTTACATTCGGGTCAAGAGTACAGTAAA
>DGRR01000139.1 GCA_002389995.1 Ruminococcus sp. UBA4383 | reverse complement strand
CCGTACCTGAATACGGGGATATATATTGAAAAGGCGCAGGGTCACTTGCTGATGCACATACAACTACCGAATAGCTCATGGCATTGTATTTTTTAAGAGTATTCACGACCTGAGCGACAGTTGAAGATTTCTGACCTATTGCGACATATATGCATATAACGTCTTTATCTTTCTGATTGATGATAGTGTCGAGGGCGATAGAAGTTTTACCTGTCTGTCTGTCGCCTATGATGAGTTCACGCTGACCTCTGCCGATAGGGAACATGGAGTCTATTGCAAGGATACCTGTCTGCAAGGGGACATTTACGGATTTTCTTTCGATAACTCCGGGGGCTTCACGTTCAATGGGGAAGTAGTCATCAGCCTTAATCGGACCGAGACCGTCAATAGGTGAGCCGAGGGCATCGACAACTCTTCCGAGGAGTTCATCACTTACACCGATACCTGCTCTTTTGCCTGTTCTTATAACGGAAGAACCTTCTGTAAGACCGTGGTCGTCACCGAGGAGAACTACACCGACAGTTTTTTCTTCGAGATTCTGGACTATACCCCTGATACCCGTTTCAAATTCAACGAGTTCGCCGTACATGACGCTGTTCATACCTCTTACTCTTGCGATACCGTCACCGAGTCTTGTGATGAAACCTGTTTCGGTCTCGCCTGATTTTACTTTGAAATCCCTTACTTCCGTTTTGAGTACGGAAATAATATCGCTTTCGCTTACATCATCATCAGCATCAACAATATCAGCGGCTTTTGACTGGAGAGTATCCTTCATCATACGCAGGCTTGTGCGGTAGCTTCTGTCGTATTCGACATCGCCTGCATTGAGAATGAAACCGCCTAAAATATCGGGGTCGTATTTATATTCTATGTCAACGTCTTCTTTTATGAATTTCTCCATGATGAACTTTTTAAGTTCAGCCTGCTGGGAATCTGTAAGGGGAGTGACATAGCGGACAATGGCTTTTATAACGCCTTGTTTTTCGAGGAGAATATCCGAATATTCATCAAAAACAGCACTGATTTTTTCGACAGCACCGCCTCTGAGTGAATTTACGAGGAATTTTTCCAGACTTTGCGGAAAAAGTCTTTTGATTATATTTCTTTTTTCCTCAGTTGTGACGAGGGGATTTGAAAGAGTATCAATTACATCGGGGCAGGCGGTGATGACATCTTTTGCGGAGTCGATATCCTCCTGCGGAATATCGAGCCTGACAAGTTCTTTGACTAAATCCTTATCGGTATCTTTCATTTCTTGTCACCCTCCTCTGCTGAAAGGAACTCGTCAACGAGTTTGCGGTTCTTTTCATCATCGAGGTTTGCACCTACTATTTTTGAAGCGGCTTCGATAGCGAGGTCAGCAATTTGCGTCTGAGCCTGCTGGAGGACTCTTTTGCGTTCATTTTCGATAGTTTTGCCTGCTGCGTTTACTATTTCCTCAGCTTCCTCCTGAGATTTTCTTATAATGGCAGCTTTTTCGTCCTGAGCTTCATCATGGGCTTTCATGATAATTTTCTTGGCTTCTTCCTTAGCTTCGCCGATAGAATTTTCGTACTGTTGTCTGAGTTCTTCAGCTTCCTTTTTAGCTTTTTCAGCGGAATCTATATCATTCTGAATAGACTGGGTTCTGTCGTCCATGAGTTTGTTTATAGGTTTGAAAAGGAATATTTTGAGAAGTACGAACAGTATGATTATATTGACAGCCGACCAGATAAAATTCCAGACATTTATATCGAGCATAGTACCGCTGAGTGGATTTTCTGCGGCGGCTGCCGTTATAAGAGCGAATGTACTTACGGACATTATTATCCTTCCTTTCGGTTAAATTTTCTGCATCTGATTATTTGAGCAGGAATATTATAAGGATTGCGATAACGAAACCGTAAATAGCCGTAGCTTCTGCGAGGGCGCATCCGAGGAGGAGAGCCTTGTTGATATCGCCCTTTGCTTCGGGCTGGCGGGCGATAGCATCTGCCGCCTTTGAAGTTGCGATACCTATACCGATACCTGCGCCTGCGCCTGTGAGAACTGCAATACCTGCACCTAATGCTGTGAGTGACATAATAATTACCTCCATTATATACTGCCATAAATTTTACGGCATAATTTTAATTTTAAACTTTTTATATTATTCTGCTTCTTCCATAGCCTCCGACATGAACAGAGAGGTAAGGAACACAAAGACGTATGCCTGAATACAGCCGTCAAAAATATCAAAGTAGAAACTGAAAACGAGTGGAAGTCCTACGGGGAGAACCATTTTTATAAGTTCCATGACTACGAATGCGCCCAGAACGTTTCCGAAAAGTCGCATACAAAGCGAGAGCGGCTTTATCAGGAGTTCGAGAATATTCATAGGCAGGAGCAGACCCATAGGTTCTTTGAAGCTTTTCAGCCAGCCTCCGAAGCCTTTTTCTCTGATTCCGCTGTACTGTATCAGCAGTATTGAAAAAATTGCGAGTGTAGCCGTCACGCCTAAATCTTTTGTAGGCGGGCGCAGACCGAAAAGACCTATTATATTGGAAATTCCGATATAAATAAGGAAAGTTTCGAGTATGGGGAGATATTTTTTACCTCTCGGACCGAGTATTTCGAGGAAAAAATTATTCATCCAGTTTATGCCTATTTCGAGAAGGCATTGTGAACCTGTGGGGACTTTTTTGAGTTTTCTCACCATAAGTATTGAAGCGATGACTACAATGAGCATAATCACCCACGTTATGACGCACGATTCAGGGACGGGGATACCTCCGAACACAGGAATTGTAAATGCCACACGACATTCAAGTTCTTCTTTGAGCTTTTCGCCTATATCCATAAAAACACCTTCTTTCTGTGGAAATATATGATAAAAATACAAAAACGGAGAGTAAATCTCCGTTGATTCAGTCAGGTCGGAATTAAACAAAGCAGATATAAAAATACACTTTTTCCGACAATATTATAATATAACAAAATCGTCTTAAAGTCAAGTGTTTCACAGAAATTTATGCAAAAATTATTGATTTTCGCTGTTTATTTCCTGAAGCATTTTCACGGCTCTGTCGAGTCTTTCGACAGCGTTTGTATTGAGTTTATCTGAAAGCCGCAGGCGGTCGAGTTCTTTTTTGAAAGAATTTAATTCATTTGCGATTTTCTTCATAATTTCGACAGTCTGCAAATGTTGTTCTTCGAGGGCGCAGACACGCTTTATGAGGGAGTTTACATTGGCGGCGAGGGATTCATTTGCGATATTTTGTTTTTCGCCTATTTCGGCTAATTTTGCGCCTGTTTTGAAAAGAGTGGGGGCTTCGCCGTCATAGGTTTTCATTTTTTCGTTTGTAAGCCTGTAATCTGACATTCAGTTTTCACTTCCTTTTGTTATATTAAAAAGTCAATGATTTCTCCAATAGTTGAGAGTATCTCTGATAGTCTGTTCCATAGATATTTCGGCTTTCCAGCCCGTATCACGGAAAATTTCAGATACATCGGGTTCAATTATCGGAATATCCGAGGCTCTCATTTTTTTCGGGTCACGGACAACGGATATATTTTTGTCTGTAAAGGAGAGGGCGGTATCGAGGATATACTGTATACTTACGGCTTTTCCACGTCCGACATTATATATTTTTCCTGATATGCCTTTTTCAGCGAGAAGCCTGTAAGCACGGACTACATCACGCACATCTGTAAAGTCACGCATGGCGGAGAGATTTCCGACAGAAATTTCGGGCTGACGGATATTTTTTTCTATTTCGGCAATCTGGCGGCAGAAATCGGATATAACAAAGATATCCGACTGACCTGCACCTGAATGGTTAAATGCTCTTACAGATATTATATCCATTTTATATGCTCTCGAATAGATTTTGCCAATCATTTCCTGACAGGCTTTTGTAGCGGCGTAAATATTTCCGGGGTTAAGGGGTTCGGATTCTCTGAGCGGGCAGGCATTTTCACGGATAAAGCCGTATTCTTCGCCTGAGCCGATTAGAACGAGCCTTATATTTTTAAAATTTTTTACAGCTTCGAGGACATTTATTGCGCCTATGACATTTATTTCAGTGGTAAGCTGAGGATTTTTCCATGATAACGAAACAGAACTCTGTGCAGCGAGGTGATATATACAATCGGGTGAAAATTCCTCTATAATCTGATAAACTGCATTTTTATCCGTTATATCGAGATTTCTGACGATACATTCCTGATTTATTTTTTCATTTGTCAGGCAGGTAGCACAGACCTTGTGACCTGATGCAGATAGTTCATTTATAAGGTATCCGCCTGCAAAGCCTGCGCCGCCTATTATAAGTGATTTCATAATTCACCTCTTAATCTTCTGTGAGGACTTCATGGAGTTTTTCGATGACATTTTTTTCATTGAAAACTTTTTTCGCACGCAGAGCGGCATTTTCACCGAATTTTTCACGCAGTTTTTTATTTCTTGCGAGGACATTTATTGCTTTTGCGAGCTGTGCAGGGTTTGACGGAGCGACAGTAAAGCCTGTCTTTCCGTGAATGCTCACATAAGGCACACCTGAATCAAGGCGTGTATTTATGACAGGTTTTCCGCAGACCATAGCTTCGAGCTGAACGATTCCGAAAGCTTCGCTTTTGAGTACGGAAGGCAATACAAATATATCGCAGTCCCTGTAAGCCTGTTTAAGCTGTTCATCGGGCAGAAATCCGAGGAAATGCACTATATCTTCAATATGATATTTTTTTGTCATTTCTTTTAATTCGTTTTCAAGTTTTCCCGTACCTGAGATAAAGAGTTCGCAGTTTTTGACTTTTGTGAAAGCCTTTATCAGCACATCAACGCCCTTGTAATATACAAGTCTGCCTGTAAAGAATACTTTTATGCTGTTTTTATAGGTACATTTTTCGGTGAGTACAGGGGCGGGCTTCACGGAAAGGTAATTTTCGGGGTTTATTCCGTATGGGATAACGATGCATTTATTCCTGTATTCATGCAGGTAGTCCGAACCGCTGATATGACCTTCGGTAGCGGTTATTATGCAGTCTGCACGTTCTAAAAGTTTTTTCATGACAGGTTTATAGAAAAACATAAGTTTTTTCTGCCTTACAATATCGCTGTGCCATGAAACGATTACTTTTCCCTTATATCCTGAAAGAATCAAAGCTATATCCGCAAGCGGAAAGGGGACGTGTATATGCACGGCGTCTGCATTTTTTGACATTTGTTTAAATAATTTTATAAATGAAAGGGATACAGGACATGAAAAATATGTTCCCATACTGCCTGCCCTTGTGACATGGATACCGTTTATTCTTTCCGAATAGGTTTTTCCGAAATTTTCACGGCATACAAGCACATCTGTTTCAGTATTTTCGATTTCGCTTAATTTTTCGGAATACTGTCTCACAAGACTTTCTATACCTCCGACATGGGGGTAATAGGCTTTATTCACTTCAAGTATTCTGATTTTTTTATTTGATTTATCTGTAAAATTGCTGAAATTCATCAAAAAAGCTCCTTATAGACATTATAGAGACATTCTGCGGATTTTTCCCATGTAAATTTTTTGGCACGTTCAATTCCACGTTTGCTGAGGTCTTTCCGCAGTTCGTCATCTGAATAGAGTCTGAAAAGACCGTCCGCAATACTTTCGCATGAATATGCATCGCATATTACAGCACAGTCAGCCGTAACTTCCGGCAGTGATGCGGAATCCGATGAAAGCACGGGTACTCCGCAAGCCATAGCTTCGAGGGGAGGCATACCGAATCCCTCATATATTGACGGAAACACAAAAGAAATCGCACCGCACATCAGGGGATTTATAAATTCCGAGGGGACATACTGGGTGAATATGACATTTTCCGAAAGACCGAGGTCTTTTACTTTCCGGAATATACTGTCATACAGCCAGCCTTTTGCGCCTGCAAGCACAAGAAAGGGAGGCTTTTCGTTTATCTTTTTTACAAAGATTGAGTAAGCCTCTATAAGTCTTTCAAGGTTTTTGCGGGGTTCGATAGTGCCGAGATAGAGAAAGTATTCACCGTTTATGCCGAGGGATTTTCTGACACGGGTAATTTTTTCGGGGTTGTCGCACGGTCTGAACTTATTCATATCAACACCGCAGTGTACAACTCTTATTTTGTGTTTATGTTCGGGAAAATATTTAATTATTTCAGTCTTTGAAAAGAATGAATCAGTTACAACAATATCTGCTCTCTGCATAGATTTTTTAAGTCCCGTATCGAGCATATACTTTGTCCTTGCCCTTACGGTTTCGGGGAAAGCCTTGTATACCATATCATGGACGGTTATGACAGTTTTTCCGTGGACACCGTAGGGAGCGATATAATTGAAAAAATGGGTTATATCGGCTTTTTCTCCGAAAAATGCGCTGTAAGGAATGGGCAGAAACGTGCTTGCGGCACGGTAGACATATCCTGAGAAGTGCGAACAGTTCAGGGATATATTTTTTCCTGCGAACGGTTTTATTCTTTCACGTTTTACATGGTGGTCTTTTCGGGAAAAATAGTTATATGAATATCTGTTTTCGGGGTGAAGTGCAGCCATAGCCATAGTCTGACCGGCTTCACACCAGCCTATACCCGTCATTTTATCGCTTACAAGCGGGACAGCATCAAAAGCAATATTCAGTCTTTTCATCTTTGCGGCTGATAATTTACAAGCTGTTCTCTTATGCTTGCGAATGCGGCATCGACAGATTTTCTGTTGAAGCCTGTAAGTCTGCGTCTTATGGGTTCGGCTGTTATTGCATCAAAGAGATTGAGTGCAGTATCTTTATTGATTTTTCTTTCATCTATCTGGTCGAGAATTTTTCTGAGACGTTCAAATCTTCCGAGAACGATTTCCATGTCATATCCAAAGAACGAAGTTTTAAGATCCATAATATTCCTCCCTTATCAAGAGGTCGATAAGCGTATGTCAGCAGACCTCTTGTCAGAAATTTTGGTTTATCTGAGTGCATTTTCTGTTTTGATTTCATTTTCGGCAATTTCAAGGTCGTTTTTAACCATTCTCTCGACGAGCTGAGAGAAAGAGATTTCTCTTTTCCAGCCGAGAGTTTTTTCAGCTTTTTCGGGATTTCCGAGAAGTATGTCAACTTCTGCGGGGCGGAAGAATTTTTTATTTACCTTAACGACAGTTTTACCTGTTGCCTTGTCAATGCCTGTTTCATTTATTCCCTCACCGTTCCACTGAATTTCGATTCCGACGTGTTTAAAGGCAGTTTCGACAAATTCACGGACGGTTCTTGTTTCGTTTGTAGCTATTACATAGTCATCGGGTTTATCCTGCTGGAGCATGAGCCACATAGCCTTAACGTAGTCCTGAGAGTGACCCCAGTCACGTTTTGAGTCCATATTGCCGAGTTCAACGCAGTCCTGCAAGCCGAGTTTTATTCTTGCGGCAGCCTGAGATATTTTTCTTGTTACAAATTCGATTCCACGTCTTTCGGATTCGTGGTTGAATAAAATGCCTGAGCAGGCGAACATATTATAGCTTTCCCTGTAATTTTTGGTAATCCAGTGACCGTAGAGCTTTGCAACTCCGTAAGGGCTTCTGGGGTAGAAGGGAGTAGTTTCTTTCTGCGGGATTTCCTGCACAAGACCGAACATTTCGGAGGTTGAAGCCTGATAGAATCTTGCATCGGGCTTTACAATCCTTATAGCTTCGAGCATATTTGTAACGCCGAGAGCGTCAATATCGGCAGTACCGAGGGGAGTATCCCAGCTTGTTGCGACGAATGACTGTGCAGCGAGGTTATACACTTCATCAGCCTGAGATATTTTCATAGCGGATATAAGGGAAACGGGGTCTGTCATATCGGCATAGATGAGGTTTACCTTATCTTT
This sequence comes from Ruminococcus sp. UBA4383, assembly GCA_002389995.1. GTDB lineage: Bacteria > Bacillota > Clostridia > Oscillospirales > Ruminococcaceae > Ruminococcus. Next base: position 417 of record DGRR01000139.1, on the reverse strand, counting down.
TAAGTGAGCAATATTGCCGTAATCGACAGTAGCTTTTCTTCTCCATATTCCGTATACATTGTAGCCTTTTCCGAGGAGAAGTTCAGCGAGATAAGAGCCGTCCTGACCTGTGATGCCTGTGATGAGTGCGTTTTTCATAAAAAATCTCCTTTTTTTGATTTACACAAGATTATTTCTGTTTTTTTCTTTAAGCTGGGCGATAATCTGTTTAACGTCCTGCGTTTCATTTTTTGAGCAGACGAGGAGAACATCATCGGTATCGACGATAATTATATCTCTTGCGCCCACGGTAGCGATGAGGCGTTTTCCGCCGCATACGGTAGTTCTTTTTGTATCGTACATGAGGACATCGCCTTCGGTGAAATTTTTAAATTCATCTGTTTCGTTGATTCTTTCGATAGCGAGCCAGCTTCCCAC
>DGRR01000130.1 GCA_002389995.1 Ruminococcus sp. UBA4383 | reverse complement strand
GAAGAGGACGAATTCAAGGAAATCTATAAACTTGACGTTATCGCTATACCTACAAACAGACCCGTTATCCGTATAGACCATAACGATCAGGTTTACAGCACCGAAAAGGGCAAGTATGCCGCTATCATCGAACAGATTATCAAGTGCCACGAAAAAGGTCAGCCCATACTCGTAGGTACTGTTTCAATCGAAAAATCAGAACTTCTTTCCGCCATGCTCAAAAGACGTGGCATAAAACATGAAGTCCTCAATGCAAAACATCACGCAAAAGAAGCTGAAATTGTCGCTCAGGCAGGAAAACTCGGTGCAGTTACCATAGCTACAAATATGGCAGGACGTGGTACTGATATCATGCTCGGCGGTAACGCTGAATTTCTCGCCCGTGCAGAACTCCGTAAGAGAGAAATCCCCGAAGAAATCATAACCGAAGCTATCGGCTTTGCAGATACAGACAACGAGGAAGTTATAGAAGCAAGAAAACTCTATCGTCAGCTTTATGACAAGTTCAATGCCGAAGTAAAGGAAAAAGCCGTTGCAGTAAGAGAAGCAGGCGGTCTCTATATCCTCGGTACTGAAAGACATGAGTCAAGACGTATAGACAACCAGCTCCGTGGACGTTCAGGCCGTCAGGGCGATGAGGGCGAAAGCTGTTTCTTCCTCTCCGTTGAAGATGACCTTATGCGTATATTCGCAGGCGACAGACTCGAAAATATGATGAAAGCCCTCAATGTCGATGAAAATATGCCTATCGAAAGCAAAACCCTTACAAAAATTATCGAGTCATCACAGAAAAAAGTCGAAGGCAGAAACTTCAGCATAAGAAAGAATGTCCTCAACTACGACGACGTTATGAATACTCAGCGTGAAATAATCTATAAACAGCGTTCACAGGTTCTTGACGGTGAAGACCTCCATGAAAGCATTCTCAAAATGATGGAGGACTTAATCACCAATACCGTAAATACTTACCTCGCTGATGAAGATGTCAAGGAAGAATGGAACCTTGTCGGTCTTAAAGAATATTTCAACGGCTGGCTCACTACTCCCGAAGACCTCGATTTTGACGAGGAAGAAATCCAGAAAGTTACAAAGGCTGAAATAATAAACGCCCTTACCGAAAAATGCGGTGAACTCTATCAGGCTAAGGAAGAAGAATACGGAAAAGATGTTATCCGTGAACTCGAAAGAGTTGTCCTCCTGCGTACTGTCGATACAAAGTGGATGAACCATATCGACGATATGGAAGAACTCAAAAAAGGTATCGGTCTGCGTTCATACGGTCAGAGAAACCCCGTTATTGAATACAGATACGAAGGCTTTGAAATGTTCGATGCAATGGTAGATTCTATCCGTGAAGATACCGTTCGTGCGCTCCTTACAGTCAAACTCCAGAAGAATCAGGCTCCCGAACGTGAACAGGTCGCTAAACCCGATGCTCCCAATGCAGGCTCAGGTGACGGAAGCTTTTCCGAAGAAGTCCATTCAAAGAAAATCGGCGACAATGACCCCTGCCCTTGCGGAAGCGGTAAAAAATACAAGAAATGCTGTAAGCTTAAAGAAAAGAATGCCTGAATATAAAAATACATGAATGAAAGAAAAATTATCTTTTGCCGTATCAGTTATTTTTTCACTCCTGCCGTTGATTTTTGTTTGCTTTATAATTTCGAGTGAGATTTCAATAATTATAAGATGTTCCGACAAAGTTGAGGGAACTATCGAGAGTTATAATATACGAGTAACTGAGGACGAGGACGGATTTGAAGAAAAACATTATTATCCCGTATACAGGTATAAATATAATTATATCACATACAGGTCCGAATCTCTGGTGAGTGACCGTTCTTTTGTCAAAACAATGGTCGGTTCTCCGGTAACTCTCCATATAAATCCCGATAATCCGAAAGAAGTGTACGAAAATATAGGCGGGAGATTAGTTGCTCCGGTCATTATAATAGTTGTTTATCTAGTTGTGGGGATTTTATTTCTGGCTGCATTTCTCAGACGAAAGAAAAAAATCAGAGAATTGTTGGAAAAAGATAAACCTTTGTTTGATAAAAAATGACATTGATATCAGAATACAGATAGTTTTCATCAGAATATAAATAATAAAGGGGCGGCATTTTCGCTGTCCCTTATTTATGCATAATTAAAATACAGGGGGAATTTATGGGTTACAGTGCATTTGCAAGATATTACGATGAACTTACGGCAAATATAAATTATGAAAAACGTGCGGAATATTTTCATGAGATAATTAAAAAATTCAACTGTACCGATAATAATATCCTCCTCGACCTCGCCTGCGGTACGGGAAGCATATCTTTTAAAATGTCAGAACTCGGCTATGATGTCATAGGGATTGACAATTCGGACGAAATGCTCGGAACAGCTATTGATAAAAAATTTGACAATGGTCTTGATGTGCAGTTTTTATGTCAGGATATGCGGAATTTTGAGATGTTCGGAACTGTCGGCATAACTCTGTGCGTCCTCGACAGCATAAATCACCTTACAAGTATTGAAGATGTGAGGAAAGTTTTTGAACGCACCGCACTTTTTGCCGAACCCGAAGGACTTTTTATATTTGATATAAATACGGAATACAAGCATAAAAATATTCTTGCGGACAATACTTTTACTTATGAAACCGAAAATGTATACTGCGTATGGGAAAATACCCTCGACCCCGAAAGCCTTGAAATAAGAATGAACCTTGAATTTTTTGAGCGTGAGGAAAACGGTCTTTATTCAAGAAGTTCGGACGGATTTTCCGAAAAAGCTTACAGTCAGCAGGATATTGAAAAAATTCTCGCAGATACAGGTTTTGAAATGCTCGCAAAATACGGCGGTGATACATTTGAGTCTCCGAAAGATGATACTCAGAGAATAGTATATGTCGCAAGAAATAAAAACAAACATCAGCTTAATTCGTGATTAATGAAGAGTTTTTTATAAAGTTGCACCTTTGAACGGAAGTGCAAGGCTCAGAAGGCACAATTTGACGATTTTAAATAGGAGGAAAATTGCGCCCTTGCACTGGGAGAGAACGCAGCGCAGCGGAGTGAACGGAAGTGCAAGGCTCAAAAGGCACAATTTGACGATTTTAAAATATGAGGAAAATTGCGCTCTTGCACTGGGAGAGAACGCAGCGCAGCGGAGTGAACGGAAGTGCAAGGCTCAAAAG
>DGRR01000009.1 GCA_002389995.1 Ruminococcus sp. UBA4383 | reverse complement strand
TGAACGGAAGTGCAAGGCTCAAAAGGCGCAATTTGACGATTTTAAATAGGAGTGATTTAATGGGAAATTTATACAGGGCAATATCTGCGGACGGCTCTGCCTTTGCCGCAGTAATTGATGCAAAGGATATAGTTTCGCAGATTGAAAAAATTCACGAAACATCGGCTGTCGTGACCGCCGCCCTCGGCAGGCTTTCAATAGCCGCCTCGTTAATGGGATATATGTTAAAGGGCGAGGACGACAGCATAACTTTAAGAATTGATGCGGACGGTCAGACAGGTCAGCTTGTTGCAGTTGCCGACAGCAGAGGAAATGTCAAGTCAACAGTTAATAATCCCGTTGTCGAAATCCCTCTCAACAGCAAAGGCAAGCTTGATGTTGCAGGCGCAGTCGGAAAAAACGGTACTCTTTCAGTAGTCAAGGATATGGGTATGCGTGAGCCTTATGTCGGAGTTATACCGCTTGTATCGGGCGAAATTGCAGAGGATATCGCAAGTTATTATGCAACAAGCGAACAGATACCGACAGTATGTGCGCTGGGTGTTCTTGTAAATGAGGATTTAAGCGTCAGGTCAGCAGGAGGATTTCTTGTACAGCTTCTGCCTTTTGCGGACGAAAAATGCATAGATATAATTGAGAAAAATGTGCAGAATATGCGTCCTGTTTCGGCACTTCTCAGCGAGGGAACATCTCCGCAGGAGATAGCGGATATGCTCCTTGACGGTCTTGAACCGAATGAGCTTGACAGCGCAAATCCCGTATATAAATGCGATTGCAGCCGTTCAAGAACCGAAAAAGTTCTGATAAGCATAGGAAAAAAAGAACTTTTGTCAATCGCAGATGAGGGAAAGGATACAGAGGTTTCATGCCATTTCTGCGGTAAAAAATATATATTCAGCCCCGATGAAATCAGACATCTTGCGGAGGACAGTTCAGATGAATAAAAAAATATTTATCCCTGTTCTGCTTTCGGCTGTGTTGAGTTCATGTGCCGCAAGAAATACAGGCGAGGGAAGAATAGTATCTGATGATTTTGTATTCATAACTACTGCACCCATGCAGGCTGCAAGACTTTCGGAGGAAAGCAAGGTTGAAGCTGTTGAAAATGCCGAGGAAAACAAAGAACTTAACTTTGAAGTCAAGGAAAAGGCTTTGTGGGTATATTTCGGAAATGAAAAAACTCAGGAAATAGAACTCGGATTCGTCCCCAAAAAAGATGATATCAAAGTCGCAGACTATGATTTTGACGGCGATGACGATATTTTTATCCCATACGACCTCAGTACAACCGATATGGGCTTATATTACTGCTACGATTCGGAGAAAAATAAATTCAATCCGTCAGACCACCTTAATTATATAGGTCATCTCATGACAGTTACAGAAGATAATACACTTCTTGAAGAACTTATTGACAATGATGACTATTATGACCAGACTGTTGAGTTTGTATGGGAAAACGGTGCTATAAAACAGTATAAGAGAAAAGTAAGATATGTTTCCACTGTTGACGGCAAACTCTATGAGGAAACTTATGAGTATGACGAAAAGGGTCAGGAATATTTCTCAGGAGTTGAAGTCATAGAGGAAGGTAATTAATATGTACGAAAACAAAACCGAAGAAATACCCGTCAGAACAGTCCTCGCCTGCGTCGATACAGGCGAATTTGATGCGGAAATTTCAATAGCTGAACTGTCTGAACTCGCAAAAACTGCCAGTGCCGAAGTAGTTGCCGAAGTTATCCAGAAAAGACCGTCATTCGATTCAGCAACCTGCATGGGAGCAGGAAGGCTCGAAGAACTTAAAGAACAGATTCAGATGCTTGATGCGGAACTTGTCATATTCGACCATGAACTTACAGGAGTACAGGTAAGAAATATCGAAAAAATACTCGATGTCAGAGTTATTGACCGCACAACGCTTATACTCGATATTTTCGCACAGAGAGCAAGAACCAAAGAGGGAAAATTACAGGTTGAACTCGCCCAGCAGAAATACCGCCTGCCCCGTCTTGTCGGTATGGGTACATCTCTTTCAAGACTCGGCGGAGGTATAGGAACAAGAGGTCCGGGTGAAACCAAACTCGAAACAGACAGGCGACATATCCGCAGGAGAATTGAATACCTTGATGACGAACTTGAAGAACTGAAAAAACACCGTGATTTTTCACGCTCACGAAGAAAAAAAGACGGTGTACTCTGCGCCGCTATTGTAGGATATACCAATGTAGGAAAATCAACGCTTTTAAATGCCCTGACAGATGCAGGAGTGCTTGCCGAAAATAAACTTTTCGCAACGCTTGATATAACATCACGTTCAATTGAACTCCCTGACGGACGCAGTGTAATGCTGATAGATACAGTAGGTCTTATCCGCAGGCTTCCGCATGACCTTGTAGAAGCTTTCAAGTCCACCCTTGAAGAAGCTGCGAATGCGGATATAATTCTCAATGTCCACGATATTTCCTCGCCTGAATGTGCTGAACAGGCAAAAGTTACTGAAAAACTTCTGTCCGAACTCGGCTGTGACGGGATTCCGAAAATAAATGTTTTCAATAAATCCGACAAGGCACTGAATCCCGAAACTTTTTTTCAGGACGAAAACAATGTCATGATAAGTGCAAAGCATCATTCAGGATTTGACAGACTTCTTGAATGTATCATGAAAAATCTCCCTGAAACCGCAAAACGCATGAAACTCCTGATTCCCTATGAAAATACTGCATTTATTGCAAGGATAAGACAGGAGGGCAAAATTTTCTCGGAGGAATATACCGAAAACGGTACTGCAATTGATGCCCTTGTCGATGTGAAATTAATAAAAGATGCCGAAAAATATCATTTGACATAAATTTCATTTTCACGGCATATATCGCCTTTAAGAGTGTATTCAACATTGTATGTGATACAGTCTGGGGCGATATTTTTTTTGATATCCCTGCTGATTATTTCAGTATCGGAAGTGAAATTTTTCTCATAGAGGTAAATTTTTTCTTTTATATTGCTTTCAGCCTGTTCAGGAGTGATAACAGTTTCAGTCATGGCTGTTTCGGAGAATTTTTTTTCGGATATGCCAATGGGGAGATATTTCCCAAAAATTTTGAGATAATTTATATTTTCCTCACTTTCAAAGCTTTCAAAATTATTTTTCCCTGAAAACAAGGGGATTTTAAGACCGAAAATGTCAAGATTGCGGATAATTTTTTCTTTGCCTGTAAAGATTTTTCTTTTTTCGGAGATATTTTCCGAAAAGCTTGTATTTTCCGTATATATCCCTGTAATTTCCCCCATAGCGTGATGAAAGGTAACATGACCTGTGCTGTCGCTTGTGACACCGCTTATAAGGATATCCCCTTCAAAAACGTAGTCGCCGACTTTTTTCATGAGCATACCGTCATAGACGGAAGTATAAGTAATCTGTGCAGTTTTGTCTGCTGTTATGTTACAGGGGAGGCGTTCATTGACCATATCAGGCTTTTCGACCATTTCCGTGACCTGAATGACAAGGCGGTTTCCCGTATAGCGCATACCTACCCATGAAATTCCCTCAACAGTGAACATCAATTTATTTTCGCACCTGATGAAATCAATATCTCTTATGGGAGTACCTTTTCTGACATTCATATCATCGAGTGCGGACAGAATTGCATCATCACTTACAGAAGAATTTCCCTCTATTTCGATAGTGATGACGACCTGCGAGAAATACAGGATTATTATAAATATAACTGATATGCCGAGGATTATTCCGAAACGCCTGCGGTATTTTGAGACTTTTCTTGAAACTGACGGATATTCTTTTATATTGACTGTAACCGCACATTCATCTGCCAGTGCTTTAAATCTTTTAAGGTCTTTTCTGTATATCTGAGCGTGGAAAACATCATTTCTGCAATACTGTGAGAAACAGTTGAAATTTTCCGTATGTATGCGGTTAATGAAATCATATATATTTTTTCCCTCTGCACTTATCCGAATATATCTTTTAATCCGCAAATCAAATGTCCCCCCTGATTTAATGCATAATTAAAGATAAATACAAGAGTTATAGAACAGTATTTAGATTATGCATTAATTTTCAAATTCAATGCGTGAAATCTTCCCTCTTATGACAAGGCTGTCTGTACGGAAATCATAGGCTTTAAGGTTATCGCCCCATATATTTATATGCAGAGAACCTGAAACGATTCTTATGAAAACTTCATTGTATTCCTCGATTCTTTTGCAGTTTTCGATAATAATTTCCCTGTTTCCGCTAATAAATATTTCTGAATCGAGGTAGAATTTTTCTCTTATCTTGTCATCAATCCGCAAATAGTTCACCGCCTTAAAAAAATTATTCTTTTTTTCCTGTTAAGATAATATGATTTATAAGGTGATGAATATGAAAGAAAAATTAAAAACCGTCCCTGAAATTATAGCAATAATAATCCTTGCCCTGTTTTGTCTTACAGAAAGCCATGCCGTAAAGGAAGGTATATACAATGCGTTGACACGCTGTATTGAAACGATAATCCCGTCACTTTATGCGATGATGATAATATCCTCCGTTATGACGAAAAGTAATTTTATTTCAAAAATATCAAAATATGCAGGTATATATCCCGTGTTTATATTTTCGGTATTTGCAGGTTATCCCGTGGGAACTAAGATTTTGTGCGAGCAGTACAGAAAAGGCAGTATCACAAAAAAATACGCTGAAATAATGTCAGGAATATGCTACGGAGCAGGCAATGCCTTTATAAACGGCTGTATTGCAGGAAAATTATACGGTGGAAAAATGGGGAATATAATACTTTTTTCGACAGTCGGGGCGGATATAATTTTATTGCTTGCGGCAGTACCTTTTTTTAAAAAATATAAAAATAATGATGATAAAAAATTAAATATATCATTTGAACTTCTGAATGAAAGCATAGCTGAAAGCGGAAAATCCATGGGAATTATCTGTCTGAGCGTGATATTTTTCTCTGTGCTTGTAAAATTCATGGAATATACAGGCTTTACCGTATGGGCAGGGGATATTATTTCGCATATCACAGGCAGGGACAGAAATATCTGCATGAATATCATATATACTTTTATGGATATAACAAATGCTGAAAATCTCCCGAAATATGACTATACACTTCTTCCTTTTTTAAGTTTTGTTACGGCACTTGGCGGAATATGCGTATTATTCCAGATAAAAGCCGTAACGGGGCATGAAATATCAATGATACCCATAATTTTAATGAGAATTTCCGCATCTGTTCTCAGTGCAGTCATATGCAGGATTATAATGCCATATATGATTTCGGGGGAGGCTGTATATGTATCTGTAAACATGAGTATGCACAAGGCACAAAGTCCTGTACCCTCCATAATGCTTATACTTATGACATTCTTAATATTCGGGGAGAACAACAAGTTATATAAAACTAACAAAAATGATTGTGAATACCTTGACTTTTAATGCACAAATATGATATAATAGCAATGCGGTCAGTCGGATTGTATTCGTCTGACGGCAGGTTTAAAATAATGTTTTCGGACAGCGGGGTGATTTCTCCGTTATCGGTTTGCGGTTATATTAATGCTCTTACTGTCTGTCCATGTCTGTGGGCAGATTTTTTTATGAGTTAATATAAATGTCTCCGAAAATTTAAGCAAAGGAGAGTGGAAATGGACGAAAAAAGAATTGCTGTTGCGGCAATAGTCGTTGATGAACTTTCAGCCGTTACAGAAGTAAACAGCGTACTGCATGAATATAACGACATAATAATCGGAAGAATGGGTATTCCTTACAGGGAAAAGGGTATATCTGTAATCTCCGTTGCTGTCGATGCAGAACCCGATAAAATAAGCTGTCTGACAGGCAGACTCGGACGTATATCAGGCGTTTCGGTAAAGGCTGCCATATCAAAGAAATGAGGTAAAATTTATGTATGATGTAAAATCTTTAAAGGCTGAGGAATTTATAAATGATGAGGAAATCCTTGAAACTTTGAAATATGCTGACGAAAATAAAAGCAACAGGGAACTCATTGAGGAAATTCTCGAAAAGGCAAAACCTAAAAAAACAGGCAGAGGCGTTGAATGTGCAGGACTTTCCCACCGTGAGGCAAGCGTTCTCCTTGCCTGCGATATTCCCGAAATGACAGAGAAAATATATTCCCTCGCAAAAGAAATAAAAGAGGCTTTCTACGGTGACAGAATAGTTATGTTTGCACCGCTTTACCTTTCAAATTACTGCGTAAATAAATGTGTATACTGTCCCTATCATATGCAGAACAAGGAAATTCCCAGAAAAAAATTAACTCAGGAAGAAGTAAAAGCCGAAGTAATAGCCTTACAGGATATGGGTCACAAGAGACTTGCCATTGAAGCAGGTGAAGACCCTGTGAATAATCCTATTGAATATATCCTCGAATGTATCAATACTATCTATTCCATAAAGCATAAGAACGGTGCAATCAGACGAGTTAATGTAAATATCGCTGCAACTACCGTTGAAAATTATAAAAAACTCCATGATGCAGGTATAGGAACTTATATTCTTTTTCAGGAAACTTATCACAAGGAAAGCTATGAAACCCTTCACCCCGCAGGTCCAAAACATAATTATGCCTACCATACAGAGGCTATGGACAGGGCTATGGAAGGCGGTATTGATGATGTGGGACTCGGAGTTCTTTTCGGTCTTGACAAGTACAGATATGAATTTGCAGGACTTCTCATGCACGCTGAACACCTAGAAGCTGTCCACGGTGTAGGACCTCATACAATAAGCGTCCCCAGACTTAAAAGGGCATCTGATATTGACCCGAATCAGTTCGATAACGGTATTGATGACGATATTTTCGCTAAAATTATCGCCTGCATAAGAATTGCCGTTCCGTATACAGGTATGATTATCTCAACAAGAGAAAGCGAAGAATGTCGAAATAAAGTTCTCGGTCTTGGTATTTCCCAGATTTCAGGCGGTTCAAGAACTTCTGTCGGAGGTTATGCAGGATATTCCGCTGACGAAAGACCTCACGACACCGAACAGTTTGACGTTTCAGACCAGAGAAGCCTTGATGAAGTCGTAAAATGGCTCATGGAAGGCGGTTATATCCCGTCATTCTGTACAGCCTGCTA
>DGRR01000047.1 GCA_002389995.1 Ruminococcus sp. UBA4383 | reverse complement strand
TCTCCTTTCTGAAAATATATAAATTATCTGTGGTAATAAAAATACGGGACAGACAGTTTGTCCGTCCCGTAAAGAAAATTATTCGTAAAGCGGATATTTTTCGCAGATAGCGTTTACGCCTGCACGGATTTCATCAGCTTTGTTTTCAAAGTCGGTAGCGCAGAGGTAGATATATTCAGCGATTTTTTCCATTTCCTCAACACCGAGTCCACGGGTAGTAACAGCAGGAGTACCGATTCTGATACCGCTTGTTACGAAAGGCTTTTCGGGGTCATTATGGATAGCATTTTTATTTACAGTGATATAAACTTCATCAAGGCGGTGTTCGAGTTCCTTACCTGTGATTTTGAAGGGGCGGAGGTCAACGAGCATGAGGTGATTATCAGTACCGCCTGAAACGAGGTTGAAACCTCTCTTTAAAAGACCGTCAGCGAGAGCCTTTGCATTTTCGACAATTCTTCTCTGATACTCTTTAAATTCGGGTTTGAGGGCTTCACCGAAGCAGACAGCCTTTGCAGCGATTGTATGCATTAAAGGACCGCCCTGAGTGCCGGGGAAGATAGCGGAATTTATTTTCTTTGCGAGAGCCTCGTCATTTGTGAGGATAAGACCGCCACGAGGACCTCTTAAAGTCTTGTGAGTAGTAGTTGTAGTGATATCGGCATAGGGAACAGGTGATTCATGGCAGCCTGCCGCAACAAGACCTGCGATATGAGCCATATCGACCATGAGGAGTGCGCCTACTGAGTCAGCGATTTCTCTGAGTTTCTTGAAATCAATAGCTCTTGGGTAAGCACTTGCGCCTGCAACTATAAGTTTTGGCTTATGTTCATTTGCGAGAGCCTGAACGGTATCATAGTTGATAGTTTCAGTTGTATCATCGAGACCGTAGGAAACGAAGTTGAAGTATTTTCCTGAAAGGTTTACGGGAGAACCGTGAGTGAGGTGACCGCCGTCAGCGAGACTCATACCGAGAACGGTATCACCGGGCTGGAGAACTGCGAAATAAGCGGCAGTATTAGCCTGTGCGCCTGAATGGGGCTGAACGTTTGCGAATTTTGCGCCGAAAAGTTCCTTAGCTCTGTCAATGGCAATCTGTTCAACGATATCAACGCACTGACAGCCGCCGTAATATCTTTTTGAGGGGTAGCCCTCGGCATATTTGTTTGTGAGGACGCTTCCCATAGCAGCCATAACAGCGGGGGAAACTATATTTTCGCTTGCGATGAGTTCAAGATTTCTCCTTTGTCTTGCAAGCTCCTGATTCATAGCATCGCCCACAGCGGGGTCATATTTTGATACAAAGCCGATTGTATCCATGAGGTCATTGTACATTTCAAACACTCCTTAGTTATATTCGGAAATAAATCCTTTAATTTATGACAATCTAATTATACATCATTTTGAATTATTATGCAAGCATATTTTGAAAATAAAGGATAAAAATTTTTTATTCATTCCGGTAGAGGAATTTTTCCCAGTTGGGATTTGATGAAGTAGAAGACTGTGCATAGAAGCTGAGAATAAGAGAAGCGTCATTTGCGTCTATTTTTCCGTTTCTGTCTACATCGCAGCATTTTTTTCTTGTTTCTGTCAGGGAAACAGGCGTACTTGCAGACAGTTTTGCATATACATTCAGTACATATGAAGCATCAACGGAATTAATGAATCCGTCCGCATTGGCATCTCCGAGAGATGAGAAATAATTTATATCATATGTAAGGATAGGTTTTGAACTGCCTATGGGGTAGACGCTGACTTCAGCGGAAGAGCCTGAGGCGAAAGCCTCTGAAAGTTCGGTAACGGAAGCCCTGCATGAAGAAGTTATGTCAAGAATTTCCCTTTCGACCTGAAAATCTCCCGAATCATCTTTGACAGGTGTCTGTCTGTCAGCGGTTATTGAGACTTTGAGACCATCGAGCATAACCTTTCCGCTTTTTGCGAAATACTCTGTTCTTTCGGGGATACTGTCGAGGGAGAGTATCATTTTTGTATAGAGAGCCTGAATGGTCAGGTCATCTTTTACATTCTTTGCGTCACTGCTCCACGCATTGAATCCCACCTGAGTATAGACATCGGGGTGAGATTCGAGGGAAGAAGTATCTACTGAGGAAAGGTCAGCGTCCTGACCGTCCTCCACCTGAATTTCCTGCATTACATTTCCGTCAAAGTCGAGCAAAGTGACGGTGTGAGTTACAGTTTCGTCAGCCAGTGAGTTTATCGGGACTGCGCCTGCGAGTGCAGAAACGGCGATAAATGACGAGATAAATTTTTTTAATTTCATATATATCCTCCTGTCTGTTTCCTTAAATTATATCGTATGAAAAAGACGGCGGAAATCAATCCTTATCTTTTTTGTTTTTATTTTTTTTAGTTCTTATGCGGTATGTCACGATACCGCAGACAACGAATGACACGGTAAAGGCAGAGAGTATTATAAGCATTTCAGCCCAGCTGGGGATTTCTGCAAAAGCGGCTGCACTAATCATTTTCGTTTGCACCTTCTGCGACGGCAAGACCTATAATTTTTCCGTAGAAACCTGCGGGGTCATCGAGGACTCTCTGACCTATAAGTTCGGCATAGTGCATATCGGGAGCATAGAGTTTCAAATCCATGAGGTCATACTTGTTGTCTATGCAGCGTATGCGGACATAGCAGCCGTTTTCGAGGGGGGTATATTCCACTCTGACGCCCTTGCCTTTCTGGATTCTCAGGAAATACTTGTCAGCGGCGGCAATGATATTGTCCCTGTAAGATTTGGGGGCATATTTTTTGAGTTTCTTTGCACACTCCTCGCCTTTTTCGAGGAGTATGCAGTTTTTTGTGCTTCCTTCGGGGACAATTTCCATAAGTTCATGTTTTATGAGGTAGTCAAATGATTCCTGATAGGCAAAATAATTTACTATTCCCGAACCGACAGCGATATCATAGAGTTCATCGGCTTCAACCGTAATTTTAACTTTTGAGAGCAGATAGCATATAAGGATATTTATTGAAGGGATATCCTTTATTTCGGTATCTGCAAACTGAGACATTTTGTATATATTTTCGTCCTGCATATTATCACCTT
>DGRR01000080.1 GCA_002389995.1 Ruminococcus sp. UBA4383 | reverse complement strand
TAGCCTGATGCAGACCGTCATTGAATCTTCGTCCGAGCATGAGACGACCTGTAAATTCATCAACGATAATGATTTCTCCGTCTTTTACAACGTAATCGACTTCGTTTCTCATAACACCGTTAGCTTTGAGAGCCTGATTGATATGGTGGAGGAGTGTCATATTTTCGGGGTCCATGAGGTTTTCAATCCTGAAAACTTCTTCTGCCTTTTTAACGCCTCGCTGAGTTATGGTAGCAGTTTTAGCCTTTTCGTCAATGATATAGTCAGCAGTTTCGTTTATAGCGTCCTGATCGGCTTTGTCGTCCATTTCAACGACAGTTGTGGGAGTGAGAGTTTTTGCGAAACGGTCGGCAATAACATACAGGTCGGTTGACTTGTCGCCACGTCCTGAAATGATGAGCGGGGTACGGGCTTCGTCTATGAGAATTGAGTCAACCTCATCGACAATTGCGAAATTGGGTTCTCTCTGGACACGTTCTTCCTTGTGAGTAACCATGTTGTCACGCAGATAATCGAAACCGAGTTCGTTGTTTGTTGCATATGTAACATCGCAGTTATAGGCAGCCCGTCTTTCGTCATTGTTGAGACCGTGGAGGATACAGCCGACGGTAAGTCCCAGCCAGCGCAGAACTTTTCCCATTTCTTCCGCCTGAGTTTTTGCGAGGTAGTCGTTTACGGTAACGACATGAACGCCTTTTCCTAAAAGGGCATTGGAATATGCTGAAATGCAGGCAACGAGAGTTTTACCTTCACCTGTTTTCATTTCGGCAATACGTCCCTGATGAAGAACTATTGCACCGATAATCTGTACAGGATACGGTTTCTTTTCGAGGACTCTCCATGCACCCTCTCTTACGGTGGCGAGAGCTTCGGGAAGAATATCGTCAAGAGTTTCGCCTGCGGCAAGTCGTTCTTTAAATTCGGGAGTTTTTGCTTTCAGTTCTGTATCCGAAAGCTTTGAATAAGCTTCTTCAAGGGCAAGAACCTTGTTTTTTATCGGTTCAATTCTTTTAAGTTCTCTGTTTGAATAGGCATTTGCGCCGAAAACACTTTTAAATAAACCCATTTGTCTATATACCGCCTTTGCAATTTTTTATACATATCATTTATTTTACAACAAATATTCGGTTTTGTCAATACCCGCACCGAAAATTTTCGCAAAAATAATTGATTGACAAAAATACGGAAATATGGTACAATGAGTATATATTTCTATGCGAGGTGCTTTTTATGGAAAACAAAGAAAGTTTATATGACAGGCTCAATGCGGTTGACCTTCTTCTTGAAAACGGTTACTGTTCCCCGTCTGCCGTGCTAATGCGTACTGTTATCGAACATATGGTGAATGTAATGATAATTGACTGCGGTCTCTGGCAGGCAGCTATGAACGGCAAAAATTACGGTACTCCGAATCTCAGCACTTCAATTGATTTGCTCAGAGAGAAAAAATTTATGAACAGAGTTTTCGGCGAAAAAAGCGACATGATAGTCCAGATTATCAAAGATTTCGGAAACAACGCAGCTCATAACTCCTACGTGTCAATATCCAATGCACAGGGCTGCCGAAAGCTTCTTGACGGTCTTGTTGACAGCTTTGCGGAATATTACTCTGACGAAATCTATATCCGTGATTTTCCTGAGACTATAATTGATGTGACAAGCCGTTTCAGGGACAAAACCATAACAATAAAATCTGCCAGAAATAATCGTTTTCTTTCCGTACACAATGAGGGAGATTCAGCGGGAAATGTGTATTTTACCGTAAAAAAAGCCGATGCATGGGAAAAACTCCTCGTGAGAGTCTCCGATGACGGTCATACAGGTTTCAAGGGTGTGAACGGAAAATGGCTGTCTGTAAATAATATTGGAAATACCGAAACTGTCTTTTCAAATGCCCCCGAATTGAGTTTATGGGAATTTTTGAAAATATTCAAGTCAGGAGACAGATACCGCATACTTTCCCTTAAAAACAATAAATATCTCTCCCTGCACATTGATGAAAAGAAAGGTATAAACCGCCTCAATGCCAATGCTTCCGATATCTCAAAAGATGCCTCCGCTTTCTTCATAAGTATTGTCGGCTGAAATTTTTTTAAAAAAACACTTGACAAATCAGAATTTGTGTGATATAATGCAAACATGAATTAAATGCCATGACGGAGACAAGTAACAGCGGATTTCGTTCCCAGAGAGTGCGGTGTCGGTGTGAGCCGCATAACAGAGCCGATGTGAATAACACTCCCGAGCAGCAGACTGAAAGCTTTTTTGCAAGTAGGCGAGCCGTGACCGCACGTTACAGCGGACAAAAGTGATCGCTTTTGCGGTAATTCAGGTGGCACCACGGGTATATTCCTCCCGTCCTGTATCTCAGGACGGGAGTTTTTGTATTTTAGAAAGGCGGAATTTTTTATGAAACACATTGATATCAAGGAAATTATTTCATCAGATAAATTTATCGGTCAGTCAGTTACCGTTTGCGGTTGGGTAAGAACTTCACGAAATTCAAAAAGCGTTGCCTTTATTGAACTCAATGACGGTACTTCGCTCAAAAATATTCAGATAGTTGTCGAGAAAGGTGACGGTGAATATAAAGAACCCCGTGTCGGTATGTCACTCAAAGTTACAGGAAAAATCGTTGAAGGCAGAAACAATACAAAGGAAATCAACGCTGTTCCCTCAGATATAACCGTCCTCGGTGACTGCCCCACCGACTACCCCCTCCAGAAAAAAGGTCATACCCTCGAATTTATGAGGTCTATGCCCCACCTCAGAAGCAGAAGCAATACCTTCAATGCAGTGTGGAGAGTACGTTCAGTTCTCGCTGCCGCACTCCATGAGTATTTTCAGAAAAATAACTATGTTTACGTCAATACTCCCCTCATAACAGGAAGCGACTGCGAAGGCGCAGGCGAAATGTTTCAGGTAACTACAATAGGCTACAATACCGAATACAAGTCGGAAGATGAGTACTACGAAAATGATTTCTTCGGAAGAAAAGCAGGTCTTTCCGTTTCAGGTCAGCTTGAAGGCGAAATGGCTGCAACCGCTATGGGTAAAATTTATACCTTCGGTCCGTCATTCCGTGCCGAAAACAGCAACACTCCCAAACATCTCGCTGAATTTTGGCATATCGAACCTGAGGTAGCATTCGCTGAACTCGATGACGTTATCGAAATCGCTGAGGATATGCTCAAATATGTTATCCGCAAACTCCTCGATACCTGCCCCGATGAAATTAATTTCTTCGATGCACATTTTGAAAAAGGCTTAAAGGCAAGACTTGAAGAACTTATCTCCCACGAGTTCGGCAGAGTTACCTATACAGAAGCTATAAAGCTCCTTCAGGAATCAGGCGAAAATTTCGTGTATCCCGTTGAATGGGGCTGTGACCTCCAGACTGAACACGAGAGATATATCTCCGAAAAGGTTTTCAAAAAAGCCGTTTTCGTTACAGATTATCCCAAAGAAATAAAATCTTTCTACATGAAACAGAATCCCGACGGAAAAACTGTTGCCGCTGTTGACCTCCTCGTCCCCGGTGTCGGTGAAATCATCGGAGGCAGTGAGCGTGAAGCAGATTATGATAAACTCATAGCCGCTATGAATGAGAGAAATATGAATCTCGAACTCTATTCAGATTACCTCGACCTCAGAAAATACGGCAGTGTTCCTCACGGCGGTTTCGGTCTCGGCTTTGAAAGACTTATCATGTATACAACAGGTATGGCTAATATCCGTGACGTTATACTCTTCCCCAGAACAGTCGGTTCTATAAGATAATTTCATTCAAGTATCGTGACAGAATTTTACAGCAAACAATCGGCATCAATGGCGCTGCCGTTTGTAATAAATACTCTAAGAAAAGGAAAGTGATTAACTATGTCCAAATCGCTGTACATTCCCGAGGGCTATAAATCCTCACTCACCCTGAGAGAAACCCAGCACGCTATCAAGTATATCAAGGATATATTCCAGCAGGTTCTCTCTTTCTCACTCACTCTCGACCGTGTTTCCGCACCCCTTATCGTCAAAAAGGGCAGCGGTATCAACGATGACCTCAACGGTGTTGAGCGTAAAGTTGATTTCGATATAAAGGAAACTCAGTCAGAAGCAGAAGTCGTTCAGTCTCTCGCTAAATGGAAAAGAATGGCTCTCTACCGCTACGGCTACAACATCGGTGAAGGTATCTATACAGATATGAACGCTATCCGCCGTGATGACGATACCGACAACACACACTCAATTTTCGTTGACCAGTGGGACTGGGAAAAAGTTATATCCCGTGAACAGAGAAACATTGAATTTCTTAAAGAAACTGCTAAAAATGTAGTAAAGGCTATCGTCTACACAAAGAGAAAAGTAAGCCTGCGCTATCCTCAGCTTGCATCAAAAATCTGCGAAGAACCTTTCTTTATTACCACTCAGGAACTCGAAGATATGTACCCCGATAAAACTTCTCATGAACGTGAAAGACTTATCACAAAAGAACATAAAACCGTTTTCCTCATGCAGATTGGCGGCAAACTCACAAGCGGTGAAAAACATGACGGTCGTGCGCCCGATTATGATGACTGGTCACTCAACGGAGATATTCTCATCTGGGACGATGTTCTTGACGATTCACTCGAAGTCTCATCAATGGGTATAAGAGTTGACGAAAATTCCCTTAAATCTCAGCTCGCTGAATGTGGCGCAGAGGACAGAATGAAATACGATTACCACAAAATGATTGCTGACGGCACACTTCCCCTCACTGTCGGCGGCGGTATCGGTCAGTCAAGAATCTGTATGCTTCTCCTCGAAAAAGCTCATATCGGTGAAGTTCAGTCCTCAATATGGCCTGACGAAATGATTGAAAAATGTACCGAAAACGGTATAATTCTTCTTTAATAATAAAATCCCCCTTAATCGGGGGATTTTTATAATTTTTTAAATAAAGGTGATAAAATGAAAAAAGCAGTTTTATTATTCCTGTTAATGGCGGCAAGCCTTGTTTCATGCGGAGAATCACAGCAACAGTCCGCTCAGGAATCAAAAGTACAGGAACAGGTTCAGAAAGAATCTCAGGAACAGGAAGATTCAGCCAACGAATCTCAGGAAAAAACTTCTGACGAAATTATCCGTGATATCGTTACATATCACGGCTCTTACGGAGATGAAGCTGACGGAAAAGTTCAGGAACTTATTGACGAACTCAGTAAACAGGACAGCAATAAAGGTACTCTCTGGAAAAATATTATGGACTACTGGAAATATGCAAATTCTGAATTGCAGGTAAATACCGATAAACTCCCTGATGACCTCCCCGATGATGACAGCCTTTGTATAGTTGTCCTCGGCTTTGAACTCAATGATGACGGCTCTATGCAGGACGAACTTATCGGCAGACTTAAAACAGCACTTTCATGCGCCGAGCAGTATCCCAATGCATATATTGTATGTACGGGCGGCGGTACTGCAAAGGATAACAAAGATGTTACCGAAGCTGACCTCATGGGTGAATGGCTTATAGAAAACGGTCTTGACGAAAAAAGACTTATAATCGAAAATAAGTCACTTACTACTGCACAAAATGCTCTTTTCTCCTATGATATTCTTCTGAATAAGTATCCGCAGGTAAATTCAGTTGCACTTGTGAGCAGCAGTTATCATATTGCATGGGGTTCACTGCTTTTTGAATCTGCTTTCATGAAAACCGCCTCCGAACAAAGTACACCTGAGATACATATTATTTCAAACTGTGCATACAAGACTGAAAATGATAAATACAGTGATGTTCTCCGCTTTGAAACAGGCGGTATGCTCCAGCTTATCGGAGAAGATGACCTCGCTATGGAATATTACAGTGATACTTACACCAAACCTGAATTATAAAAAAAGTCCCCCGTTAAGGGGGATTTTTTCATATGAACAGCATACTTATATTATGTTCTTTTGCATAGCGTTCAGCCTTTTTCTTGTTTATCTGTTTAAGTACACGCAGAGTTGCACGGTGATATTTAAACATACTCACATTACCCTTAGCCTTTTCACCGTCAAATTCTGCTATCTTAATACTGTAAATATTTTCGCAGCCTGTGAATGCGTCCTCACGGATATCCTTTGTACTTACGCTTATGGTTATCTCGCAGAGATTCTGACAGCCGTAAAAGGCAAATGCACTTATTGTACGAACATTCGCAGGTATATTTATTTCAGGCAGACTTCTGCACCATGAAAATGCACTCTCTCCTATAACTGTAACTCCACAGCCCAGAACTACCCTTTTAAGTGAATGGCAATCCGCAAAAGCTGATGAGCCGATTGATTCTATTGAATCGGATATTATTACTTTCCCCAGACTTTCGCACATAAAAAATGTTAAATCATTTATCTTTTTTATCTTGTTGGGGAATATGACTTTCTTTATTGAACTGCATCTTGCAAATGCTCCTCGTCCTATGGTCTTTATTCCCTCAGGGAAATTTATCTCTTTAAGGCGTGAACATTTGACAAATGCACTTTCTCCGATAGTTTCAAGATTTTTCGAGAAAACTATCTCTTCAAGGTTGACACAGTGTGCAAAGGCGAATTTATCAATTGTTTTGACATTTTCTGAGAGAATTATCTTTCTGATATTTTCGTTTCCTCTGAAAGCATACGGTCCGATTGCAGTAACCTTTTCGGGAATTATTACAACTTCTGTTTTTCCGATATATTTTATAAGCACACCCGTCCATCTGCTTATAGCCATATTATTTATGTCATCTACATCAACATCTTCACTAAATTCTTCTTTTTCGGGAGAATCTGCGATTTTATCGAATTCATCAATATTGTGTTTTTCATCAATATCATGCTCAGAATATGACGTTTCGGGAAGTCCGATAACTATTTCAGTCTTTTTTT
>DGRR01000014.1 GCA_002389995.1 Ruminococcus sp. UBA4383 | reverse complement strand
TTTTAAGGGACTTGTAGACTTTTTCGGAAAGAGTTGCTTTCATGATTCTCTCATCGAATACCATTGAGCCGAAATATTCTGTTACTTTTTCCATAATAAATTCCTCCATTTGAAATCGTCAATTTTTATTTATTAATTATTTTGCTTTTTGAGTGAAGCCCTGATAAAATCAGCAAATAATTTATGTGGTTTATTGGGTCTTGACTTAAATTCGGGGTGAAACTGAACACCTATAAACCAAGGGTGAGCAGGATTTTCCACAATTTCAACAAGTTTTTCATCAGGTGAAAGTCCTGCAATTTTCATACCCGAATCCTTTAATATTCTGCGGTAAGCGTTGTTAAATTCATATCTGTGGCGATGACGTTCATATATAAGTTCTTCACCGTATATATTCCTGCACTTTGAATCCTCCGCCAATCTGCAAGGATAAAGCCCTAAACGCATAGTACCGCCTTTTTCTGATATATTTTTCTGTTCCTCCATAATATGTATAACAGGGTTTGAAGTATTGCCGAACTCTGCGGAATCTGCATCTCTGATACCGCAGACATTTCTTGCAAATTCAATCACACACATTTGCATACCGAGACATATTCCGAAAAACGGGACATTATTTTCACGGGCATATCTTATTGATTCTATCATACCTTCAATGCCACGGTGACCGAATCCGCCGGGGACGATAATTCCAGAGCAGTTCCTAAAGATTTCGCCTGTATTTTCTGCGGTTATATTTTCGGAATCTATCCATTCAATGTTGACTGCCGTATCGTTTACAATTCCGCCGTGACGTAGGGCTTCTGCTACTGAAAGATATGCGTCATGGAGTTCGACATATTTTCCGACAAGGGCAATTGTAACGGATTTTTCTGCATTTTCGGCACGCCTGACCATTTCAGTCCATTCTGAAAGGTCAGGGGAATTGTTTTTAATTCCGAGGTGACGGCATACCGAAACCGCAAGTCCTTCATTTTCAAGCCATAAAGGCACTTCATACAATGACGGGGCAGTCAGATTTTGTATTACGTCATCTTTTCGGACATTGCAGAACAATGCAATTTTGTCTCTTATATCATCAGGGATTTCCTTTTCGCTCCGCAGGACTATTACATCAGGCTGTATGCCGAGTGAAAGGAGTTCTTTTGCGGAATGTTGTGTAGGTTTTGATTTGAGTTCTTCTGAGCCTGCGATATATGGCAAAAGCGTGACATGAATATAACAAACATTATTTCTGCCCT
Source organism: Ruminococcus sp. UBA4383 (assembly GCA_002389995.1). GTDB lineage: Bacteria > Bacillota > Clostridia > Oscillospirales > Ruminococcaceae > Ruminococcus. Next base: position 2,220 of record DGRR01000014.1, on the reverse strand, counting down.
GCTCCGTACCTACCTGACGAATAGCTTCGAGAAACGGAGTTGACTCAATATCCCCGACAGTACCGCCTATTTCGGTGATAACGACATCTGCATCGGCTTCTTTTGCGGCACTGTAAACCCTGTCTTTTATTTCATTGGTGATATGCGGGATTACCTGAACAGTACCGCCGAGGTAATCGCCTCGTCTTTCCTTAGTTATGACATTCCAGTAAATTTTTCCTGTTGTGACATTTGAATGTACTGACAGGTTTTCATCAACAAAACGTTCATAATGACCGAGGTCGAGGTCAGTTTCCGCACCGTCATCAGTAACGAAAACTTCACCGTGCTGATAAGGTGACATTGTGCCGGGGTCGATATTGATATAGGGGTCAAATTTTTGTATAGTAACCTTATATCCACGCTGTTTGAGAAGTCTGCCGAGAGATGCGGCTGTTATGCCTTTGCCGAGTCCTGAGACTACTCCGCCTGTTACGAAAATAAATTTTGCCATTGTTCTTTCTCCCTTGATATTTATATAAAGACGGCTGACTATAAGATATATTCAGCCGTCAAAAACAGCTGTTATGATTTTTCCCATTCTTCGGAATCATGAAGTGCGTTATAGCCTTCCTCACCTGTACGGATTTTAATAACATTTTCAATATCATAGATAAACATTTTACCGTCACCGTAATTTCCTGTATAAAGGGCAGCCCTTGCGGAATCAATTACCTTGTCAACAGGTACGGCACATACAGCGATTTCAGCCTTTACTTTGGGGAGCAGGTTCATTTCAACGGTAGTACCTCTGTAATAGTTTCTCTGACCGTTCTGCATACCGCAGCCGAGTACATTTGTTACAGTAATACCTTTTACGTCAATAGCCTCCATAGCCTGAATGAAATCCTGTAATTTCTGCTGTTTGAACACTACTACTATATTTGTAAGCTTAGGACTTCCGTCACGGGAGGGAGCAACATAGTTTTCCACTTTTACAGCTTCATCAACAGGAACTTTCACAACACTTTTTGCATCATCTTTTGTATAGCCGTGCATTGATGCATCACCCATTGAAGGCGCAAAGTCTGCATATGAAGAAATAAGACCGTGTTCAGTGATATCAAGACCGAGAATTTCTTCCTGTTCAGATGCTCTCAGACCGAGAGTTTTCTTTATAATTGTAAATGTGATGATTATAGTGACTGCTGCCCATGCCGCAACGCTTGCAAAACCTATAAGCTGTATGCCGAGCTGTTCAAATCCTCCGCCATAGAATAAACCCTCTGTCTTTATACCGCTGTTTTCAAGCTGTATTGCATATCCGGGGGAATTTTCCGTTGCAAAAAGTCCGACTGCTATCGTTCCCCATATACCGTTCATCATATGTACTGCAACTGCACCAACAGGGTCATCTATATGGAGTTTATAGTCAAGAAGCCATACTCCGAAACATACTAAAAATCCCGAAACTATACCGACTACTATTGCACCTGTGGCATCAAGAACATCACAGCCTGCGGTAATTCCGACAAGTCCCGCAAGCGATGCGTTAAGGCACATCGAAACATCAGGTTTGCCGTATTTAAGCCATGTAAATACCATACAAACAAATGTTGCAACAGCAGGAGCAATTGTAGTAGTTACGAATATTGTATCAAGCTGTGCAACATCAGATGCAGCCGCAGGGTTGAATCCGTACCAGCCGAACCAAAGTATAAATACACCCAATGCACCGATTGTGAGGTTATGTCCGGGGATAGCATTTACTTTTATTTCGCCGTCTTTGGTTTTAGTGAACTTGCCTATTCTTGCACCGACAAATTTCGCACCGATTAAAGCGCAGATACCGCCCACCATATGTATAGCGCATGAGCCTGAAAGGTCATGGAATCCCATCTGGGCGAGCCAGCCGCCGCCCCATATCCAGTGAGCCTCTATGGGATATATCAATGCACTTATAACTCCCGAATATACGCAGTATGAAAGGAATTTAGTTCTTTCAGCCATAGCACCTGATACTATTGTGGAAGTTGTGGCACAGAATACAAGGTTGAATATGAACTGGTCCCACTGAAAATCATTGTAATTTGTAAATATATCAAATCCGGGATTTCCGATAAGTCCTGCGACATCTTCTCCCAGAAGAAGTCCGAATCCTATGAAAATAAACATGACTGTACCTATACAAAAATCCATGAGGTTTTTCATTATGATATTTCCTGCGTTTTTTGCTCTTGT
>DGRR01000179.1 GCA_002389995.1 Ruminococcus sp. UBA4383 | reverse complement strand
CTGCATAGATTTTCATATTTGACTTGGCGAATGCAAGACCATGGTTCAAATCCATAGCCTCGCCGTTAGCTCTCACCTTGTTGACATCAATGAGAACGAGTTCGTTGCAGATACCGCCCTGATTTACAAGGGCATAGGCAAAGCTCATTCCGACCATTCCCGTACCGATAAGCACAACTTTTCTTTTATCCGTATTCATAAAAAACCTCCTGAATGAATATATTATTATTATGTGCTAAAAATGTACTATTATTATACTATAAATTAACAAATATGTCAAGCCTGTTAGATTAAAACAACAAAAATAAAATTTCCTCTTGTAATCAATATAAAATCATGCTATAATTAACATACAGATTATTTTTCAGGAGGCTTTTATGTCAGAAATCAAAACAAGATTTGCTCCCTCCCCTACGGGATTTATGCATATCGGAAATTTAAGAACAGCTTTGTATTCATACCTTGTATCAAAATCTCAGGGCGGTAAATTCGTCCTGCGTATAGAAGATACAGACCAGGTTCGCCATGTTGAAGGTGCGGAGGACGTTATCCTCAATACCCTTAAAATGACAGGCATCGACTACGATGAAGGTCCTTATATCCAGAGCGAAAGACTCGATATCTATAAGGAATATGCAGATAAATTAATTCAGAGCGGTCACGCTTATTACTGCTTCTGTACCCCCGAAAGACTTGAATCACTTAAAGATGACAAGGGCATAGGCGGTTATGACGGTCACTGCCGTTATCTCTCAAAAAGTCAGGTTGAGAAAAATCTCGCTGACGGTATCCCCTACGTTATCCGCCAGAAAATGCCGAATGAAGGTTCTACTTCATATTATGACAAGGTTTACGGCAGAGTTTCAATAGACAACGTTGAACTGCGTGACCAGATTCTCATAAAGGCTGACGGATATCCCACTTATAATTTCTGCCACGTTGTAGATGACCATTTAATGGGTATAACCCACGTTGTAAGAGGAAACGAATATCTCACTTCTACCCCGAAATACTGCCTTTTATATGATGCTTTCGGCTGGGAAAGACCTACTTATGTACATCTCCCCCTCTTAATGGGAAAAGATGCTGACGGAAATGTTTCAAAGCTGTCAAAGAGACATGGTGCTGTAAGTTTTCAGGATTTAATAAATGACGGCTATCTCCCCGAAGCTATCGTGAATTATATCGCTCTCCTCGGCTGGTGTCCGAAAGATACAAATCAGGAATTTTTCACCATGGACGAACTTAAAAAATCTTTCTCCCTCGAAGGATTAAGCAAGTCTCCTGCCGTATTCGACTACGAAAAATTAAAATGGTTCAATTCCGAATATATCAAGAAAATGCCCGATGAGGACTATAATAAAATTATTCTCCCGATACTTGAAAATTTATGTCCCGAATATATAAATATCGAAAAACTTGCCGTGCTTCTTCACGGAAGAATTGCTGTTTTCAGCGAAGTTAAGGAAAAAATTGAGTTTATCCTTTCAAGACTCGATATGGACAGTTCTCTTTACATAAACAAGAAAAACAAAACTACCCTTGAACTTTGCAGTCAGATTCTCAATGAATCTCTCCCACTCCTCGAAAATCTCGAAAACTGGGACAATGACAGTCTTTTCGCCCTCCTGAAAGAATATTCCGCATCAAGCGGTATCAAAGCCGGCGCAGTTATGTGGGCTGTAAGAATTGCCGTTGCCCGTCAGAGCATAACCCCCGGCGGTGCTACCGAATTAATGGAAGTATTCGGAAAAAATGAATCCATTGAAAGAATTAAACTCGCTGTAAGTGAATTTAATGCTTGATGAAAATTAATAAAGGAGATGAAAATATGGATTTGATTCCAAGCTTTTCAGTTGACCACACTAAAATTATTCCGGGAATCTTCGTGAGCAGAACAGATACCCTCGGAGAATATACAGTTACTACCTACGATATAAGAGTAACAAAACCCAATGCAGAGCCTGCAATTGATGTTGCAGCAATGCATTCGCTTGAACATATTATCGCCACATACCTCAGAAATGACCCCGACTGGAAAGAACAGGTAATTTACTGGGGTCCTATGGGTTGCCTTACAGGATTCTATCTTATTCTTAAAGGAAATCACAAGCCTGATGAAATTTTTGATTTGATTTTAAGAGCCTTCAAATCAGTTGAAAACGTTGAAGATGTCCCCGGTGCATCAGCGGTAAACTGCGGAAATTACCTCATGCATAACCTTGTAATGGCAAAATGGTATGCAGGAAAATTCGCTGAATATCTTGCAGAAAATGCTGATAATCCCGAAATTTTCAAATATCCTGCATCTGAAAGACTTGTTACCGATGACGGACGACAGTTCTTTGATTCTTAATAATTAAAAACAAATGCCCCGAATGATTTTTCAATCTTCGGGGCTGAATTTTTATATTGTATTATTTAAAGTATGCAACACCATTTTCAAAGATTTTCTGGTCTTTTTCGCCGGGTACGTTTTTGCAGATATAATTTCCCTTACGTTCGGAGTGACCCATTTTTCCGAAAACCCTGCCGTCAGGTGAAGTAATTCCCTCAACAGCTTCCATTGAAGTATTCGGATTATAGCGGATATCCATTGTGGGGTGTCCCTTTAAATCAACATACTGTGTGGCAATCTGTCCGTTATTTGCAAGTCTCTGTATAAGTGATTCAGGAGCTACGAAACGTCCCTCACCGTGAGATATTGCAACAGTATGGATATCACCTACTTCACAGCCGTAAAGCCATGGTGATTTGTTTGATGCAATTCTTGTATTTACCATCATTGACTGATGTCTTGCGATAGTATTGAATGTAAGAGTTGCAGATTCTTCCGTCATATCGGTTATTTCGCCGTAGGGTACAAGTCCGAGTTTGATGAGAGCCTGAAAACCGTTGCATATGCCGAGCATAAGACCGTCACGGAATTTGAGCAGGTCATGAACAGCGTCCTTTATCTTGGGATTGCGGAAAAATGCTGTAATAAACTTACCGCTTCCCTCAGGTTCATCGCCTCCGCTGAATCCACCGGGTATCATTATCATCTGGGCATCTCTCACGGATTTTTCAAAGAAATCAACGGATTCTTCTATATCGCCTGCGGAAATATTTCTTATAATGATAGTCTGAGTCTCTGCGCCGGCTTTTTCAAAAGCCTTTGCGGTATCGTACTCGCAGTTTGTACCTGGGAATACAGGGATAACAACCTTGGGCTTTGCAGTTTTTATTGATGCACTCTTATGTTCCTCGTTCTTATAGCTGTAAGTTTCGGGTTTGGCATCGGTAGTTTTTATTCTGCACGGGAATACAGGTTCAAGCTTGCCCTCCCATGTACGCTGGAGAGTATCAAGGCTTACAATATAGTCGAGACTTCTTATCATGTAGTCATCTGTTGTTTTACCGATAAGGTTTTCGCCCTCCTGAACATCTCCGTCAAGTTCAATGATAAATGAACCGTAGCAAGGTTTAAAGAGTTCGTGAGATGAAAGTCTCTTTGAAAATTCAAATCCGAGCTTGTTTCCGAAGCACATTTTAGCGATACCCTCGGCATTTCCGCCGTAGCCCGCAGTCCATACAGCCTTAGCCCTGCCGTCTGCGATAATTTTCTCAGCCTGTTCAAAACAAGCCTTTATGCTGTCGAATACAGGCAGACCCTTTTCGTCATATTCGGGAGTGATAAGTATAACATTATCGCCTGCATCTTTAAATTCAGTTGAAACTATCTTGTCAGCCTTTGCAGTTGAAACAGCAAATGATACAAGTGTGGGCGGTACGTCTATATCCTCAAAAGTACCTGACATTGAATCCTTGCCGCCTATTGAACCGCAGCCGAGTTCAAGCTGTGCCTTGAAAGCTCCAAGGAGAGCCGCCATAGGTTTGCCCCAGCGTTTCGGATTATTCTTAGTTCTCTCGAAATATTCCTGAAATGTCAGCCAGCATTTTTTATAAGTTCCGCCTGCTGCGACTATTTTCGCAATTGATTCGATAACCGCAAGCATAGCACCATGATACGGACTGTTTGAAGATATATCGGGATTATAGCCCCAGCCCATGAGTGAACAGGTATTTGTCTCACCGCTGAGTACGGGGATTTTTGCAGCCATAGCCTGAGAGGGTGTCATCTGGTATGCGCCTCCGAAAGGCATAAGAACCGTACCCGCTCCGATAGTTGAATCGAATTTTTCAACAAGTCCTTTCTGTGAACATACATTGAGATTGCCCATGAGTTCTATCCATGAATCGCCTGTATTGCTCAGACAGCTCATTTTAAGCTTATCGGGAGCTTCAACGGTTATATCAGTATACTTGGGCGCACCGTTTGAATTGAGAAATTCTCTTGAAAGGTCAACGATAGTATTTCCGTTCCATACCATTTTAAGTCTCGGCTCGTCCACGACATCAGCAACAACAGTAGCTTCAAGGTTTTCCTTTTTAGCCTCTGCGAGGAATTTATCGAGGTCTTCGGGAGCGATGACAACAGCCATTCTTTCCTGTGATTCTGATATAGCGATTTCAGTACCGTCAAGACCGTCATATTTTTTGGGGACTGCATCGAGATTTATCACAAGACCGTCAGTGAGTTCGCCTATTGCAACGGAAACACCGCCTGCACCGAAATCGTTGCAGCGTTTTATCATGGCAGTTACATCGGGATTTCTGAATAATCTCTGGAGTTTTCTTTCTTCGGGGGGATTACCTTTCTGGACTTCCGCACCGCAGCTTTCAAGGGATTCAAGTGTATGGGACTTTGAAGAACCTGTTGCACCGCCGCAGCCGTCACGTCCTGTTTTTCCGCCGAGGAGAATAACTATATCGCCTGCAACGGGAGCTTCACGCCTGATATTTGAGGCAGGAGCAGCACCGAGTACAGCACCGATTTCCATTCTTTTTGCGATATATCCGGGGTGATAGACTTCTGCGACATGACCTGTTGCAAGTCCTATCTGGTTGCCGTATGAGCTGTAACCGTTAGCTGCACCGACAGTAATTTTTCTCTGGGGGAGTTTACCCTTTATGGTATCCTCAACGGGAACGAGAGGATTTGCCGCACCTGTCACACGCATTGCCTGATATACGTATGAACGTCCTGAAAGCGGATCACGGATTGCTCCGCCGAGACAGGTAGCCGCACCGCCGAAAGGTTCAATTTCAGTGGGGTGGTTATGGGTTTCATTTTTGAACATGAGAATCCAGTCCTGTTCCTCGCCGTCAATATCAGCCTTTATCTTAACTGAGCAGGCATTGATTTCCTCGCTTTCGTCGAGGTCGGGAAGAAGTCCGTCAGCTTTGAGTTTCTTTGCGGCAATAGTACCCAGATCCATTAAAGTAATGGGCTTATCGGTTCTGCCGAGTTCCTCACGGACATTTATATACATATCATATGTATCTTTCACATACTGTTGGTTTATATTGACATTCTTTATATTTGTGAGGAATGTTGTATGACGGCAGTGGTCAGACC
>DGRR01000213.1 GCA_002389995.1 Ruminococcus sp. UBA4383 | reverse complement strand
CATTCAAGGAACAATACCCGAATTTCATATTTCACATATTCAGCGGAGATACCGAGCCTGTTGCGGAACGTCTTGACAGAGGTATCCTCGACCTTGCCGTAATCGTTGAACCGCCGAACCTGTCAAAGTATAATTATCTCTCTGTCCCCGAAAGCGACAAATGGGGGCTTGTGATGCTCCGTGACAGTCCACTTGCTGAAAAAGAATATGTGACGTTTGATGACCTCTACGGGCTTCCGCTATTCTGTTCCGAACAGTCTATCCGTGTTGATTTTCCTCGCTGGTGCGGTGAAAACATGGATAAACTGAATTTTGCAGGAACAGTAAACCTTGCATATAACGGCTCTGTTTTTGTTAAGGAGGGATTGGGGTATCTTCTTACTTTTGAACATCTTGTCGATACAAGCAAGAAAAGCGGGCTTTGTTTCCGACCAATCAAGCCGATTCTTGAAACGAATATGTATATCATCTGGAAGAAGTATCAAGTGTTTTCACCAATAGCGGAGTTGTTTCTGAAAAGGCTAAAAGAAGATTATTACAATTAAATAAGCTGCTATTCAAAGTATGCAGGATATACACGGACGAAAATATAAGAAAAAAGTCGGCTCAGAGTGAACCGACTTTTTTGTTGTTTCAGAAGTTTTTAATTATTCCGAATATGAATTTCCGGATTTCAACGAGGTCAGAAACTTCAATTTTTCCGCTGCTGTCGATATCAGCCGCATCATACATAAAGGTATTGTCAGATTCTCCGACAAATACTTTTCTTGCAAGACACATATCGAAAACATCAACGAAACCGTCATCATTCAAATCGCCTTTTGTGATTTTCTCCTGCGGAACGGCAAATACGCTGTAATTTGCAGATAATCCAAGACCGCCGTTAGTTCCGAGGATAATTTTTTCGTCTGCCTTGAAATCCTTTTTATGGAGAATGAAATTGACATCATTTGAAGATACCATTGAAACGCCTGTATTCTGCCAGTCTTTAAGCCACGGTGTACTTTCGAGAACTCTGTCATCAACGGCTATGTATACTGTAATATCTTCTGCGGCTGTAAATTCTGCCAAATCAGAAGTATACAGCTTTGAATCGCAGGCAGTCTTTATAGTTTCAGCACCAACAAGATTTTCAGGGAAACTTGCGAAAGTGATATCACGGTCACCGTATATAAGAGAATCAATGCCTGTATTTTCGCATATTGACCAGTCAGATGCATTTTCCCTGTCATTTACAATAAGATTTTTAATAAGCGTGCCGTTTACAGGTTCGGGAGGAGTTATATTGCCGTCACCGAAATCTCCTGCAAGTCTGAAATTATCGAGATATACCGAGCATGGAGCGGTTGAATTTGCTTTGAGTTCGATTTTATTCTCGCCCGATTTAAGTTCAATATTTTCGGAAACTGTTTTCCAGTCGCTGTAAGATGAACCCTTTGCGAGTGACAATGTTTTGACTTTTGTGCCGTTCACACAGAGGTCAATGCTGTTTACATCTGATGTTGCGGAATATCTGAGAGTCCATTTGAATGTACCTGCCTTGCCTGTTTTAACGGTATCCTTTACGGCAGCGGAATCTTTTGTGCCGAATTTGAGGAATCCCATGCCCTGAAATTTCTTTATATCGGTACGGCAGCCGTTGGTGATGTTTTCCTCGATATTTTTCATATCGAAATTTTCGCCTTCATACTGGCGTTCGCCCTCGTAGAAATCTGGGAAAGAAGGTGCTTTCGGAGAAGATTTTTTATAAGATACCGAACGTCCTGTTTCATTTCCTGAGCATTTTATTGAAATGTCAAGAGGTCCGTTGTGTTTGATTTTAAGGGTATAAGTGCCGCTGTTCCAGCTTTCTGTCAGTTCGCTGGGGGTCTGGTCATTACCTCTGTCCCTGAAAGTAAATTCAGGCTTTTCGGAAGCACCTTCGATAGTGATTGAATCTTCTTTCAGAGTCTTTGCATCGTCCTCATCATAGTTATTCATATAAACGTCAATATGGTCTGAATATTCATTGATAAGAGCCGCACCGTAAATCTGCTGTTTTATATCGAGAGATTTGCAGGTATTATATTTAAGGTCAAATTTTGCTCCTGTAACATCACCGACTTTATTCGGGTTATAGGTGAGCCATGTATTTTCGATGCGTCCGGCATAGCTGTTTGCATAACATTCGGAGGGGAAAAGCTTGTTAAATTCCGCCTGTTTGTCTGCAATGGATTTCCAGCGGCTTGGTATTTCGGACTGTTTTATCTGAACCTTGAATGATTTTGCGATATCGTCAGCGAGATTATAGACTGTGGGAATTGCAGGATATCTTCCTGTACTCTTGAAAGGGTCATGGTTATCGGCAAGGTTTCCGTCAGTGCTTTTTCTGTAAAGACCTTCAAAAAGCGTGGGATATGTACAATACTTGTCATCATTTTTTCCTGAATTTACGTCCTGAATAATGACTACTTTTGTACGGTCGATGACTTCTTTTCTGTCAGGAATCCTTATAGTACCGTCCATGAATTTTCTCATAAGGTCGATATTTACATTTTTGCACTGGTTATAGAAATCCCACCTGCGGTATTTATAACCTTCGCTGTCAGTACCGTCCCACAGACCCTGTATACAGTCATTCCATACAAGTTCAGGACCGTCAATTACAGTCATTCCGTTCATAGCCATACGTTCAAAGAGAATCGGCAGGCTTGTGGAAAGTCTGTACTGGTCATGGGTCTGCTGGTCAAGTATACCGCCGTTCCACGGATAGTCAGACCAGCCTGTATCGTCCCAGCGAACGCCCCAGTTTCCGCAGTATCCCGAAACATAAGCACCGAAACATTCACTTTCCACATCAGCAATATAGCTTGTCTGAGTATATTTTTCTTCCAGAATGAAGTTATCCTTGTATGTACGGCAGGCATTTTCCCAATTTTTATTGGTTTTCAGCATAGCAACGGGATTAAGATTTGAACCCCACGGATTTTCGCACCAGCTTACATCAAGATATCCGCCGTACTTGTTGCATAATTTGAGGAGTGCGGCAAAATGGTCGTAACGCTGCTGATATGTTACAGGGAAATCCTGAGAGGCAAATCCCCAGAACTGCTCACAGTAGTTATAACCGATAAAATTGGGGTAATCCCTGAAAAATTCACCGAATATTGTATTATCAAGGTCATAGTCGGCAGGATAATCGGGAAAATGCGACTGTCCGCCGCTTGCAGGCTGAATCATAGTCCATACGCCCTTGTCTGCACAGGCTTTAATCCATGAACGGGCTGTTTCGATACCGTCCTGAACCATGAGCCATTTATGTTCCGTTGAACTCCAGTTTATCGAAAGAGAGATATTAAAGACAACATACGGAAGAATATCTTCGGGTACAAGGTCAATAATTTTTTCGGGGTCGGGATAGTTCCATGAATCTATATGAACTATCCACATAGGGGAATCGTTGCTTAAAGGTCTGCGGAAATTGCTGTTTGCCGCTGAAACGTTCATCGGTTCTGCACTTATCTGCAAATCACTGAAAATCTGCTTTATATTCCTGTTGTTGTCACTGCTGCTGAAAGGCAGCATACTGAGGGTAATACCGCAGGCAGGTGCAGAGGATATTAATTTCTTCATCATCATTTTAATCACTCCGTTTAATTGTTTTAGTTGTATGTTGGAAAACGTTCGGTTCATACTCTTTAAATTATATCATGTTCATAATTTGTCCACAACCCACAATTTACAGAAAAGGTGTAATTTTTGAAGAATATTCACGCTGATTTTCGGGTATATATTCTGACATATCGGAGATTCAAAAAAATACAGGTAGTAAATATTGATGATTATTTTATGTGCCGTGGAGCTGAAAATGCCTTTAAACGTCATTTTTTCGGGAGAAAATTTAATTTTTAACAGTTTGTAAATTTATATTTGCTATATTATTAACATATAGTTGCTGTTGAATATATTTATTTTTGGTAATATTATTAGATATTAATAATAATATTATTAATTCACAAATATATATAAATAACAATATAGATACAATATAATAATTAGTTAGTAGCAACATTGACGAATTTTTTCGCCAAAATTTGTGTAATATTTAGTGAAATTAGACTTGACTTTTTGTAAATAATGTGTTAGAATGTAATTGTCATTAAGGAACGTTACAAACCAAAAAATAACAAATAGTAATTTTTATACATTTAAGGAGGTTTTATTATGAAAAAACTTTTATCTATATTTACTGTTCTTTGTGTTCTTACAAGTTCAGCAGGAATGACCGCAGCTGCGGCTGAAACTGATTCCGAAGCCGTTGATACCGTTGCAGCAGAAGAAGTTGCAGAAGAGTCCACAGAAGAAACAAATGATGAAACCACTGATGAAACTGCTGATGAGGAAATCAGTGAAGTTGCCGAAGAAGAAGCAATAAACACAGGCTATGCATATTCCGCAGACGGCGATACCTTTGATTTCTATGACTATACACATAAAATCACTATCGCAGGCGGTACTCTCAAAGACGGCAAGGATATTTCCTTCTATGGTCTTAATGATGAGGGAAATCTCGCAGTCGTATACTTCAACGTTGAAGCTGATGAGGGCAAGGGCGTTGTCGCTACAAACAACGAAATGACATACGTTACATATTCACACGGCGAAATTACAGAATATACCCGTGAAATCGGCACAACTTCCCTGTTCGGCTTTGATATGGGTCTTGCTGACAGTTCAATGGCAGGCATGATGAAGGTATTCAATGCAAGCCTCGGCAGTTTCCTTCAGGCTTATTCGGCTGAAATAGGCGCATATTCGGCTATGAGTTCAGGAGCTTCCGCTTCGGCTAACATTGAGTATGTAAAAGCTTTCAACCAGCACCTTCTCCTCATAGATGACAACTATATAACAAATTTCAGCTGCTCACCCGATGAAACATTCATGGCTAATGAATGGGGCATTTACAGCGGATATCAGGTTGTTGACGGTGTTGACTACAATACTTTCTGTTTCTTTGGTGACGATAATGACGTTTACTATTACGGATATGCAAAGACAGATGATGGTATCCGTGTTCTCAACATGAAAGGCGTTGTTTACGAAATCGACAGCAGAACAAAGTACATACTTCTCAATCCCGTTGATATGAGCAGAAATTCCGACAATTCTTCACAGTACATCACAAAAATGGCAAGCTGTCTCATGGCTGCACAGGGTCAGTCAAGCCTCAACCTCGATACACTTACAATAATGCCTTATGTCAGCTTTAAGAAGGGCAAACTTACTTATTCGCTCTATGCTTACACTTCAACTGCGGAAGGTTCTCTTGAATATGCAGACGGAAAGTTCAGCGGTGCAATAACCGATGAAAACGGCAAGTCAGAAACTCTTTCAGTTCAGGCAGGCTGCAGAAATTATGTTGTGACATCACAGACAGCAGGAGTATTTACTGTTGCAAAGAATACCTGCGGTTACGGTTCACTCTCCAACTCAAGACCCGGAACGGGATTATTCTCATATTGTGGCTGGGGTTACTATAACTATCCGTTCTGGTTCTGATATAAGTTCTAATTTTTGACTGAAATAATTTATGCATCACTCTCTCTGTGGGGAGTGATGCATATTTTGATGTTTTTAAGAGATATAAAAGTGAGTAAGGAGTAATGGAATATGGGTACAAATGATGATATAATTATAGGATATGACCCGAAACAATACCGCAGAATGACTATCTTGTTTGTTATTCTTTCGGTTATTAATATGGGAATGGTGCTGCTTGCGTTTATGCGTTCAGGATATGGTCTTTACCACGCTGAGGACGCATTGAGCCATATAGCAAAAATAACTCAGTGTGTGCAGAGCGTAAACGAAGATGCACTCGACATAATCACACACTCGAATAACAGGAAACTGGTTGAAAATGAAGTGAATGATATCAGTGATATGTTTAAGACAATAGATTCTGAATCAAAGGATTATCTTGCAATAAATCTTGACGGAATAGATGAAAAGCTTCGTGGGGATTTCAATAATTCAAGCGGTAAGGTTGAAAGATACCGTAAAGCTCTCGATTCTTTCACTGCTGATGTTATAAACGATATATCACATGATTCGCCTGATGATGACAGTATCAGCAAAGTTCTTGCAGTTTATACCATAAATGTAGAACCGCTGAAACAGGAAGCCGAAGTTTCTATGAATGAACTGTTTGAATTTCAGAATAAGGCTACATATGATTTCTTTGTAAGATGCGCCCAGCAGTTCCTTTTTGTTCTTCTTTTCCTCATAGTTACCATGACAGTCGGTATTCTGGGTATAAGAAGAATGAGAAAAAATGCTAAAAATTCCGCTGAAACTGCCGCAGAAGAACACAGAAAAGCTGTAAGTTCACAGAACAAGGCTATAAATATAGCTTACAGCAATATCATTACAGGGCTTAAAAACAGATATGCCCTTGAAGAAGATTTCGTAGGTACTCTTTCAGACAAGAGATTCACTATTGCAATATTTAATTTTCCCAAATTTGATACACTTAACGAAATGTACGGAAGAAGTGCCGCTGATGAATTTCTTTCAAGCAAGTCACAGTATCTTTTGAGTGAATTTGAAGAACTGGCAGATATATACAGTACAAAATCAAGCGAATTTTGTTTTGTATTCAAAGAACGCATGGTAAGCAATGTACAGGCTGAAAAACGCATTAACAGCATTATGGAGGTTCTCTCAGAACCCATGGAAATCGGAGATGTAACAGTACAGCTCAATGTTGCGTGTTCCTACTGCGAATACAAGCCCAATATGAACACAAGCTTCAACAGACTGTTTATTTCAATGGACAGAACTATGGCAAATGCAAAACAAAACAGTTCTCTCACAAGTACAAATACTTCTATGAGAGCAAGTATCTTACAGTAAAAATTAAAACCGCTGAATGGTCTTTCATTCAGCGGTTTTTTATTCAGGAAAACAAAGCGGATAATATATAATATTTATATATAAGTTTTATTTTCGCTTTATATAACGGAAACATTGTGGTAAACCTGATGAAACTTTTATGAAAAGACTTGCAAAAATGCAAAATTTGTGATACAATAGAATACGAAATATTGTACATTTTAACAGTATATCTCTACTCGGACAGAGGGGTGAAACTCAATGAATATAATCAATATTGATAATCTCAGACTTTTCTACTGCGAAAAGGGTCAGGGCAAGCCTGTCATTCTCGTCCACGGAAACGGAGAAGACCATACAATCTTTACAGAAGAAATTGAACAGCTTGTCTCAGCAGGCTATCATGTCTATGCCCCCGATTCAAGAGGTCACGGCAAAACAGGTGCGGATAATCCGCCTGTAAGGGAATTTCACTATGCAGATATGGCTGATGATATCTTTAATTTCATCAAGGCACTGAACCTCGGAAAGCCTGCCTTTTACGGTCACAGTGACGGCGGAATAACAGGACTTCTTCTGGAAATCCGCCACCCCGAAACTCTGGGCATTATGGCGGTCAGCGGTACAAATCTCTCCCCTGACGGACTTGATGAGGCATTTGTAAATGAATGCCGTGAAATGTGTGAAAAATCTTCCGACCCGCTTACAGCCCTTATGCTGAATGAACCCGATATCAAACCGCAGGAACTCGAAAATATCAGTATTCCTGTACTTGTCACGGCAGGTGAATATGATTTGATTAAAAAACAGGAAACTCTTGCAATTGCCGAACATCTGAAAAATTCCCGACTTTTTATAGCAAAAAATGAAAATCACGGCAGTTATGTGGTCAACAGCAAAATTATGGGAGAAATACTTATTAAGTTTTTAACTGATAATAATTACTGATTTTCATAAAGGAGGAGATATAACTGAAATTCTGCAAATTGTATGAACAGCTATAAAAATAATATCATACGGAGGTAAAATTCTATGCGTGTCGCATATTCTGTTTTATATGCCGTTCTGATAATTGCACTGCTCATATGCACAATATGTGCAAGACGTTCTGAAAGAAATACCCGTGATTCAGTTGCCTTTTTAGATGCATCACTGATTCTTCCTGTACTCGGAAACCTTCTGATTATTGCATACGGCAATAAAATAATTGCTCTAACAGGGTGTTATCTGTATTATCTCGGTATGGACCTTGTAATATATGCACTCGTCAATTTTACTGATGTTTATTGCAAAGGTACGGGAAACGGTGAGAAAAAGCCCACTGTCATGTATGTTTTGCTTGCGGCAGATGCAATACAATTGCTGCTCAATCCCTTTACAGGTCATGCATTTGATATTACAGCAGTCAGTGTGGAAGGCTATTCCTATTATAAAATGATACCGCACTGGGGACAGACTTTCCACAGAATCATTGATTATGGAATTTTCATTTGCGTAATACTTATTTTTATCATAGCATCTGTGAAAACGCCCAAAATCAGCCGTGAACGCTATACCGTCCTTTTAACGACAATGCTGGCTGTCGGACTTCTTCTCACCTATAATATTTTCTTTCAGTATGCAATTGACCGCTCAATGATAGGATTCGGCATATTCGGCATTATTATCTATTATTTTGCACTTCTGTACAGACCGCTCAGGCTTATGGACCGTGTATTGTCCAATATCGTTTCAAATCTGTCAGATGCATTCTATATATTCGACCCGAGCGGAAACTGTGTATGGGCAAATGAACAGGGCTGCCGTCTGGTAAGCGTATCGGATTATAATTATGACATGATTTCGGACAAGCTCCTCCGGATGTTCGGCACTTCGGGAAATCCAAACGAACATATTGCCAAATTACAGGTTGGCGAAGGCGACGGAGCAAGATTTTTTATCCTTGAAGAAAATCAGGTCAGGGACGAAAGAGAACATACGGCAGGTTCATATCTCCGTATTCAGGATATTACCAAGGGAGAAATTGAAATCCGCAGCCGTGACGAAAAAATAGGTCAGTTCAGACAAAAAGCCTATCAGGACGCACTTACAGGTGTCGGAAATAAAACCGCCTATAATGCTAAAATTACCGAACTCAATGAAATGATTGCTCAGGGAGATACGGATTTCGCTGTCGTCATGGCGGATATGAACAATCTCAAAAGAATCAATGACGAATACGGTCACAAGGCAGGAGATGAATATATAAAGGGCTGCTGCCATATGATATGCGAGGCTTTCAAACATTCCCCAGTTTATCGTATCGGCGGAGATGAATTTGTCGTCATACTGCAAGGACATGATTTCAATAACAGACTGCAAATTACACAAAAACTCAACGATTCATTCTCAGAAATATTCAGTCAGAATGAAATAAAACCATGGCTAAGATATTCCGCATCAATCGGTATGGCTGAATTAATGTCGGGTGACAGTTCAATTGAAATTGTATTCAGACGTGCCGACAAGGCAATGTATGAGGAAAAAAGAAAATTCAAGGAACTCTATGGAAGTTATCGCTGAAAATATTATTGAACATCAAAAGGGAGTGCATCTGCGCTCCCTTTTTATGCTGTTACCGAAAAATAAAACTGATATTATATTGACATTATATGAAATATGTGATATAACGGTGACCTCATTGATGCACATAACGCAAAGGGCGATGTCGTTATCCCGTCAGATATCAAATATGTCTCATCGGGTGCATTTGACAACAACGAGGATATTACTTCCGTTGTATTTCCGTCAAATATCAAAAAACTCAATGACAGCACTTTCTTCTACTGCACCGACCTCAAATCAGCCGATTTGAGATATGCTCAAAGATGATGTCCTTGATGTATTTGACCTGATAATGATGAGAAAAGCTCTTGTATCTTAATAATGAAAAACTCCCTGAGTTACGGCGCAGGGAGTTTTGTTTCCTGATATTTTTTCTGTATCTGACTTTAAAAATCCAAAATGCAAATTTTTAATCTTAAAGGCAAATTACTTGACATTATCAGTAAAGTGTGATAGAATCATTGTATAAATATTATTACAGGGGGATTATTTATGAAAAATCAAAAAATTTTGTCGGCACTGACGGCTCTCACGTTTTCAGTTTCATCTGCTCCTTTTACGGCACTTGCGGCTGCGGACAGCAATCTCAGTCCCGAAGAAATCGAAAATTCATCTGTAAAGCCATATATGACAGTTGCAATTGACGGCGTTGAAGGACAGTCAGGAAAGGTTTTAAGCATTGATGAAGCTGAAAATGCTGAAATTAAAGTCGATATCATGCTCAAAGGTGCTGAAAGTGAATACAGTGCTCTGGGAATACACGTTGATTTTGACAACAGGCTTGAATTGATTTACAACGATATGAGTGACGTTATGGGAACGGCAGTTCAGGATTTAAGCTCAAAGATTATTAAAACAATCAGTAATTCGTCTTCATCATC
>DGRR01000089.1 GCA_002389995.1 Ruminococcus sp. UBA4383 | reverse complement strand
TAGAGTTCATTAATATCATCATCACGCAGAAGCTGCTCGAAAAGCAGCTTGAATGCGCTGTCACGGATTTCACGTCTTGTCATTTATTATCTCCTTTACATCAATCGAATACTGCGCCTGCAACAGATACATTAACTCTTGCAACTGCAACGCCTGTCATATTCTGAACATTTTCCTTTACGGCTGACTGAACTTCCTGTGCAACGACAGCAGCTTTTTCGTAGCCTTTTATTTTAATGCTTATGTCAATAGCTGCAACGCTGTCAATCATGCTTATTTTGATTGGACCATTGTTTTTCAGTTTTGACATTTTGTTTATTTCACCGCTAAGACCTGCAACACCCTTTACATCGAGTGCCGCAAGTTTAGCGACAGTTATTATAACGTCCTCTGATATTTTGAGTTTGCTTACAGCATTTTTCTTCACATCGTCCATTTTTAAACCTCCTGTTTTTAGGAAATATGAGTTTATGCACTCCCATACTTATATTATAACAAAAAAATTCAGAATGTTCAACTACTTTACTTCAAAAATTCTTATATTTTCTACTGAAACTTCTGATTCTCCGAGAATTATTTCTTTTATAGATGCTGCCTGCGCCTTGTCAAGCCCCTCAGTCTTTACAACTACCTTTGCAGTTTCGCCGTCAAGGTATGCAACGCAGTCCTCAAATCCCTGAGCTTTCACAAGAGATTCAATAGTTCCCTCTGATTCTATGAGCTTTGAAACTTCAACCGCATCAATGGCATTGACTACCATTTCATCTTCACTTACATCTCCGCCGCCAATCATGGTCTGTAAAGTCTGGACGGCTTCATCACGGTTATTCATTTTGTCAAGCCTTGCCTGTGCGAAATAGTCATCAGATGAAACGGCAACAGGTTCAGGCTGTGCGTTTACAAATTCAGTATCCCCGTAATTCATGGTATCTTCTGTATTTGCAACGTTTACAGCGTCATTGTTTCCCTTGATATCGGGGGCTGTTGAATAGTTTATGTATACCGCCGCCGCAAGCATGAGCGTAAGGCAAGTCATAATTATCTGTTTTTTTCCTATTATTACGGAAGGTTTTTTCATATTCGCTTACTCCTTTACTTCATTTGTGTGACAAAAATTTTACTTGTGGGAAGTCCAAGAGCCGCAGATACGGCTTTATAGATTTTTTCCTGAACGGCAGGACTTCCGCAGCCTGTACAGGCTATAACTGCGCCTGTAATTTCGGGTGTCCGTATGGTTTCAATCAGGGCTGATTTTTCAGAACCTCCTCCGACTATCACATATTTTATATCCTCCTCCCTTTGATTTTCCGAAGATTTGGTATTTTTTTCAGCGGCATAAACATATTTTTCGCCTGTCCCCACGGTGAGATAAACTTTCACATCTCCTGCACCTTCAATATTTTTCAGAAATGATTCAAGGCGTTTTTCAGTTTCAGTGCAATAGCTTTCCGCTGTAATTTCTTCTGATACAGTCGGAATTTCACTGTCCGCAGTATTTTTATCCGAAGTAAAAGAAGAAATCAGTATCAGGACAAGTCCTGCAATTCCAAGTATGACAACCGCTGCTGTCTTTTTCTCTTTGATTATATTTTTTAATTTTTCATAAATTTCCATTTATGACCTCCGTGCTGCTGCCGAGAGTTTCCCTTATAATTCTTTCAGCCCCGAAAAAATCATCTGTTTTCACCGTCACCCTATTAATAGATATGCTGAAATCTTCTGAAATATTAACCTCTGTCAGAATTTCACCGCAATTTATTCCTGCCGCTGAAATCTGCTCCGCAAGTACATCTGATATATTTTTTTCAGTCTGCTTTTTAAGCTCCTGCGAATATATATCCGCTGAATAACCATATTCTGCCAAATCAAAATCATTCACATCAGGAATGTCAATGCTTTCCCAGCCTTTCAGAAAAGGCGATATAAGCACTATCGCAAGAATAAGACTGAGCATAAGCTTTAACTGATTTCTGAATTTAGTTCCTGCCGTGAGATTTTCCATTATGCATATCCCTGCTGATACGGCACAGGCTGCCCTTACAGCATTTTTAATCCCCTCCATTATTTCACCCCATTGTATTCATAAGTATAGCCGAACATAATATGAACATCATTGAATAGCATACCAGCAGACTTTGTGCGATTGCAAGTCCGCTGTCAAAACTTTTAAGCAGTTTGTTTATTGAGTCTGCCGAAAATAATTCCGCTGCCGCTGAACCCGTCCACATTACAAGCCGTATTATCATTATCTCAATGACAGGCGGAAGCATTACAAGAAGTATAGCTGTTATTCCGATTGAGCCGACTGTTGCCTTTATTACATCAAAACTCCCACGCACTGTCGAATATGCATCAGATACCGCTCCGCCTACTATCGGAACTGCTCCCGAAAGTACAAATTTTGCTGTCTTTGATGCAAAACTGTCCGCCTTGCCTGCAATAGTGCATTTAAGCGTTACAAATCCCGTGAAAAATGTCATGCATACCGTTATTGCCCATACGGTTATTTTTTTAATCAACTGCACCACCGAATCAAGCGAATTATTCGGAAAAATACTCCCTGTAACCGATAATGCCGCCGAAATTCCAATCAACGGCAAAAGAAAATTTCTGCTGAGTTCTATAATTATCTCCGATGCCGCAAGTATCATTATATTGTATACTCCTGCGGACGTTATTCCGCCCCCTGCAACCGATACAGCCGTGAATACAGGCACGAATATTACTAAAAATCCTCCTCCCCTTTTAAGCGAGGAAAATGTATTTTCATATACTGTCATCAACTGCGGGAATATGACCGAAACTGCCGCCATTACACATACCATGCTGTATATCTGATTTTTTTCGGATACAGTCTCACCGAAACTTTTCATAACTGCCGTGAAAATAACTATCATGAATATCTCCGCAAGTATCCTGAACGGAGCGGATATTCTGCTGACTGCATATTCTTTTATTATGTTAAACATCTGACTTAATGATATGTTTTCAAGGTTTTCCGCACTGTAATCTATGCCGTAATCTTCAAGAATATCATCTAACTGCTGATTTATTTCGCTGTCCATTTCATATATATCCGCAGAATATGCCGTGACGGGCTTTACTGCAAAAGAAAATATAATTAAAATTATTAAAATAAATATTCTTTTCATATCTGAATTATTTCGTTTATCTTTTCAACAAGCATTTTAAGTATAGGCATACTCATAAATGTTATCGCACCTCTGCCCCATATTTCCGCAGCGGAAGCAATTGCATTTTCTCCGCTGTCCCTGCAAATCTCGCATGATATTTCCGTGATAAAACATACTGCCGCCGCCTTGAATATAAGCGATATATAACTCTCCGATATTCCTGCCGCCGAAAAAATCTCCCTTATATCGTTTATCATAGGTTCAAGAAAATATAAAAATCCTACCAGTATTCCTGCACAGGCGGCAAGCGATATAAGCAACGACTGCTCCATGCAGTACCTCCGCAGAAGTACCGCCAGTATCGCCGCACATATGCAGAAAACCCCAACAGTAAAAGAATTTTCTACCATAATCCGAATACCGTCTTGACCGTATCAAATAAATCGCCTATTTCCTGAACGATTATGACAAGCACAACTATAAGCCCCGCAAGAGTAGTCATCATCGCCTGTTCCTCACGTTCCGCACGTTTCAGGACAAGATTAAGAACCGCCACAATAATTCCCGTTCCTGCAATTTTAAAAATCAGGTCAATATCCACTTCCGCCCCTCCTATATAACAAGTATACCTGCCATTACGCCCATAAGAACCCCTATACTGCGGAAAAGTCTGCCCTTTTTGTCATATTCCGAAATGCGTAATGATTTTAACAATTCCGTTTCAGCTTTCAGTGAACTGAATGTATTTATCTGACTTTCCGCATCGCTTGTCCCGACAGTAGTGCCTATAATAAGTAAAATATTTTTCTCTTTATCAGGAATATCCTTCTGGGATTTTACGGCATTTTCCCATAAAAAATGAAAATCTTCACCGCAATCATAGCTTTCAGGCAAATTCGTTATAAATTTTAAATATTTAAATCCTGCCGTTCTGAGTTCCGAACATATTTCATAAACATCAGAAAATTTATATCTTATGCAGAAAGATATTTTTTCAATAAGAATTATTATTTCCCTGCATAAATCCGCATCATGCCTGAGTTTTTCCGCCCTGATACTTCCGGCAAACGCTCCCGCAAAAGTAAAAAAAACTGCCGAAATAAATCTTAATATCACAATCTTCTTATCTCCCTGACTACTCCCATACTTTCGCCCAAAAATACCGCATATTCAAAAATATTTTTGAGTTCTGAAAAAATTTCCCTTTTGCGGAGACTTTCATAATTTTCCGCATGAACCGAGGCGATAAATTTTATTCCGCAGCCGTTTGCCGAGAGTATCGCATTTACATCGCTTAAAGAAGAAATTTCATCGCATATGATTATATCAGGCGAAAGCGTCCTCAGTGCGGAATTTATTCCCTCCGCCCTGCCGCAGCCCGAAAGAATATCCGTAAACATTCCCACATCATTTATTATTCTGCCGAATGAAACTGCTGATATTTCATTTCTTTCATCTATAAGGCTGACTTTGTAATTATTCCCGTAATTTCGGCATAAATCACGGAGAATAGTTGTTTTCCCCGAATTGACTTTTCCGCAAATCAGGATATCAGCAAGTCCGAGCTGATTAAAAATTTTATCAGAACAGCCCTTTATTTCACGGGAAATTCTGAAATTCAGTCCTGTAAATGTGTTTATTACACCGTTCTCGGAATATACCCCCGAAATTCCTACCCTTACGCCGTTTTCCATGACAAAATAACCGTTTTTCAGTTCTTTTCCGCAGCTATGTATTGAATAATGTGAAATTGAGGATACAATCTGTTTTATATCCGCTGCTGATGAAATTATGCTGTTTTTATCAGATGAAGAAACTTCACCTGAATATGTGAGAAACCTGTTTCCGTTTGGGTATACAAACGAAACAGCCCGTCCGCTTCTGAGTCTTATTTCAGTTAAATTTTTTGTATTATTACATTTTTTCATAGCCGCCCGTATATTTTCGGTCATGTATCTGCTTATCACGGCAAAGCTTGTACTCTGCATATTTTCCTCCCCTTTCATTAAATATTATTCATGCATATAAAAAAATATACCCTTTTCAGGGCATAAAAAAACAGCGTACCGAAGTACGCTGTTGTTTTTAAAATTATTCCTTTACACCACCGAGTGCAACACCTGCGATAATGAATCTTGAAAGTGCTACATAGATGATAACGATAGGAAGAATACTGAGTGTAAGTGCAAGGTAAATTGCACCGTAGTCAGTGAACTTATCAGATGCCTGAATAGCAGAAGCCATCATAGGAAGTGTCTTCTGGTTGAATTTTGAACTTATGAGTATCATGTTAGGTGTATAGAAGTTGTTCCAGCTTGCGATGAAGGCGAAAATTGCCTGTACTGCGATAGCGGGCTTCATCATGGGGATTGCGATTGATACGAAAGTTCTGAATTCTGTACAGCCGTCAATTCTCGCAGCCTCAACGATATCGAGCGGGAATGATGACTTCATGTATGAACGCATGAAGTATACAACCGCAGGAGCAGCAATTGCGGGGAGAATAAGGGGCCAGTATGTATCTGTAAGACCAAGTTTGAGCATGAATGCTACGAAACCGGCTGATGTTACCTGCATGGGAACCATCATTACAAGGAGGATAACCGTATAGGAAATTTCCTTGATTTTAAAGTCATAAACGTGTATGCCGTATGCTGTCATAGCTGAGAAGAATACAGTGAATATAGTTGAGAAAGCTGTAATTACAAAGCTGTTTCTGTAACCAATCCATACATTGTAAACTGTATTGTAGTTTATGTCCTTGAAAAGAGTATTGATATTCTTTCCGAGACTTCCGCCGGGAACAAAAGACAGACTGTTTGCAATAGCCGTAGTATCACGGGTAGCGTTTATGATAAGTATGTAGATAGGGAGCAGACAAATGATTGTAAGTATAATCATCCAAGCAAAAAGAATATATGATTTCGTTTTAAGCTTAGCAGTATAGTTGTCTTTTGGCTCGCCATAAGTTGCTTTCATGTTACTCATATTGAAAGACCTCCAAACTGCTTATTCTGCTGTTTTAACTGTTTTGCAAGCTTTTTGCGCTGTTTCTTCTTGGCAATTTCATCTACATCACGGGTGAGATAGAATGCGATACAGCCGAGAATGAGTGTAACAATAAAGAGGAGAACAGATTCTGCACCTGCAAATCCCATCTTGGGAGCTTTTGAATCGTGGAAATGCTCGTAGATAAGCACTGCAATAGTTTTAAGGTTATCACTTACCTTGTTGGGGTCCTTGTGGAAGAGGTAAGGAATATCGAACATCTGGAGACCACCGATCATAGATGTTACGAGTGTATAAGCGAGAATGGGGCTGAGCAGGGGGAGAGTAATCTTTCTGAATACCTGTCCCGAAGTTGCACCGTCAATGCTTGCTGCTTCAAAGAGTGAGGGGTTGATACCCTGAATACCTGACATAAGCATAATCATGGTATTACCAAACCACATCCATGTCTGGATAAACATTACAACGCCTCTTGACTGCCATGCGCCTGTAATGAACTTGATTGTGTCGTATTTCTCTGATACAGCGTCCTTTTCGGAAAGGAGAAGGTTGAGCGCACCTGGAGCGTTTTCAGCCTCACCGCAGAGCTGGAGAAAGAGAACTGCAACTGATGCAGCAGTGATGATGTTGGGGAGGTACATAACAACCTTGAAGAAACCTGTTCCCGGAATCTTGAGGTTAGCATCTGTAAACCAGACAGCAAGGGAAAGTGATAATGCTATCTGGGGAATAAAGTTACCTACCCAAAGAATAACAGTGTTGCCGAACGCATGAACGAAATTTTCGTGAAGCTGTTTTGCTGTTCTGGCTTTGATTGTGAATTCATCTGAAATTGTTTCAGATGAGAAAAGAATAGCTTTGTAGTTAGCCATGCCTATTACATTTGTGCCTTCATAGTCGGAAAAGCTGAGTATGAAAGTATTTATAAGAGGCCATAACTGGAAGAAGAAATAAACAAGAAAAAACGGAGCTATAAACATATAGCCGTATTTTGCATAGCTGATAGCTTTGATACGTCTCTGTGCAGCTGATGCCATAACACACACCCTCTCAAGTAGAATATTTTTTAACAGATATGCGCCTACGGAATACGCAGGTATTCCGTAGGCTCATAAATAAAATTGTTAATCAGTTATCGGGAAAATTAGTCTTCTATATCAAGTGAGGGAAGCTTTTCAGCAATGAGGTTCTTGAATTCGTCAACTGTCTCGTCCCAAGAAGCACCGCCCTCGAGGTACTGTGTCTTTACAGCATCGATGAACTGCTGCTTGATAGTAGCATCATATTCTGTGATAAGGCCGTTGAAGTTGATTGTCTTAGCGTTGTCAGCGAGTGCAGCGTAGAAGTTCTGACCGCCCATGTTGTCTGTAATCGTCTGGTTGAATACTGTATCGGAACTGATGAGGTCGTCCATAACCTTGCTGTTGTTTACATACTCAGGCTTGTTTGTAGCGTATGTTGACATTGCAGCCTCGTCAGATGTAGCTGAGATGATGAAGTCACGAGCTTCCTGACCGTTATCAGTAGCGGGATTAACAACGATCCATGTACCGCCCCAGTAGAAAGGCTGAGGTCCCTGGCAAACTGCCCACTTGCCGTATGTTGCGCCGCCTTCGCCGCCTGCTGCATCGAGAGCAAAGCCGCCGAAGCCCCATGTGGATACGAAGTAACCCATACAGCTGTCGTTTGTACCTGCTGCTGTCCACTCGTCAGACCACTGGCTGTTCTTTGTGATACCGCCGCAATCCCAGAGAGCCTTAGCTGTATCAGCGAACTTCTGGCAGAAGTCGTCTATCTGGAGAGTGTTGTCCTTAACCCAGGGAGTTGTACGGCCGCAAGCGTAAGCCTGCCACATACCGCCGAGAGTATCAGCGAGAGCTGTCTTTCCGCCTGACTTTTCGTTTACTGTCTGAGCAGCTGTTACGAACTTATCCCAGTCAGAAATCTGAGCCTGCATCTCTTCGGGAGTTGTAGCACCGAGGTAATCTGCTGCGAGGTCAGATCTGTAATAGAAGCCGCCTGCTGCTGCCTGCCATGAAACGCCCTTACGAACGCCGTCAGTTGTCTTACCGATTTCGTCTGTGTAGCTGTAGATGTTAGCGAAGTCGCTGTCGCCGAGACCGAGCTTGTCGAGAGCGAGTGTCTTGCTGTCATCGTTGATGTACTTGAGAGCCCAGTCAGCTTCGCAGAAGTAAACGTCGAGGTCTTCACCGCTTGTGAAGAGGTTGTCATACTTTTCAGAAGCGTCGCCGCCGCCTACACCGAAGTTGATGAAGTCAATGCCTTCAACTTCCTTGTTAGCGAGTTTCTCAGCAAATCCCTTATAGTCTGACTCGCCCTTCCACTGTGCGATAAGAGCGGGAACATCGTCTGCGTTCCAAGCTGCAACAGTGAACTTGTCACCGCCCTGACCAACAGAAGCATCGATTTCGCCTGTGCTTTCGATAGGTGTATCTGCTGCTGAGCTGTCAGCTGCGCTGTCCTCGGCTGAGCTGTCTTCTGCTGCGCTGTCGTCTGCTGCTGAGCTGTCAGCTGCGCTGTCGTCTGCTGCGCTGTCCTCAGCTTTGCTTTCTTCTGCGCTTGAAGAGCTTGATGATGCTGTGCTTGAGCTGCTTTCGCTTCCGCAGCTTGCGAATGCTGTAGCTGCCATTGCGAGGGTAGCTACGAGGGCTAAAGTTTTCTTAAGTGTGTTCATCAGATTTTTCCTCCTTAGATATGTATATTATACTTTTCAGAACAGTATAATATGTATGAATGATATTTCCGGCGTTTTCAGGGAGCCGAAACCCTTGATTGTCCTCAGTGGAGCGATGCTCTCTGAATCAGCCTTTTGACTGTGCGACGGCAAGCCGTAACAGTCATGTGCAGCGTGGGCATTCTGATGTATGGAGTTTACACCCTCGTTGCTTTCTGTAACAAATATACCGTATTTTTTTGATAAAGTCAATGCTTTAAATCGTTCTTTAATATTTTTTGTTCATTCTGTATATTTTCAACAATGATTTTTAGTAATCATTGATATAACAGATTACAATTCGGTTACTGTATCTTTTGACTTATTTTCACATATAAGTCACCGTGCTTTTATGCCTATTGCCTAACTCAAACAAAAATTTTCAAATATTTTCTTGATTTTTGTACATTTTTACCGTTTGCGTTTAATCATTATTTAATCATTATTTATTAGTTGAAACAGCGGAGTAATATACAAGCACATCACTTGCATCAGCGGAGTTATATGAACCGTCCCCGTCCATATCCGCAAGCGGAAGATATTCAGAATCAATAGTCCCGTTGCCGTCACTTGAAATGCTTGCATAGTGTCTGAGGATTTCGCTTGCATCTGCGGCATTTACAACACCGTCACCGTTCACATCTCCCGCCTTCGGGTCTGAAAGAGATGTTTTATAGATATTTATTTTTATTGTATTGTCGAGTTTGTTTTCCTGAGAGGCATTGAGTTCGACAGATGTCACGGGATTTTCCGCAGTTACATTGAGTGAAAATTCATCTGTTGCGATTTCCGAACCGTTATTTTCAATGTAAGCGGCTGATGAGGGATAAAGTGCAACTTCGGACTGATTTTTTCTGATATATATATTGTATCTGCTTTTGTTTATTTTTTCTGCAGAAAAGATGCCGTTTGTTTTATATTTCAGGTCATTGAGCTGTGAACAGGCAGGAGAATATTTTCTCTGCGAGAAATTCACTCCGTCAGATGATGCATATATTGTGACAGGCTTTTCAACCGCAATCGGTTCGGAGTAGGTCATAATATTTTCAGGAGAATCAATATAGTAATATATTTCGTCTGCGCCTGAAAGTTCGATTTTTTCATTTACGGGGACTTCTCCCGAAATATGGGAAAATCTGACGGTATTTTTCGGATTTCCGAGTGCTTTGAGGGGGATATTTCCCATTATGAGGGTAACATATCCCGAATCGAATTTTTTCTGATAAGATGAAATGACTGCCTCAGCATTTGCGATTTCCTCGGCATCGTCCTCTATGCCGTCCATAAGGCTTTCACGCAGGTCATCAATGAGATATTTTTCTTCTTCCTCGGTATAGATATAGTCATTATTGCAAGTATCGTACCACACACTGCCGTCCATGCTGAAAAAGCTTTCATTTTCCGCTGTAAAGCTTTTCATCTGTTCATGGGTTGTATAACCGCTGATATCTGAAATTTCGCCTGTACTTTCGTCCGTAACGGTAAGGCATACCTCAACAGGCACGACAAAGGGTGTTTCCTTGTTGTAAAGTTTCATCACAACTCCGAAATGACTGTCATATTCCGAAAGAGGTACTTTTTCATCGAGTTCAATCGTCACATATCCCGACATATCCGCAGTACCCGAAGTAACCGATGAAGCCTTTCCCGAACATGGGTCTGAAATATCCGAAAGTCCCGTATATACCGTTATTTCGTAGTCAGTACCCGAAGAAGCTATATAAGCCGAAACCGCTTCTATATCCGTATAAGAATCATTTTCAAAGACATTCGCAATATATGACGGCTCATTTGTTTTTTCATCATCAAATGCAGATATTGCCTGATTTATCACAAATGTATCATGGCTGTACATTACTGTATAGTCATCTTTGTCAGAGAGTTCAAAGACGGCAAATTCATTCAGTGACCTGTCATCATAGGAAATCCACATATAGCCGTTGTCGCCGTATGAACTTCCCCAGCTGTTTCTTACAAGCCATGCACCGTCACATTCAGGCTTTATGTTGAAGTTGTCCGCTGAAAAATTATCGTCCCAGCCGACTATTGCAACGGAATGATTTGCAAATCTTGGTCTTTTTGTGCTGTAAACGCAGTTGTTTTTGTAATTATAGCCTTCCTCCGCAGTATGACAGAAAGCCACGTCAACGGGTTTCCCCTCATATACATACTGTTTTATGAGGTTATTCACCTGAGATTCATTTGTACGTTTTCTGTCATAATCGAAAAGATATGCATTTTTAAAGTGATAGTCGCTCATTTTCTGCATATCCGCAACATCATCGGCATCAGAGAAAAACTCCGTATATCTGTAAGGCAGTCTGCTTTCAAGGACAGGTCCTATCCACTGCGACCATATATTCGTTGTCATGTAAGTGTTTCCGCCTGAATCAAGGAGTTTCTTGACGGTATCCGCATCATTTTTCATATGGTCATCGCCGTAATAGGGATAATATGCCGTATGAAATTCCGACAAATCTATATCGGGTACTGCATCAATTATGCTTGCTTCTGCGCTTGCTATTGCGGAATGCGCCCAGCAAGTGCCGAAACCTGTCTGGTCTCTCACGGGTGATATGGAATAATCATCTCTCATATCATATGCGGAGGGCAGGCTTTCCATAGAGCCGTAGAGATTGCAGACATCTCCCGTGTATGAATAATCCGCATTTAATTTCAGGTCCGTATCCCCTGATATATCGCTGACGCTGAATTTAAGCGGTGAAACAGTAAAATTTTTTACAGTAAAACTTTTGCTTTCAGCGGAAGAATTTATATTTCCGCACAATGCGAAAACAATTCCGCAGAGCATTATTTTCAATCTTTTATATTTTAACATATCCTCCCTCCGAAATCAGCCGAAAATTGAATAATATGCTATTGCAAACCATTCCCTTACCCAGTAGGTAGGCACAAGCCACCATGTAGTATAGCCTGATATGCTGTAAGTTTCAATTCCCTGTTTTTTCGCAAACATTTCAGCCCTGTACTGGTGAAATCCGTCAGTCACAATCGTGATGTTGTCGGAAAGATTGTTTTTTTCGATAATTTCACGGGAATATGAAAGATTCTGCTGTGTACTTACAGACTTGTCCTCCATGAATATTCTGTTTTCCGAAATTCCTTTTGATACGAGGTAATCTTTCATGCACTGTGCCTCGCTTATGATTTCGTCATCGCCCTGACCGCCTGAAACAACGGCATTTGCACTTTCATTCTGCGAAAGATATTCAAAGGCGGTATCAAGCCTTCTCCTGAGCATGAGACTCGGCGCACCGTTTTTGACTTTACAGCCGAGTACAACAAGGGTTGTATTGCTGTCTTTCGGGTAATCATTCATTGCTCTTACCATTAAAACACTCATAATCACGGCAGCTGCAGCAAATGCGATAAAAAATATTCCTGCGGCGGATACAAGTATTTTTCCTCCTGTACTTTTCCATAATTCCGAAAGTATATGCACGGATTTTTCATGAAAATAGAATGATACCGCAAAAAATGCCGAAACTGCCGCACCAAGTACGTTTCCTGCATTTACTATTCCCACAAGAATCATCGGCATGACAAAAAGTATGAATAATCCGAAAAATATGGCTGAAAGAACAATCATGGATATTTTTACGGGCATTTCATTTACCTTTTATTGCGTTGAAAAGCTCCATGTCCTCTTCTGTAATCCTTACATTTGTGACAATGGTTTTTCCGCCTGATGTGGTGAATTTAACCTCTGCAATGCTTCCGACATCTGCAATCTGAGCCGCTGCCCTTGCGAATTTTGATATTTTGGGGTGTCTGTCCTTAAAGCTGAATATAAGGGGTCTGAGTTTAAGTAAAGTCATTGGGTTCATTTTCATTTCTCCTTTTGAATTTTTCAGGTAATCTTTTAATTACATATTTTGCACACAGTCCCGTGAACATTCCCGCAACTGCACCGGAAATTATCAGGTGCGGATAATATCCGAAAACTGCCGTTGTACCCGTCATCAGGGCGGCTGTGACAATCTGCCCTGTATTGTGGAGCAGTGCGCCTATTACGCTGCATACAAAAATATAGTCAATCGGTATAATTTTTTTTAGCGGTATCATTCCGCAAAGGCATAACAATGCCCCCGCAAGACTGTATATGACAGCTGAAAAGTTTGAGCTGAAAAACGCTCCGAGCAGAACTCTTGTAAGTACCATTAAAAGGGTTTCCTTTGCACTGAACCTGTAAACGGCATAAACTGTAACTATATTTGCAAGTCCGAGCTTTACTCCGGGGATAGCCGTCAGATTGGGCAGGCGCAGTTCAACTATGAATATAATCAGTGCCGCCGCAGTCAGGAGCGAAAGTTCTGCAAGTCGTTTTGTTTTCATTTCATTCTCCGTTCTGCTGTGGTTTGAAGCGTATGACAAGCCTGTGAGGGAGGCAGACTATCGGTATTTCCTCCGAACGCAGAAAACCCGTTTTAATGCAGGTGTTGTCGGGGCAGTCGGCTTCGGAAATATGTATCTTTCCGTCTTTTATCTCAATGATATTGTAGCCTCCGTGGGGGCTGTCTATTCTGAATGTCTTATTTTTTTCGTCTGCTGTGTCAATTGTCTGAATGACATTTCCGTCCTGAACTATTTCGATGAAAGTGCTTTCGGAGGGGCGGTTCATCAGAATAAGCGAAAAAACAGCAATTGCAAGGACAATGCAGACTGATATAATACAGATTTTAACTCCCTTTGTCATTTTATAATCTCCGCAGGCATATTGCTTATATTCTCGAAACTTTCGGCTATTCCGTCAGTATATAATATTTTCCCGTCATCTGTAACGAGAATCATATCGAATCCGCCGTTTTCCCTCCAGTATTTTTCAGCCTTTTCCCTGCCCATTATGAAAAGTGATGTTGAAAGGGAATCGCACATAAGACCTTCATCGCCTATGATTGTGGCTGAAACTATGCCGTTGTCCGCAGGATAACCGTCAGCGGGGTCGAGTATATGCCAGTAGATTTTCCCGTCATCGCCCTGAAAATATCTTTCATAATTTCCTGAGGTTATGACAGCTTTTCCGTCTATGGAAACTATACACATATCGGTATCGGGGGCAAAGGGATTTCTCACCGATACTTTCCACTGTGAGCCGTCGGGTTTCGTGCCGAGAGCCTGAACATTTCCGCCGAGGCTGATTATTGCGGAATCTATGCCGTATGATTTTAATACCTGCATTATTCTGTCGCCTGTATAGCCTTTTGCCAATGCTCCGAGGTCAATTTCCGCATTTTCGGGAACTGAGACAGTATTTCCGTTTATTTCTACATCGGAATAATTCACGTTTTCGAGCAAATCATCTATTTCCTGCTGTTTCGGAATTTTATACTCACCTGTCGTAAATCCCCATAGTTTCAATACGGGATATATTGTTATGTCGAGTGCGCCGTCAGTGGAATCCCCGTATCTGAGGGCGGCATTTATGATATTTGCAGTATCTTCGCTTACTTCCTGAGAAGTGCCGCTGTTTAATTTATTTATATCGCTGTCGTCCTTGGTGACGGACAGGATATTTTCAAGGCGGACAATTTCTTTTTCGGCATCTGCGAGAGCCTGAGAAGCATTTTCACCGTAGGCTTTAAGGTTCATATATGTATCCATGGCGAAAATATCTCTTGTCTGAGGTGAACTGTCAGTCTGCACCGCAGAGGAATTATTCTGTGTTTTTTCCGAAATTTTTTCGGAACAGCCGCAAAGCAAGGCACATGACATTGCAAGGGCAAATGAAACTATTCTTTCTTTAAGCATATTTTCTCTCTTTCTAAACCGCACGGCAGCGGCACTATTATTATAACACAAAAATTTTCTTTTGTCACTATCCAAAAGAAATTTTTTTCAGAATCATCACAAAATTTATTATATCCGATAACAGATTATGACAATTTTCACGTTACGGGTGTGATATAATCAGTTATGATTCTATCTTAGGGGGATAAATATGTCGAAAATCAAAAAGTTAAAAGTCAGCAGCAAAGTTTCAGCCGTTATGTATTTTATATCTGCGGCACTGGCGGGATTTGTATTCACAGGCGAGGGAATGTCGGGCATATCATCGCTTGCGGATATATCCCTCTGCGGTTCGCTTGATGTCGTATCATCATCGGCGGTTCTTGTGGGAAGCCTCATACGCTCGGTCATAAGCGGAAATATAGGAAAAAATATAGTCAAGACCGCCGCCATGATAATAATAGTAACTGCAAAGCTTTTCTTTGAATCATGCGAAAAACCAAAGCCCTGCGGAATAATAACGACAATAAGCATACTTGCATCGGGTACGGCTGTTTCTATAATACTTGATGAGGTTTTCTATAAGCTTTTTTTCTACATATTTTTCGGTTCAGTCGCAGGACTGGCGGCATATTCGACAGCATACATAAGGACAGGTCTTAAAAAACAGGCGGTCATTGAACTTTCGGGGCGGTCGGGCTGTGCATATGCGATAGTGTATATAACTATGATTTCATCTCTGTGCAAATCGGAAATATTTTTTATAAATTTCGGAATAATCGCAGGTACTGCAATAACTCTCCTTGCCGCATATTACTACCGCCATACGGGAGGGGTTTTATGCGGCGCACTGACTGCCTGCGGAGCATTTCTCGCATCTTCCGAAACAGGCATGACAGTAGTTCTTCTCCCTGCCGCAGGTCTTATGACGGGATATATACATAAGCAGAAACCTGCCGTTGCAGCGGTATTTTTTGCGGTTTTAAGCTTTATGCTGATGATACTCACGGGAATAAGCAAGAATAATACCGAAATTATTTTCAATATAATCTGCGGCTGTGTACTTTTCATATTTACTGCGCCTTATTACTCCGACAAATGGGTAAGTACGGGAAATGACAGCAGCACCGCCCTCCCAGAAATAATCAACGCAAGAATGAGTTTTCTCTCAGATTCAATCGGCACTGTCAGAACCGAAACAGGCAAAATCGCTGAGGCTCTCGCTGAAAATACAAAGGATTCAAACGAACTGAGCATTATCTGTTCAAAGGTCTGCAATAACTGTTTCAGAAAAGATACCTGCTGGACAAGCGAAAGGGACAGCACTGTCCGTTCATTCGGAAAACTCGCAGGAATGCCCGAAATAAACCCCGAATCCTTTCCCCGTGAACTTGAATACTGCCTGCATAAGCACGAACTTACAAGGGAATTTTCAAAACTTGTCCGTGAAAGAATGACCGCAAAAATACTCCGCCTGCGTTCCGACAGCTGCCGTGAACTTCTCAGCGAACAGATTAAAATAACCGAAGAAATTATCCGCTGTGCAGGCGAAAAGATAGATGTCCGCTATTCCTCCCCCATAAGCAGGATAATCGCTAAAAAATTAAGCCGCTATAATATAAATCCCAGAAAAATTATCGCTTATTATAACGCCTATAACAGGCTTATTATTGAACTGTATTTTCTTGCAACCGAATCACCTGACAATACCGTCAGACTGTGCGACCTCGCCTCTGATGAGCTTGAAATAAGACTTGACATAAGCGGACCTGTCTATTCGGGAAGGGAGGTGAGATTCAGACTGTTTGAAAAACCACTCTATTCCCTTGAAGTATACGGTGCTTCAATGTGTGCGGAAGGCTCTGATACAAACGGCGATACTTCAACCGTTTTCACGGACGGTACAGGCATAGGCTATGTAATTCTTTCGGACGGTATGGGTACGGGAAAAAGTGCCGCCCTTGAATCAAGACTTGTCGTGAGAATGTTCCGCAAGCTTATAAACAGCGGTATAAACTGTACTGCCGCCGTCAAACTCATAAACTCCATAATGGTTTCAAAATCAGGCGATGAGGCTTTCGCCACTCTCGATGCAATGCGGATAGACCTCGACAGCTGTGGTCTTACCGTTATAAAATCAGGTGCTTCCGCAACCCTTATCCGCCATAACGGAAATGTACTCAAAGTAACTTCCCCCACCTTTCCCATAGGCATATACGAACAGTCAGACGTTTTTTCAAGCCGTTACAGCTTCGAGGACGGTGATATGGCTGTGATGTTCTCGGACGGAATAGACGAAAGCGAATACTCCTACATAAAGGAACTCCTCCTCGCAGGCGACAATGTTAAAAATATCGTAAACGAAATATGCTCAAAAGCCCGTGTCTATAATCCCTCTGCACGTTCAGACGACATCACCGTAATAGGTATCCGTGTAACACGCAGGAACGAACATTCGCCTATACTGTAACAATTTATAATTGTTCAATATGCTGTAACATATCATGTCAATTTATGTTATAATATACAATTTCGTAAAATCAAGTATTCTGCGAAAATTTATTTTCTGTCATTTTAAACAAAAATCTACATTAAAAATTAGTGCAATTCCTAAATTTTTGTTTAATTTTACAAAAAAGCTTGATAATTAATATCATTTCTGTTAAAATGTAAATAGCAAAGGAGGCTGAATTATGCCAGTTAATAATAATAACAATCCTAACGATTTTCCGCTGTACCTCTTCTACCAGGGAAAGAATTACGAAGCCTACAAATTTTTCGGTGTTCACTCCTCACAAAAGGACGGGGAGAAAATCTTTACCTTCCGTGTCTGGGCTCCAAATGCCGTGAGCGTTTCGGTAGTCGGTGACTTCAACGGCTGGGACAGGAACAAGAACCCAATGACCATCATCGCTGACGGCATATGGGAGGCTGAAATATCAGACCTTCAGCAGTATGATGCCTATAAATACAGCATCGAAGCCCGTACAGGCGATATACTCATGAAGTCAGACCCCTATGCATCTCACTTTGAAACACGCCCCAGAACCGCTTCAAAAATCTATGAGAGCAGCTATAAATGGAATGACGACTCATGGTATAAGAAAAAATCAAAAAAGGTGGTTTATAAAAGCCCCGTGAACATCTATGAGGTTCACCTCAGTTCATGGAAAAATTACGGAGATGATATCTACCTCGACTATATCACTTTCGCAAAGGAAATTATTCCGTACCTCAAAAAAATGTCATATACCCATGTCGAATTTATGCCCCTTACAGAATACCCCTATGACGGCTCATGGGGCTATCAGGTAACAGGTTATTTCGCACCTACTTCAAGATACGGCACTCCCGATGATTTCAGGGAAATGATCAGTATGTTCCACGATGCAGGCATAGGCGTTATCCTCGACTGGGTTCCCGCACACTTCCCCAAAGATGCCCCCGGTCTGTATGAGTTTGACGGCACTTGCTGCTACGAATACACCGACGAGCGCAAAAGAGAACACAAGGCCTGGGGTACAAGAGTTTTCGACTACGGCAAAGCTGAAGTATGCTCCTTCCTCATTTCAAGCGCAAATTACTGGTTCGATGAATTTCATGTTGACGGTCTGCGTGTGGACGCTGTCGCTTCAATGCTCTACCTCGACTACGACAGACGGGACGGAGAATGGGCTGCAAATATGTACGGCGGAAACGAAAACCTCGAAGCCGTTCAGTTCCTCAAAAATCTCAATGAGGCTGTTTTCGCAAAACACCCCGATGCCCTCATGATTGCAGAAGAATCAACCGCTTGGCCCCTCGTTACAAAGCCTACCGATATAGGCGGTCTCGGATTCAATTTCAAGTGGAATATGGGCTGGATGAACGATATGCTCTGCTATATGTCCCTTGACCCTATATACCGTGCTTTCAATCATGACAAGCTTACTTTTTCATTCTTCTATGCATTCTCGGAAAATTACGTCCTTCCCATTTCTCATGATGAAGTCGTTCATGGCAAATGCTCCATGATTAACAAAATGCCCGGTGAGTATGAACAGAAATTCAGTTCATACCGTGCTTTCCTCGCTTACATGATGGCTCACCCCGGCAAAAAACTCCTCTTTATGGGTCAGGAATTTGCCCAGATGAATGAATGGAACTATAAGTCTCAGCTTGACTGGAATCTGCTGGACTTTGAAGCGCACAGAAATATGCTCCTTTTCTCGGAAAAACTCAACAAATTCTACCTCGACAGTTCACCCCTCTGGCAGAATGACGACTCATGGAGCGGTTTCAGCTGGATTTCAAATGACGACTACAAACAGAGTGTCATCGCTTTCAGACGTATTGACGATGACGGAAACGAATTAATCGCTGTATGCAATTTCGTTCCCGTTGAACGCAATGACTACCGCATAGGCGTTCCGTTCAAAGGTACTTACAAGGTTGTTTTCAATACGGACGACAAGGAATTCGGCGGCAGCGGAATCGGCGCAAAATCATATAAATCAGATGACATAAGTATGCACAGCCTCGATTACAGCATAGCTATGACTCTCCCTCCCCTCTCGGTTATGTACCTCAAATATACTCCGCCAAGAAAAAAAGCTGTCAAAAAAGAAGCTCCCGCTGAGGAAACACCTGCGGCTGAAAAAACAACAGAGGAAAAACCTAAGAAAAAAAGAACTTCTGCAAAGAAAAAAGTTTCGCAAAATAAGTAATTTTGCGAATATCAATTAAATGTTATATCAATATCAGGAGGATTATTTTATGTATACAAAGAAAAAATGCGTAGCAATGCTTCTGGCAGGCGGTCAGGGCAGCAGACTTTACGCACTGACAAAAAATGTAGCAAAACCTGCCGTTTCCTATGGCGGTAAGTACCGCCTCATCGACTTCCCCCTCTCAAACTGCACCAATTCGGGAATAGATACGGTCGGTGTCCTTACACAGTATCAGCCCCTCGTCCTCAATGAATACATCGGAAACGGTCAGCCGTGGGATTTGGACAAGCTCAACGGCGGTGTTCACGTTCTCCCTCCGTATGAAACACAGTCGGGTGCTTCATGGTATGAGGGTACTGCAAACGCTATATACCAGAATATGCGGTTTATCGAAAGATATGACCCCGAATACGTTGTCGTTCTCGGCGGTGACCATATCTACAAAATGGACTACTCAAAAATGGTCGATTTCCACGTTGCAAACAATGCCGACTGCACTATCTCGGTTATAGACGTTCCAAAGGCTGAGGCTTCACGTTTCGGTATCATGATATGTGACGAAAACAACAAGGTTACTGACTTCGTTGAAAAACCAAAAGAGCCTAAGTCAACTCTCGCTTCAATGGGTATCTATGTTTTCAGCTGGGACAAGCTTAAAAAATATCTCATAGAAAACGAAAACGATGCTAATGCAAAACGTGACAGAGGTGAGGCTTGGTCAAAGGATTTCGGAAAAGATATCATCACTTCCATGCTCCGTGACAATCAGAGACTTTTCGCTTATGAATTTGAAGGCTACTGGAAAGACGTGGGAACTCTCGATTCTCTCTGGGAGGCTAATATGGACCTGCTCAGTCCGAGCGTTCCGCTTGACCTCTATGACCCGTCATGGAAGATATATTCAAGAAGCAATTACAATCCGCCCCAGTATATAGGCGACAGCGCAGAAGTCGAAAATTCAATGATTGCAGAAGGAAGCATTATAAACGGTACTGTCGATTTTTCAATACTTTTCTCAGGCGTTACCGTTGAAGAAGGCGCAACTGTAAAATACAGCATCGTTATGCCCGGCACTGTAATCAAATCAGGCGCAGTCGTTGAATATGCCATTGTCGGTGAGGACTGCGTTATCGAGGGCGGCGCACATATAGGCAAGAGTCCCGAACAGATTGAAAACAAGGACGACTGGGGAATTGCCGTTGTCGGTCACAATATTACGGTTTCTGACGGAAAATCAGTTGAACCTAAACAAATAATCGGAGAAAATATCTGAGCGGAGGTTTTACTAATGAGTGTTAATTATAATGTTTTGGGTCTGATTTTTGCAAGTATGCATGACTCCTATGTCAGCGAACTTACAAATCAGAGAACTATGGGTTCAATTCCTTTCGGCGGAAGATACAGACTTATAGATTTTCCGCTTTCAAATTTCGTAAATTCAGGCGTTTCAGAAGTAGGTGTAATCACTAAATCAAACTACGGCTCACTCCTCGACCACCTCGGTTCAGGCCGTGACTGGGATTTGGCAAGAAAAAAAGGCGGTCTGCACCTCCTCCCCCCTTACAGCCAGACAGGAGGCATCTATAAGGGCAGACTCGACGCTCTCAGCAATATATGGAGCTTCGTTGAACACGCTTTCGCAAAATATGTTATACTCGCAAACTGCGATATAGTTACTTCTATCGACTTCACACCCGTGCTTAAACAGCATATGTCCACAGGGGCAGATATCACCCTCGTTTACAGCAAGGCTCACTATGACAGCGAAAAGAACAGCTTCGCTACTATCCTCGAATTTGACGAGAACAACCGCCTTACTGGAACTATGGTAAATCCCAAGATTTCAGGAGAGTGCAATCAGTGGCTCGATATGCTCATCATAAGCAAGGACTTCCTCAGAAGTATAGTTTCCGAGGCTGAAAGCAAAAACCTTTACAGCTTCACTAAGGAAATTCTTCAGAATAATGTGGATAAATACAAGATTCTCGGCTATGAACACAAGGAATTTTTCATGCGTATAGACAATAATGAGAATTTCTATGAGGCTAATATGCTTATGCTCGATGCCGAAAAGAGAAACGCTCTCTTTAAAAAGAAAACTCCCGTCTATACAAAAGTCGGCGACAATGCCCCCGTTAAATACGGTCTTGAAGCAAATGTCAAAAATTCATTAATCGCTGACGGCTGCATAATTGAGGGTACTGTTGAAAATTCCGTCCTTTTCAGAGGCGTTAAAATCGGAAAGGGTACTGTCGTTAAGGACGCTATTATCTTCCAGGGCAGCGAAATAGGCGCAAACTGCAAAATAACAGGTCTTATCGCTGACAAGAATGTTAAAATAGATGACGATAAAGTGGTGACAGGTTCGGCTGCTTCTCCGCTCTACCTCAAAAAAGGCGCAAAAATTTCGTAATTCGGTGACTGCACTATGAAAATTCTTTTTGCTGCCAGTGAGGCTGTTCCTTTTGCAGCCTCAGGAGGTCTTGCTGACGTTGCAGGCTCTCTGCCAAAAGCAATAGCTTCAAAAGGTCATGAATGTTGCGTTGTTATCCCGAAATACAGGGATATTCCCGAAAAGCTCCTCGAAGATGCCGAATTTATCGCAAACCTTACTGTCGATGTCTCATGGAGAAAACAGTACTGTGGTATATTCAGAACAGAAAGAGACGGTGTTACCTGCTATTTCATAGACAACGACTACTATTTCAACAGAGATGGTCTTTACGGATTTTATGACGACTGCGAAAGATTCGTTTTCTTTGACAGGGCTGTTCTTGAAATGCTGAGATATATCGGATTCAAACCTGATATCATAAGCTGTAATGACTGGCAGACTGCCCTTATACCTGTATACTACAACATATATTATAAATATCAGCAGGGATTCGACAATATAAAAATTTCATTCACCATACACAATATCGAATATCAGGGAAAATATGGCAGGGAAGTCCTCGAAGAAGTCATGGGAATCCCAAGATATAATGCGGGACTTGTTGAATATGACGGCTATATAAATATGCTGAAAGGCGCAATCGAAACCTCTGACAGCCTTATAACCGTCTCGCCAAGCTATGCGTGGGAAATTCTCGACCCGTGGTATGCTCACGGTCTTGACAGAATACTCGTTACAAAACAGTATAAACTGAAAGGCATAATCAACGGCATTGATACCGAAAGCTATGACCCTTCAACCGACTGCTCAATTGCATGGCATTATTCCGAAAAAGACCTTTCGGGAAAAATTGAATGTAAGAAATTTCTTCTGTCCGAACTCGGACTTTCCGACGGTGATGAACCGATTATCGGAATAGTTACAAGATTCGTCAACCATAAGGGAATTGACCTTATCCGCTATATGTTTGAGGAAATGCTTAAACTCGGTTTCAAGTTCGCAATTCTCGGAAGCGGTGACAGAATGTATGAGGATTTTTTCAGCGAAATGGCAGCAAGATATCCCGAAAAAGTATCCGTAAACCTCGGTTTTGTGCCTGACCTCGCAAGAAGAATCTATGCGGGTGCTGATATGTTCCTTATGCCCTCGCAGAGTGAACCCTGCGGTCTTGCACAGATGATTTCAATGCGCTACGGCACTATCCCGATTGTAAGGGAAACAGGCGGTCTGCGTGATACTGTGCGTGACAACGGCGGTGAAAACGGCAACGGCTTCACCTTTAAGACCTATAATGCTGATGATATGCTCGATGCAGTCAAAAGGTCAAAGCTTGTATATGACAATAAATCCGAATGGGAAAACCTTGTTGAACGTGCTATGAAATGCGATTTCGGCTGGTCAAAACCTGCGGAGGAATATATTAAGGCTTTCAGCGAATTATTATAAAAAATTGCCGTCCTGATAATTTTCAGGACGGCTTTTATGTTTTTCCTTGCGTGAATACTTTTTCAGACAGTCCGCAACACGGGTTACGGGGTTAAGACCGTTCCAGTCACGACGTTTTGCTGAATTTATTTTCTTTTTTTCCTTTTTGCTGAGTTTTTCGTATGGTACAAACTTTTTCATAATAACCTCCTATTTAAAACCGTCAAACGCCCAAAGGAAGTTCCCTTGGGGGATTGCGCCATTGAGCCTTGTGTTTT
>DGRR01000072.1 GCA_002389995.1 Ruminococcus sp. UBA4383 | reverse complement strand
TCGTTATAGAGTTTTATTCCGCTCGAACTTACCTTATATGTGCCGAGGTCATATTCATCAGAACCCTCATCAGGTGTTACAAATTCATTTTCGTCAGCGGGAACAAATTCAGAAGAACTGTCGGAAGAAACTTCCGATACGTCAATTTTATCCTGACAGCCTGTAAAGGACAGGCATAAAAGCGAACATATGCAGACAAGAACTTTTTTCACGATAATATCCCTCCGTTCGTTTTAAATTAATATCTCGGATTTTCGGCAAGCCACTGAGCCATAGCAGAACCTTCGGGGGCTATTACCTGAAGATTTGGCAAGTCCTCGAGTCCCCAGCTTTCATATGTCAAATCAGGATTATTTATAACAAGTGTCTGTAATCCTTCGCAGGCAGTGAAAGCCTCCTCCTGAATGAAAGTCACATTGGCAGGTATATTCAGTTCAGTAAGACTTGTGCAGGCTACAAATGCGCCTCTTTCGATACCTGTGACAGCTTCGGGGATATTTATTTCAGCCATTGAGTGACAGTCCATGAACGCTCCCTCACATATAAGGGTAACAGTTTCGGGAAGTCTGACGGAAGTTATGTCATATTTTGCTTCAAATGCATAGTATCCTATTTCGGTGACGGGTGCGCCTCCGAGTTCATCGGGAACAATTACGTCTGTATCCGTGCCGATATATTTTGTAACAGTGGCATTTCCGTCTTTTATTTCATACTCAAAGTTATCGGAGGCAACAATATCACGTTCAACCTCGGTAGGTTTTTCACCGACTGCGAGCCATGCGTCCATATCCTGCGGGTCGAGGTCAGCGGTATCGGGTTTTTCCTCGGCAGGGGTTTCAGAAGAAGAAGTTTCAGAAGAAGTTTCGACTGAACCCGTAGTATTTCCGCATGAAAAAGCGGAGAGCATAAAAGCTGACAATATTGCGGTTAAAATAATTTTCTTCATAATAATATCTCCATAATCTGATAATCATGTGATTTTCATATGTTAATAAAATAAAATTTTATGCCTTAGCCCTTGCCTTAGCTCTCTGGGTATTGCTGAGTATTCTCTTTCTTATTCTGAGAGATTCGGGAGTAACTTCAAGGAGTTCGTCATCGGCAAGAAATTCAAGGCAGTCTTCAAGGCTGAGTATTCTTGGCGGTACAAGTCTTAAAGCGTCATCACTTCCGCTTGCACGGGTATTTGTGAGATGTTTTTTCTTGCATACGTTTACAACAAGGTCTTCTGTCTTTGGAGATGCACCTACAACCATACCCTCATAAACGGGAGTACCCGAAGTTATAAAGAGCTGACCTCTTTCCTGAGCGTTGAAAAGACCATAGGTAACGGCTTCGCCTGTTTCAAAGGATATGAGAGAACCTGTGCTTCTGCGGTCAATATCGCCCTTATAAGGCATATATCCTTCAAATACATGGCTCATGATACCCTCGCCCTTTGTATCAGTGAGAAATTCGCTTTTATATCCGAAAAGACCTCTTGCGGGGACTAAAAATTCTATTCTTGTACGGCTTCCCTGCGGGTGCATATTGACGATTTCGCCTTTACGGGTACCCATTTTTTCCATAACAGAACCAACGCAGTCCTCAGGAACATCAATAACAAGTCTCTCGATAGGTTCAAGCTTGTGACCGTTTTCGTCTTTCTTGAAAAGCACACGGGGAGTTGATACAGCGAGTTCATAACCTTCACGGCGCATATTTTCGATAAGTATTGAAAGATGCATTTCGCCACGTCCTGCAACACGGAATGAATCAGTGCTTTCAGTTTCCTCAACACGGAGTGAAACATCTTTTAAGAGTTCACGGAAAAGTCTCTCACGGAGCTGACGTGAGGTAACATATTTGCCTTCTTTTCCTGCAAAGGGACTGTCATTTACTGAGAAAGTCATTTCAACAGTAGGTTCGCTTATCTTGACA
Source organism: Ruminococcus sp. UBA4383 (assembly GCA_002389995.1). Lineage (GTDB taxonomy): Bacteria > Bacillota > Clostridia > Oscillospirales > Ruminococcaceae > Ruminococcus. The sequence goes on along the minus strand of DGRR01000072.1, from coordinate 5,862 downwards.
AAGGGGAGCGGTTCGGGAGTATCTGTGGCGCAGATAGTATCGCCTATTGTTATTCCTTCAATGCCTGAAATCCATACAATATCACCCACGCAGGCTTCCTGAACAGGTACACGGTTAAGACCCTGAATCTGCAAAAGTGAAACTATTTTTGAGTTATAATTTTTCTTTGAGCCTGTATAATCGCAGACAGTAACCTGCTGATTTACTTTTATACTGCCTCTTACGATTCTGCCTATGCCTATACGTCCTACATACTCATTATAGTCGATAGAGGAAATAAGCATCTGGAGGGGCTGTTCCTCCTCACCTTTCGGGGGTTCGATATAGTTTATAATTGTATCAAAGAGAGGTTTAAGGTCTGTACCTGCTTCGTACTGGCTTAAAGATGCAGTACCGCTTCTGCCTGAACAGAAAAGTATAGGAGATTCAAGCTGTTCGTCATTTGCATCGAGGTCGAGGAGGAGTTCAAGAACTTCATCACCTATTTCGTCAAGACGGGCATCTGGACGGTCAATTTTATTTACGACAACAATAATTTTGTGACCCATTTCAAGGGCTTTTGAGAGGACAAAACGTGTCTGCGGCATAGGACCTTCCGCAGCATCAACGAGGAGAAGAACACCGTCAACCATTTCGAGTACACGTTCAACCTCGCCGCCGAAATCAGCGTGTCCGGGGGTGTCAATAATATTTATCTTTATATCATTATACATCACGGAAGTATTTTTTGCAAGTATAGTGATACCTCTTTCACGTTCAATATCATTGGAGTCCATAACTCTTTCAGCGACAGCCTGATTTTCTCTGAAAACGCCTCCCTGTTTGAGCATTTCATCGACAAGGGTAGTTTTACCGTGGTCAACATGGGCGATAATGGCGATATTTCTCAAATCATTTCTAATCATATTCATCTTCCTCCGAATTAGTTCATATTTATATATTTCTGCACAAAACGGCAGAATATCCGTGCATAACCTCTTTTTTTTCCTGCATAAAAAAAGCCGCCGCATTGTACGGACGGATTTTATTCATATGTATGGAACGGGTCGGAAAAATCTTTCTTTCAAAAAATAAACCCCGACTTTAAAGACGAGGTTTAGTGTGGTGGGAGAGGATGGATTCGAACCATCGAAGCTGAAAAGCAACAGATTTACAGTCTGCCCCCTTTGGCCACTCGGGAACTCTCCCTCAACTATTCAAAAAATTTACCGGATATACCGGTAAAATGGAGCTGGTGGACGGACTCGAACCCCCGACCTGCTGATTACAAATCAGCTGCTCTACCAACTGAGCTACACCAGCGTTTTAAAAAACTCTGTCCCTGACGACTTATATATTATATCACAAACTTTTCGATTTGTCAAGTGTTTTTTTAAATTTTTCTGAAAAAATTTTATTTTACTTAAAAATCAGAATGGTCGAGGCGACAGGACTCGAACCTGCGGCATCTTGCTCCCAAAGCAAGCACTCTACCAAACTGAGCTACGCCTCGTTGATTTGCGATACGTCTTTCTCAGACAGCTTTTATATTATATCAGATAAAAAACAAAATGTCAAGCGAAAAAACAATTTTCAGCACAATACACAAAAACACAATCGTTATTTATCCGATATAAACAAAAAAGGGGAGCGAACTCCCCAATTTCACAAAAATTATTCTTCTTCGTCAGCTTTTTCTTCAGTCTCAGCTGCTTCTTTTGCTTCTTCTGCTGTTTCCTCAGAAAGCTTTTCGATATCGCTGTCGTCAACAACCTCAGTTTTCACTGTTTCGTCTATTTCATAGTCATCATCGAGTGAATCTTCCTCAAAGGGGTCTGAATAGTCGAAATCATCATCGTAATCGTCTTCGTTACCGCCGCCAAGGATTTTAGCAGCTGCATAACCTGCAGCGGCTGCTGCACCTACTGCGAGAATACCGATTAAAAACTTGTTCATATTAAATTCCTCTTTTCTCCGCAAATTTAGATACGAACCCCGAAAAATGGGGTCAGAAATGTTACCGAGCGGCATTGAATCCACTCTGATAAACTACTTGATTATTATATCATATAATTTTTAAAATGTCAACAGTTTACATATTATTTGTTAAAAACATCAAAATTGAGAGGGCAGTTATTGGTGCAGTTTCACAACGCAGGATTCTTTTGCCGAGCCAGATTTGCTGTGCGCCTGAATTTAATGCAGCGGCAACTTCTTCGCTGTCGAAACCGCCTTCGCTGCCGATTACAAGCCCTGTACGCTTTATTCCCGAAAAATCTATATCCGAAAAAGATTTTCCGCCCTGCTCCTCATACAAAATCAGAGTTTTATCCAGTTTTTTCATCATTTCGAGTGATTTCGCATAATTTACGACAGGTGTAACTTCGGGTATTATTCCACGCCCTGACTGTTTTGATGCTTCCGCTGAAATTTTGTTAAGTCGGGGTAACTTTTTTAAAAAATCCTTTTCGGACGGTCTTGAAATACATCTTCTTGTCAGAACGGGAACTATTCTTGAAACACCCAGTTCAACACTTTTCTGTATTATATATTCAAGCTTGTCAAGTTTAGGCACAGCCTGAAACAAAGTTACTTCAATATTCGGCTCTGCGGCACATACTTCTTTCTTCACAAGTTCAAGAAACACCTCATCGCCTGTTATATCCTTTATACTGCACACATAGTCAATACCGCAGCAGCAGACAGTAATTTCCTCGCCTTTTTTCATTCTCAGAGAATATCCTATATGGTGTGCATCATCTCCTGTTATTACTATGTTGTTTTCATCTATTTCGTTTGTAAAAAATCTCGGCATTTAATCACCCCTTATTTATAAATTCTTCAAAACTGAGTTTTCCGCCCGTTGAAAGATGTGCATAGTAGCGGAGAATATCGCTTGCATCAGATGCATCTATCATACCGTCTTTGTTTATATCAACGGGAGAAATAACGTTGCCTGTTACATTGACTATAAAGCGGTTTTTAACCGTATCGCCCGATATTGCATAGACAACTGCCGTTCCTGCTGTTTTGGCGGTGACAGTTCCGAGATAGTCTACTTTGAGGATATCGGAATCATCAACAGCCCATTTCAAGCCGTCAGCGGTTGATATATTTCTTGTTTCGCCCGTTTTCATATAAATTATATTTTCGTCTTTATAGGGTTTGTTTTCAATCAAATCAAAGTCAAGACCATGATATTCCGCATATTTCTGTGCGGTTGAATCTGCATAGCCGTAAATCTTGCCTTTTATCGGAGAAAATGTTGAACCGTACAAAGGCATCATGGCATTCTGGTCGTTGTCGCTTATATTGCAGTTGGGATTTTCTATTGTGACGGAAATAAGATTCGGACAGTTGCGGAATGCATTGTCGCTTATTATGGTAACGGATTTCGGAATAATTACTTCCATGAAATCGCTTCCCTCAAATGCCCTTACGTTGATATACGTCACGGGTACTCCGTCAATTTCTTCGGGGATTACAAGTTTCCCCTGAAAATCCGCATTTTCGCATTTCTTTATTATCATTACATACTTGTCTTCAAGAAGTGTCTCTTCGGGAGTATCCGAAACAACTCCCTGTATGTTGTAACTAAACAAGCCCTCATATACTCCGCTGTCAAAAATTTTCGTAAGGGCATTTGCTTCAAATGCAGGGCTTTCAAATGAAAAAACAGGCACACCGCATACAAGCACAAAAGCTGTCAGTGCAGATATTAATTTTTTTAATTTCATATAAATTCTCCCGAATTATTTTTTTATAAATTCCTCAAAGCTGAGTTTTCCGCCCGTTGAAAGATGTGCATAGTAGCGCAGAATATCGCTTGCATCGGAAGCGTCTGCCTTTCCGTCACCGTTTACATCTGCCTTGCCTGCGGAGGGGGTTGTTTGGGGTTCATCAGCGTCGATTGCCACAAAATCCATGCCCTTACTCAATGCATAAGCCTGAGCGGTTGAATTTTTATATCCGTAAATTGTGAATGGCAGGACAAATCCTGTCATTGTAGCTGATAATTCGCATTTAGGATTTTTTATTACCAGAGAAGTGAGATTTGTACAGCCTACAAAGGCATTATCCTTGACAGAGGTAACGCTTTCGGGAATCGTAACAGAAGTTAAACTTGTACAGTCTGAAAACGCAGAACTTCCGATAGTTATAATGCTTTCAGGAATTGTTATTGAAGTTAAACCTGTACAGCCTGAAAATGCAGAACTTCCGATAGTTGTAACACTGTCAGGAATTGTTATTGAAGTCAAACCTGTACATTTACCAAATGCAGAGTATGAGATACTTTTAATGCTGTTTGGGATTGTTATTGATTTTAAGCCTGTACAGCCTGAAAATGCAGAATTTTCAATAGTTGTAACACTGTCAGGAATTGTTATTGATGTTAAACCTATACAGCCAGAAAATGCAGAATTTCCAATCATGGTGACACTGTCAGGAATTGTTATTGATGTTAAACCTGTACAGCCTGAAAACGCAGAAGTTCCAATATTTGTAACACTGTCAGGAATTGTTATTGATGTTAAACCTATACAGCCAGAAAATGCAGAATTTCCAATCGTGGTGACACTGTTTGGAATTATAATGGTAGTCAAATTAGGAAAGTTTTTAATTGGTTCATATATTTTAGCAGGTTCACTGCCAACTGAGCCAATAGAACTAATTATACCTGATAATTTTATCATTGTAACGGGAAGTCCGTCAATTTCTGACGGAAATTCAATGCTCTCCAAACTTGATTTAGAATTACCTCTTACAGCTATTAATTCAATATGGTCTGAATATTTATAGTAACAGTAATCATCATTATGTTCAGTTGTGTAATCAGCCGAACTCGCCTGCATTTGAATCAATGTTCTTCCATAAGAAACAACAGGCGCACCGCAGACAAGAATCAAAGCCATTGCCGCTGATATTAATTTTTTTGCTTTCATATAAGCACCTCCGACAAAATTTATATATTTATTGTATCACAAATATAAAATTTTGTCAATATTTTGGAAACTTCATTTCCGTAAATGAAAAGTGAGATAGTGAGAGAAATCAAGAAAAAACGAGAGAATTAAAGAGAAAATACGATATAAATTAAAAAAAAGCTGTTTTTCACCTTGACAAATCAGATTTTATCATGTATAATAATCCTTGCACTGTCGGGAATTTGTATTATCAATCCCCCGAATCAAAAATTTTTTAATGGAGGAATTATATATGTCTACTACACTGGCAAAACCTGCTGAAGTAAGCCGTACATGGTATATCCTCGACGCTGAGGGACAGCCTCTCGGACGTGTTGCCGCTAAGGCAGCTCATATCCTCAGAGGCAAGCATAAGCCCACTTATACCCCCAACGTTGACTGCGGCGACCACGTTATCGTTATCAACTGCGCTAAGGCTATCCTTACAGGTAAAAAACTTGAACAGAAAAAATTCTACTGGCACACAGGCTGGATCGGCGGTCTTAAATCTATCTCATACAAGGATATGATGGCTAATCAGCCCGAAAGAGCTATGCAGATTGCTATTAACGGTATGCTCCCCAACAACTCTCTCGGAAGAGCTCAGATTAAGAGACTCAAAACTTACAAAGATGCTGAACATAAACAGGCTGCTCAGAAGCCCGTCGTTTATGAATATTAATAAAGGAGGCTTTCACAATGTACGAATCAAAAGTTAAATACTACTACGGCACAGGCAGAAGAAAGCACTCCGTAGCAAGAGTAAGAATCTATCCCGGTTCAGGTAACGTTACTATCAACGGCAGAGGTATTGATGACTATTTCGGTCTTGAAACTCTCAAACTCATCGTTCGTCAGCCCCTCGCCCTCACTGAGAATCTTGACAAGTTCGATATTGTCTGCACAGTTGCAGGCGGCG
>DGRR01000095.1 GCA_002389995.1 Ruminococcus sp. UBA4383 | reverse complement strand
GAGGCAAGAGGCTATACGGCATGGGACCCCACTTCTTATGCATTCATAAAGGATAATACACTTTATATCCCGACTGCTTTCTGTTCATATACAGGCGAGGCTCTCGATAAAAAAGTACCGCTTCTGCGTTCAATGGAAGCCCTTAACAGACAGGCTATGCGTATACTTAAACTTTTCGGCAAAAATGTTAAAAGCGTAAAGACTTCCGTAGGTCCTGAACAGGAATATTTCCTCGTTGACCGTGAACTCTGGAAACAGCGCAGGGATTTGATTATGACAGGACGTACTCTTTTCGGAGCTATGCCGCCTAAGGGTCAGGAAATGGAAGACCATTATTTCGGTTCAATAAAGCCAAGAGTTGCCGAATATATGGCTGACCTCGACCGTGAACTCTGGAAACTCGGTATTCTTGCAAAAACTAAACACAATGAAGTCGCTCCCGCACAGCATGAACTCGCTCCCATTTATAAAACTACCAATATAGCCGCTGACCATAATCAGCTTACTATGGAAGTAATGAAAAAAGTTGCCGAAAAACACGGTCTTGTCTGCCTCCTCCATGAAAAACCTTTCGAGGGCGTGAACGGTTCAGGTAAGCATAATAACTGGTCAATATCTACAAATACAGGTGAAAACCTCCTCTCTCCCGGTGAAACTCCTGCCGAAAATGCACAGTTTTTACTTTTCCTCACAGCAGTTATAAAAGCTGTTGACGAATATCAGGATTTGCTCAGACTTTCAGTCGCTACCGCAGGCAATGACCACAGACTCGGTGCAAATGAAGCTCCTCCCGCAGTTATTTCTATTTTCCTCGGTGACGAACTTACGGCAATTCTTGAATCAATTGAAAAAGATATACCTTATGGCGGTATTGCAAAGGAAAAAATGAAACTCGGTGTTGATGTTCTTCCGCAGTTCAGCAAGGATACTACCGACAGAAACAGAACATCTCCGTTTGCTTTCACGGGAAATAAATTTGAGTTCCGTATGCTCGGCTCGTCAAACAGCATCTCCTGTGCAAATATTCACCTTAATGCCGCTGTTGCTGAATCTTTAAGACAGTTTGCGGATATCCTCGAAAATTCCAACGATTTCAATACATCTCTCCATAACCTTATCAAAGAAAATATAACTGCACATAAACGCATAATTTTCAACGGCAACGGCTATGATGACAAGTGGATTGAAGAAGCTGAAAAACGTGGACTTTCAAACCTCAGGACTACTGCGGACTGTATGCCGAAAATATGCGATAAAAAGAATGTTGATATGCTTGTATCTCACGGTATCTTTACAGAATCGGAGATTTTTTCAAGACGTGATATTATGCTTGACAATTATATCAAACAGGTGAATATTGAAGCGAATACTATGGTATATATGGCTCGCAGACAGATACTCCCTGCTGTTTCAAAATTTGCGGCCGATACTGCATCATCTGCCGCCGCAAAGAAAAATATCTGCGGTGCGGTATGCGGATATGAAACAAATCTGATTTCAGAACTTTCCGAACTTACCGACAATATCGCATTATCAACCGATGAACTCGAAAATGCCGCTTCAAAACTTAAAAATATCAATGTGATTACAGAACAGGCTGAATATATCCGTGATGAAATACTCCCCGCTATGGATAAACTCAGAAAATATGCTGATACTGCCGAAACACTCACAGCAGAAGATTACTGGCCTTTCCCTGCATATGACAAACTTCTTTTCGGAGTATAATTATTTGATATAACAGATGAAAACCAATGTCAGAGTTACTGGCATTGGTTTTTTTATTTGTGAATAATTTGTAAAATTAAGAAATATACCTTGACAAATGATATACTTCGTGATATGATATATATTGAAAGGAGAAGTATTCTATGGATATTCAGTTAAAACGTGGATTACTCGATGTGTGTGTTCTGGCAGCAATAAAAAATGAAGACTCATATGGTTATCAGATTATCAAGGAAATGAAACCGTATATCCTTCTTTCTGAATCAACCCTGTACACAATACTGAAAAGACTTGAATCAGCAAATATGCTCACGGTCAGAAGTGTTGAACATGACGGACGGCTCAGAAAATACTACCATATTACTGACTCAGGCTTGAAACGCATTGAGGAGTTCAAAGAAGATTGGAAAGAAATAATTTCCATATACGATTTTATAACAAGAGAGGACAATAATTATGAATAAGGAAAATTTTCTGAACGGATTAAGAGAAAAACTTTCTGGTCTGCCTCAGGAAGATATCGAAGAAAGAATAGCTTTCTATAACGAAATGATAAATGACCGCATGGAGGACGGTTTGTCAGAAGAAGAAGCTATTGAAGCAATCGGAAGCGTTGATTCAGTCGTCGAACAGATTATGTCGGAAATCCCACTGTCAACACTTGTAAAGAAAAAAGTAACACCAAAAAGGAAACTCAAAGCATGGGAAATTTTACTTCTCATACTCGGCGCACCTGTCTGGATACCGCTTGTTATATCGGTCGGAGCGGTTATGTTTTCTGTATATGCTGTTGTATGGGCAGTTGTAATATGTTTGTATGCGGCAGACATAACATCAGCGGCAGGATTATTTGTGGGACTGGCAGGAATTGTGGCTTATCTCAGAGCCGGTAATCCTGTGGGAGCATTATTTTCCGCAGGTATGGGAATGGCATCTGTCGGACTGGCAATACTTTTATTTTTCGCCTGCATATGGCTTACAAAGGCTGTCATAAACGCAACAGGCAAACTTATATTAGGTATAAAAATCTCATTTGTAGGAAATAAGGAGTAATGAATCATGAATAAGAATAAAAAATGGATAATGAGCGGAGCAGCACTTTTCGGAGCAGGAATACTTATATGTATATCAGCATTTGCATTTTTGGGGTTTGATTTTAAAAAACTCAGCACTGTAAAACTCGTATCAGATACTTATGATGTAGACGATTCTTTTGAAAACATAAAAATAAAAGCAGATACGGAAGATATATGCTTCCTCCCCTCAGATGACGGAAAATGCAGGGTAATCTGCTATGAAGAAGAAAATAATCTGCATGATGTACACACTGAAAACAATACACTTACTATAAGCAGTAAGAACACACAAAAACTCAACATAAATTTCGGCATATCAACGGAATCACCTTCAATTACAGTGTATCTCCCCGAAAAATCTTATAAAATGCTTGACATCTACTCTGATACAGGCGATACCAAAATTCCAAAAGACTTTTCTTTTGAAAATATCAATATAAGATTGGATACAGGTGATGTGTCATGCTCTGCACCTGCAAAGGAAAAAATAAATATTATAACAGATACAGGAGATATGGATTTATCTTCCCTGTCAGCTTCGGATATGACCCTTTCTTCCGATACAGGCGATATCGTTATGACAGACGTAATCGCACTGAATCAGTTTAATATCGAAAATAATACGGGAGATGTCAAATTCAACGGCTGTGATGCGGAAACAATCTTCGTAAGAACCGATACAGGCGATATAAAAGGTACTCTCCTCAGTGAAAAGATATTTATCACAAAAACAGATACAGGTGATATCAATGTCCCCCAGTCCGTTACAGGCGGAAAGTGTGAGCTTACAACTGATACAGGCGACATCAGAATTGAGCTGAAATAAGGGGGGTACGGGTTGATACAAACGTTTTACTGCGGTGTTTTCATTGTATCTGTAATATGTTCGGTAATCTATATATTCATGTGGCACAGGCATTTTGATGTAAATTTTACCATGATATTTACACTTGTACCAATAGCCTGCCTCGGATATCTTCTGTTATGTAAATCCGAAAGTCTCGGCGAAGCAATATCTGCAATAAAAATTATATATCTGAGCGGCTGCTTTTTACAGCTTTTCATTGTGCTGAATATTTTCGGATTATGTCAGATAGAAATAAATAAATGGGTAAGAACTGCACTGTTTATAATTTCTTTGATTCTTTATGCTCCCATTCTGAATATCGGTTATGACGACAGTTTTTACAAGGAAATATCATTTGAGATAAAAGACGGAAACGGTATTGTTTTAAAGGAATACGGTATATGGCATACAGTAGTTTATACAGCTTTTTTCGTTTTTTTTGCAGTCGGCATGACAGCGGTTGTCTACTCATGGACAAAAAAGAAACAAGTCCCCAGAACAATTATCAGTCTGCTTGTTTTGCCTTATGCAATATGTATACTCAGCTATTTCGTACTGAAACAACTTATATCAAAAATTGAACTCATACCGCTCGGCTATGTTATCGCAGAGATAATATATCTCATAATCGCATACAGAGTAAATCTGTATGATATAAGTGATACAGTCATAGATTCAATGGTAAAGGAACAGGGTATAGGCTATGTATCATTTGATTTCAAAAACAGATACCTCGGCAGCAATGATACTGCAAAACATCTCGTCCCTGAACTTAAATACACAGCGGCAGATGAACTTTTCGGATATAAACCCGCACAGAGAAAAATCCGCCATTTCCTTGACAGTTTCAAGGCGAATCCCGAAAAAAATACATTCATATATACTGTACAGTGGGATAATGCAGATGACGACAGAATATATAACGTAAAAGTCAACTACCTCTACGACAATGACCGCAAAAGAGGTTATATCGTTACATTTACGGACGACACTGCAAATCAGAAATATATAAGACTCCTCGACAGATATAATGAGGATTTATGCAGAGAAGTCGAAAATAAAACACAACATATCACGGAAATGCATGATAACCTTATAATGAGTCTCGCTATGATGGTCGAAAGCCGTGACAATTCAACAGGCGGACATATAAAACGTACAAGTGAGGGTGTCCGTATTCTGATTGAAGAAATTATAAAAGAAAATAAACTGCCGCTTACAGAAGAATTTTGCCGTGATGTAATCAAAGCCGCCCCTATGCATGACCTCGGAAAAATTAACGTAGATGACGCTGTACTGCGTAAACCCGGCAGATTTACCGATGAAGAATATGAAAAGATGAAACATCATGCAGAAGAAGGCGCAAGAGTTATTCATAAAATCCTACTCCAGACAGATGATGAACTGTTTAAACAAATAGCCGAAAATGTCGCTCATTATCACCATGAACGCTGGGACGGCTCAGGTTATCCGACAGGTCTTTCAGGCGAACAGATTCCGCTCGAAGCAAGAATAATGGCAGTCGCAGATGTGTATGATGCACTTGTAAGCAAACGTGTATATAAAGAAGCTTTCGGATTTGAAAAGGCTGACAGGATTATTATGGAAGGTATGGGAAGTCAGTTTGACCCCGCTCTCAGAAATGCCTATGTAAACGCACGCCCACGGCTTGAAGAATATTATCTCGGATTAGAGGACAAAAAATAATAAAAAGCTGTATAATCAGAACGATTATACAGCTTTTTTTCTGTCTCGGAAAAATATATTTGTTAGTATAAAATATCATAATTTAAAAAAATATCTCCAATTATATTGACACTGTGTCAGAATAATGCTATAATAATGATGTCAGAATTTAAAAGGAGGTATAATAATGCCAAAAGGTTCACCTGAACTTACAGCTCTGCGTAAAGAGGAAATCATAAACGCCTGCGAAAAACTCTACAAAACAATGAGTTTCAAGGAAATTACAATAAAGGAAATAGGTGCTGTCACTTCGTTCAAAAGGACTTCAATATATAATTATTTCCAGACAAAAGAGGAAATTTTTTTGGCACTCATGAAACGTGAATATACTCAATGGGCAGAAGAAATAAACAAAATTTCAGCACAGAATGAAGTCATGTCTGCTGATGAATTTGCAAAGGCTCTCGCTCATACACTCGAAAATCATGAACAGTTGCTGAAACTCCTTGCCATGAATCATTACGATATGGAGGAAAATTCACGCCCTGAACAACTGACGGAATTTAAAATTGCTTACGGTGCTTCAATTGACGCTGTAAGAACCTGCATTGAAAAATTTTTCCCTTCTGTGGACAGCGAAAGATTTATATTTGTATTTTTCCCATTTCTTTTCGGTATCTATCCGTATACATTTGCGACAGACAGACAGCTTAAAGCAATGCGTGAGGCAAATATGGATTTCAAAATGCACAGCATTTATGAAATAGTATATTTCTGTATCATTCAGCTTACAGGAGATAAGAAATAAACCGAAAAATCACCTGTTATTCACGGTTTCAGGGTACATATCATGGTTTGCAAGCCTGTCCCATGCAAGTTTCTCCCATTTTGTATCAGGTCTGCCGTAATTGCAGTAGGGGTCTATTGAAAGACCTCCTCTCGGCAGAAATTTTCCCCATACTTCAATGTATTTCGGGTTCATAAGCTTTATAAGGTCTTTCATTATGATATTAACGCAGTCCTCATGAAAATCTCCGTGATTTCGGAAACTGAAAAGATAAAGTTTAAGAGATTTGCTTTCAACCATTAGCTTGTCAGGAATGTAGGATATATATATAGTTGCAAAGTCAGGCTGACCTGTTATGGGACATAAAGATGTAAATTCGGGACAGTTGAATTTTACAAAATAGTCGTTGTCGGGGTGTTTGTTTGGGAAAGTTTCAAGCATTTCAGGGGCATAGTCCATGGGATATTTTGTATTCTGATTTCCCAGAAGTGAAATATTTCCCTTTTCGTTTTCATTTCTTCCAGCCATTTTAAAAAATCCTTTCTCAGTCAAAATCAAGTCCATTTGCTCTGAATGCGGCAATTCTGTCACGGCAGGTTCCGCATACTCCGCAGGGCTTTTCGCCGCCTTCATAGCAGCTCCATGTTTTTTCATACGGCACATCAAGTTCAATGCCTGTCTTTACGACTTCCGCCTTATTCATGCCTATAAAGGGAGCGGTTACTTGCAGTTCGTTTCCGCTTCCGAGGAAAATTGCACGGTTGATAGCATCATTAAATTCTTTACTGCAATCGGGATATGCATTACCTGCGGCATCATCGCTGTGCGCTCCGTAGTATATTTCGCTGCACCCCCTTGAAAGTGCTATGCTCGCCGCAGATGAAAGAAACAGACCGTTCCTGAAAGGCACATATGTAGAAACAGGATTTCCGTCAGTTTTTTTGAGTTGTTCCGCATAGCTTTCCTTGGGTATCTCCTTATCAGAACCGACAAGGAGTGAACAGTCCGAACCCTCAAAAAGTACCGACAAATCGAGAATTTTGTGTTCAACTCCGTAAAATTCCGCAATATCATCTGCCGCCTGAATTTCACGGCTGTGTTTCTGACCGTAGCTTATTGAAAGGGCAAGAACTTCTCCTGCTCCGTATTTTTTTACAGCTATTGCAAGACAGGTTGTGCTGTCAACTCCTCCGCTGAATAATACAAGTGCTTTCATATATTACCTCCTGATTCTTTCCATTTTAACGTGCGGTATACCGTCCTCAATAAATTCTTCAGAAACTATTTCAAATTCTTCTTTTGCATAGAATCCTGTTGCGTAAGTCTGTGAATGAATAATGATTTTATCCGCATGAAAAATATTTTCCGCAACATTTACGCCCTCATGCAGTATCATTCTTCCAAGACCTCTGCCGTGATAAAGCGTTATAACTCTGCCTATACGGGCGATATTGTTATCCTCCGTAAATACTCTGAGACAGGCTGAAACTGTGCCGTCATCTTCTTTTATAAATACATGGATACTTTCATAGTCTTTTCTGTCAATATCCTCGCAGGTGCAGTTCTGTTCAACTACGAAAATATCCTGTCGGGATTTAAGTATTTCATATACTTCCCTGTTGGTGAGTTCTTCAAATTTTTTAACTATAATATTCATAATCAGTCCAAAAGTTTCTGCAAATCGTTTCTTGTTTTAAATTCTCCAATATATGTCCTCGTTTCGGTGCGTGACGAGGAATTTTTTATACCTCTCGCAGTCATACAGCTATGAGAGCCGAGAATTTTAACGCCTACATCAGGAGTATCAGCGGCTTCGGAAATTATTTCAGCGATATCTCTGCCGAGTCTTTCCTGCAATTGCAGCCGTTTTGCCGCCATATCGCATATACGGGCGATTTTGCTAAGACCAAGCACTTTTCCGTGCGGTATATAGGCAACATTTACGGTCATATCGTACATGAGTGCAAGGTGATGTTCGCAATAGCTGAAAACGGTTATATCTTTCATGACAACAGTATTTTCGCAGTCTCCGTAATCAGCAGTAAAGGTTTTTCCGAACATTTCCGCTATATCGTGGTTTGTGTATTTTATACCTTCAAGGACTTCTTCAAGCATATTTGCAACTCTCTGCGGAGTTTCACGCAGTCCCTCCCTTTCAGGGTCTTCACCCATTGCTTTCAGCAGTCCGAGAACATGGTATTTTATGGCTTCCTTATCCATTTCATACCCCCCTTTTTAAAGGATTCCAGATAAATTTATGCATCTGTAACTGTATTCTGACATCATTCATATGATTTTTAATAGTAAATTCAACTATGTCGGCAGGCTCAATATTTCCGAAAACAGGGCTGAAATACACATGACAAACAGAACCGAGAGAATATTTTTTAATTATTTCTTCGGCACGAACCATATCTTCATGATTTCCAACAACAAATTTAACAGTATCATGACATTCAAGATATTTAAAATTATCAATGCACATATATTTTTCCATACCGCTTGACGGGCATTTATAGTCAAGTGTGAAAACAGGGCGGTACTGACGCTGTGCGAGATTTTTAATGGATATACTGCCGTTTGTTTCAATTTCCGTCCTTATTCCCCTGCTTATCAGAATATCGGTGAGTTCTGAAATTTCAGACTGCAAAAGCGGTTCACCGCCTGTAAGGGTAACATTTCTGACATCGCTCTCCCCTACCCACTGTGCAAGTTCATCTGCGGACATAAATTCAGCCTCTGCATTATCTGTATTAGCCCAGCGTGTATCGCAGTATGAACAGTTGAGGTTGCATTTTCTGAAACGTATAAAGGCGGATATTTCGCCTGCGTGTGCGCCTTCACCGTTAATGCTTACAAATTTTTCAACTACGGGAAACATATCATCACTCCTCATATACTGCACAATTTTCGGGTGTTTCGTAGACTGTCACGCTTTTCGGACAGATTCCGCAGGATTTCATCATGTCAAAAAAATGATGTGCAAAATTCTCTGCTGTGGGTCTGAAAGGCATTTCTATAAGTTTGAAATTTTCATCTCTGAGAGCCTTTAAAGTATTTTCTTTAAGGGAATTTTTCTCATAAATAAGGGCATGGTCAAAACTGTCCGCAATATTTCTCACGATTTTCTTGAAATCTCCGAAATCAATTATCATTCCACGTTTTTCACCGTCATTTTGCAGATTTTCCGAATATACAACAGCTTCAATAATCCAGTGATGACCGTGAATATTTGCACATTTTCCGTTGTATCCGTGAAGAAAATGTGCGCTGTCGAAAGAAGCAGATGTTTTTAATTTATACATATAATCACCTTTAAGATAAAAAATGCGTCCGAAAAATCAGACGCAGTTTCACACGAAAAATAACGGCATAGCCGTTTATTACTGTCTATAACTGCCTTAGTTTTGTTTTACGACAGGATAGTGCAAACGAACTGTCGGTGAAATCACTCACACTGACATTATAACATTTTATCAAAAAAATGTCAAGAAATATTTTGATATTCTATTGACAAAATTTTTATTTTAGTTTATAATCATTATAGTTATAATATATCAGGAGGCGATTATTATGAATAACGATACAGAAAAAATCCTTGCACAGTTTCTTTTCTCTCAGCATGAAAAAGATTTTGAACGTGCGCCTTTTGACAGGGAAATGGCTTTTTATGACAGTATATGCTCAGGAAACATGGAACTTGTAAAAGTTTTCATGAAACCGCTTTTCTGCGAAGGCTGCGGAACTCTCAGCGATGACCCTATAAGAAATTTAAAATATCATCTTGTGGTGCTTATTGCCCTTATTGCACGCTATTGCATAAAAGGCGGAATGACTCCCGATGAATCCTATGCTCTCAGCGATTTTTACATAATGAAAATGGACAAGGTGAATACTGAAAACGAAATCCGTAAAATTCATGCGGAAATGATTGAAGGCTATACCAATAAAATGCGCCGTCTGAAACTCAACGGAGTGTATTCAAAACAGATTCTCCGTGCAATTGATTATATAATGTGCAATCTGCACGGAAAAATTCTTCTCGATGATACTGCGGAATATCTGAAAATAAGTTCCGCATACCTTTCAAGGCTTTTCAAAAATGAAACAGGTGCTTCTTTCAGCGATTATGTGAATAAACTCAAAATAGAAGAAGCCGCTTCCCTGCTGTTGTTTACTGAGTATACCGACCCTGAAATAAGTAATATGCTCGGATTCAGTTCGCAGAGTTATTTTATAAAAATATTCAAGAAATATATGAATATAACTCCTAAACAGTATAAGAAAAAGTATTCTATTCTTGACCCTCACAGTCATGTATAAAAATCGGGTGTTTCCAATACGGAAACACCCTGTTTTTATTTGTGGAAACCGACAGTCTTTACATCTGCAACCATATTTCCGAGGTCATCTTTAACGGTTATATGACAGCAGTTTATATTTTTCCCGTCTTTTACTATGAAAGCTTCGGCTGTAAGTTTTGAGCCTTTTACAGCACCTATGAACGATATGTCTGTACTTAATGCAACTGTTTTCATTTCTTTCCAGTTTGATGCAACTGCAAAGGCAAAATCAGCAAGAGTAAAATGAACTCCTCCCATAACACCGCCCATTGCATTTTTATGTCTGTCTGTGAGAACTACACTGCATCTGGCATAATTATCGCCTATTTCATCAATAACCATGCCGTTTTCAGTAGCAAATCTGTCATGTGCGAACTGTTGTCTGACTTTTTCAAGCATTTCGTCCATAAATAAACTCCTATCAATTTTTTATCTGTTTTGCAACGAGACTTTCACCGCAGTAAATTTCTCTGAGCTTGGGCTTTTCGATTTTACCCGTGGGATTTCTCGGAACATCTGCAAAAATTATCTTGTGCGGTCTTTTGTATCTCGGAAGCTTATGGCAATAGGTGTTTATATCTTCTTCACTGCACTGCATATCATCTTTTATGGAGATAATTGCCGCAGCGATTTCGCCCAGTCTTTTATCAGGCAGACCAATAACAGCAACGTCTTTAACAGCAGGGTGCGCTCTGAGGAAATCTTCTATCTGTACGGGATAGAGATTTTCACCGCCGCTGATAATGACATCTTTTTTTCTGTCAACGAGATATATAAATCCGTCCTCATCTTCCTGAGCCATATCACCTGTAAAGAGCCAGCCGTCCTTTAAAGTTTCGGCAGTAGCTTTTTCGTCATGGTAATAACAGGTCATAACTCCCGGACCTGATACGCAGAGTTCACCGACCTGACCTTTTTCAACAGTATTGCCGAGTTCGTCAACAATTTTAACCTTCCAGCCGTAGCCTGCCTTGCCGATAGCACCTACCTTGTGGATATTTTCCACACCGAGATGAACGCAGCCCGGACCTATGGATTCACTCAGACCATAGTTTGTATCATACTGATGATTCGGAAAATGTTCTTTCCAGCGTGCAATTAATGAGGGCGGAACAGGCTGTGCGCCTATATGCATAAGTCTCCACTGTGAGAGTTCATAATCGTCTAAATTTATCTCTCCCCTGTCGATAGCATCAAGTATATCCTGCGCCCACGGAACAAGAAGCCATACTATTGTGCAGTTTTCATTTGAAACGGTTTCAATTATAGCCTTTGGTTTAACACCTTTAAGGAGTACAGCCTTTCCGCCTGACAGCAGACTTCCGAACCAGTGCATTTTTGCACCTGTATGGTAGAGCGGAGGAATACAGAGAAAAACATCATCTTTTGTCTGACCGTGGTGATTCTGTTCAACCTTTGCGGAATGGACAAGGCTTTCGTGATTGTGAAGAATAGCCTTCGGGAATCCCGTAGTGCCTGATGAAAAATATATGGCGGCATCGTCTTTGTCTGTAAGCTTTATATCGGGGGCGGTGCTTATGCAGTTTGCAGCGAGACTGTCATAATGTTCGGCAAATGAGGGGCAGCCTTCACCTACATAGAAAAGAAGTCTGTTACGGCTTATATCCTCAGCAATTTCTTCGATTCTTCCGATAAATTCAGGACCGAACATAAGCACATCAACTTCCGCAAGATCAAGGCAGTATTTGATTTCATCGGGAGTATAGCGGAAATTCAGCGGAACGGCAAGTGCGCCCGTTTTAAGTATTCCGAAATATATCGGAAGCCATTCAAGACAGTTCATGAGGAGTATTCCGACTTTATCACCTTTTTGAACACCTCTTTCAAGGAGAAGGTTTGCGAAACGGTTAGCCTTTTCATCAAAGACTTTCCATGTTATTTCTCTTCTGTAATGGCAGAGGGGATTCGGTTCAATGAGTTCGTATTCTTTCCATGTAACTCGTCTGACTTCTGTTATTTCGGGGTTTACCTCAACAAGGGCAACGTCATTTCCGTAAAGTTCGGCATTTCTTTCAAGTAATTCTGTTATAGGCATTTCTGATAGTTCCTTTCTGTTATACTTTTAGCGTGAAAAGCATAAAAGCTGTAAAGTATTAAAACATATATTATATTTTACCATATTTGTACAGAAATGTAAAGGGATTTTAAAAATTTTTTTGTAAAAAAACATATTGCATAAAACTAACAGCAAATAAATGTGACTAAATTACAAAATTTCCACATTCTGAAATTATACTGAAAGTTATGAGAACATTTTGTGAAAAGTATATAAAAATTTCCTGATTTGTATTGAAATTTATCCCCCATTATGATATAATTATCTGGAAATAAACGGATATGCTGATACTGATGTCAGTATGTGAAAGGAATATTTTATGAAATGTATAAAAAAACCGCTCATTTTTCTAAGTATAATACTCGCCCTGACTTCCTGCTCCGCACCCGCAAATGAAGACGTTTCCCCCTCTGAAACTGTCATTCATAATGAGGAAATGGCAAATGCCAACAATTACGGAGATGTGTCACTTCAGACTACTGTCATATATGAAACAACTACAACTTCAACTGCTGTAACTTCCACAACAACTACTTCCACAACAACAACAACAACTACTACTACTACCGCCGAAACTACAATAACTACCGAAACTTCCGCTGAAACTTCTGTAAGCACTTCAACAGTTACAGAAACATCTGCTGAAACTTCCGACACCACTGAAACAACTGCCGAAACTACTACCGAAACTGTCACCGAGACTACTGCCGAAACTACCACTGTCACCACTACTACAACTACCCACCCCCTGAGAGTAAACAATCTCAATGTATCAACAATTTCTGTTTCCTGCCTTAAAGTTACATGGGACGAACAGCCAGACAGGGAATATAATGTCTTTGTCGATACCGATGCAGAATATGCCGAAAATATTCACCTTGTATATAAGGATAAAACTTTGCTTTACCTCACGGGACTGAGAGAAAATTCCTACTATGACATAACTGTAATACCTGTCGCAAAATCAGGTGAAACCGCTGTTCCCGTGACAATTACAGGTCATACGGAAGAAGTTGAAGTCATTTATGATTTCAATGAAGATGAAGAAGCTTACTCACAATATAACTACGGCAACAATACCGATTTCTTTGCAGGCGAAAGTTCCCTCGGACTTACCGCTGACCCTTCAAGAAGTGCCATTGCAGGAGCTGTAAATGACCCCATAACAGATACAGGTATATGCCGTGACGAATATGGTGACTACTGCTGCGCTATGGGTACATATTTCGGCTACTGCTGGGACAGATTCCTTGTAACATTCCAGAATGGTCAGCAGATAACTGTCAAGATATGCGACTCAAAAGGCGACAGATGGTATCACGAATTTGGCGGATACGAAAATAACCACAATATCATTGAATTTATATGGTACGGCGCAGCTCCGCCTGACGGAGTATTATTTACAGGAACATGGAGCAGTTATATATGGAACGGTCTTGACCTTACACATATAGAATCCATACAGAAAATAAACTACCCTGACAATACAGTTGAATATTGATAAACAAATACGGAATATTTTAAAAATAAAGCCCTCCTCATTACTGAGAAGGGCTTTGCATTTGAGATTATTTTTCAGTTCCTTTAAAAATACAGATATATTCAGAATTTTCCTCGCTGATTCTGTATCCTTTGGAGAAATCAGCCATAAATTTAAGACGCTGGCAAAGGTCATATAATTCCTTATTATATTTTTCGCTTATATTGTCTGTCTGATTTTTTTTCAGATTATTCGCATTGTCTTTAAGTTCCGAAACAATATCGGAGATTTGCTTTATACCGTCAGAAAGTTCAGTGTTTCCGTCTTTCAGTTCGCCTGCGCCCTCGCAAAGTGAAGCAGAACCGTCAAAAAGTTCTGCCGCACCTGATGCAAGCTCCGATATATAGCCTTTCAGTGTATCTGCACCCGATGCAAGCTGACTGCCTCCGTCACTGAGCTGACCGAGACCGCTGTCAAGACTTTCCGCACCCTCAGCAAGCTTTGAAATTCCGTCATTGAGAGAAATATCTCCGTCATATATTTTTTTCATTCCGTCTTTAAGACTTATACTGCCGTCTTTAAGCTCTGTCAATCCGCTTTCAAGAGAAACTGAACCGTCCGAAAGTTCGGAAATTCCGTTGCAGAGTGCAGCACCTCCGTCATAGAGTGCTTTCATACCCTCCGACAGAATATATGTACCGTTTCCGAGTTCCGAAAATCCTGCGCTGAGAGCCTGACTTCCGTCATACAGCTGAGATATTCCGTCCGATAAATCACTGATACCCGTTTTGAGAGTATCTGCACCGTTTTTAAGGGCAGTTACACCGTCTTTCAGTTCGCCGTTTTCTTTCATTGAACCTGATATCTGCTGCTGTGCGCTTATGGTCTGTTCAAGCGTTGCAATCGAAACCGCAAGCTGTTCGCTCGGTGATACTTCATACAAAGCTTTGAGACTTTCAAGAACCTGCGTATTTGCATATGTAACGCTGTCAAGAGATTCGCTTGCCATGTCAATTCCGTCTGATACGCTCTGTAAGCCCTGCGAAAGTGAATCCGCACCGACATTAAGCCTTTCCGCACCGTCTTTGACCTGTGAAACTCCCTCATTCAGTGCATATGAACCCTCTGACATCTGACTGATTCCCTCGCTGAGAGTTTCCGCACCCTCTTTTGCAGAAGATATTCCGTCTGTAAGAGATAAAGCTCCGTCTTTAACCTGTGAAAATCCACTGTTCAAATTATCCGAGCCGTCTGCCGCCTGACTGATTCCCTCGCTGAGAGTTTCTGCACCCTCTTTTGCGGAAGATATTCCGTCCGTAAGGGATAAAGCACCCTCTTTCAACTGTGAAACTCCGTCTTTTAATTCGGAAGAACCTGATTTTGCTGAGTTTATACCGCTGGCAAGTTCTCCCGCAGAAGATGAAAGCGTTCCTGCTCCGTCTGAAAGTTCTCCTGCTCCGTCTGAAATTTTTTCAGCACCGTCTTTCAGTTCATATGCACCGTCATAAAGTTCACCGACTCCCTCGCTGAGTTTGTCTGAACCCTCGGAAAGTTTATTCATTCCGAAAAAAAGCGTTTCGGAATTTCCGTTTACAGTATTTGCGGATTCTGATATTTCTTTTAAACTCTGCGCTATTTCCTCCGCTGAATTGAATTTGTCAAGATTAAGATTATTAAACTCACGGTTTGAAACAGTTACTATTGTATCTTCAATGGAGAAGTTCTCAACATCTGCCTCAAAACTGAAACTTTCAGGAATTTCAACATTCAGACTTTCATTTTTGTCAACTGCAAGGCTCTCCGAAAACTGCGGAAAAGCCGTGCCTGTTACTGTATAGTAATCTCCGTCAGAAGAAATTATTCCGTTTCCGTTTTTTATTTTGACGTTTGTAAATATATTCCCGTCAAGGCGTGTCACAGAAGAAACCATAAGCGGAAGATAAATTTTTGTGCTTCTTCCGTTGATTTTTTTCCTTACATATTCACGGTTTTCATAGCTGAACTCAACTGTAAGATGACCGCTTTTTCCCTTTATATCGTCAATATCATTATATTCTTTTCCGTCAAGTATATATCTTGCGGATATGTCAACAGGGACATTATCGGAGGATTCCCTGACAGATGCACCCTGTCTTTCACTCACATACTCTATATGTTCTGCGGAAGTGTTTTCCTCCCTGAAACTTGCAAAGGAAATTCCCGTGCCTGCTATGACTGCAACGGCAAGAATACAGGCGGTAATTTTTTTATAATTTTCCATGACAATCACTCCTTTAATCTGCGGAAAAAATCCATTATTTCGTAACAGTTCATAATTTCAGTCTTTTCATTTCTGTGTGATTCATGCAGACATACCGAAACCATGCAGTCCGAAAATTTTTCATGCATAAAATAATAGTCCGGTATTCCCGAAACTGTACAAAACGAATCGAGGGGAACGGTCAGACCGTCCCCTGTCATCTTGATATATGCTTCCTTTGATGTCCATATTTCAGCAAAAGCCTTGTTGAAATCACTGCTGTTTTCTATGTGTTTCCTTTCATTTTCAGAAAAATATCTCTTTGCGATATTTTCATCAAAATCCCTTATCTGTTCGATGTCGATTCCGACAGGGAAATCACTTTCCGCAAAGGCTATGCATCTGCCCGAATGTGAAACGGAAAAATTATATTCATTCCTGTCCGCAAGAAAAGGTTTCCCGTGCGTACCGATTTCAAATTCAATACTGCTGTTCGGAATATTGTATTTTTTCATCACGCAGAACCGCACAAGCAATCCCGCAAAAAGTGAAAGAAGTTTGTCCTTTTCAAAACAGAAACGGTTTATTTTTTTTCGTCTCCTCACAGAAACATAATCCGTTAAGAAACAACATTTATCAAACGAAATATTTTCATCAATTTCAAGTAGTATCATAATTATTCTCTCGCCTTTAATACTTCGGCAGGTGTTATTCTGTTTATCTTCATCATGAGAATCTTAGTTATAATAAGATATACGGCAATGATTCCGAAATATGCAATCAGATACAAGAACCACGGATATCCGAGCTGCATCGTGCTTGCAATATTGCTTATCAGCATGGGATACATTCCGTCAACGAATTTCTTGCCGAGAGGAATACATATAAGCGTTCCGACAGCTACTATTATGAAATTTCCGTCAAGGTAGAGTTTCCGTATTTCCTTGTTTCTGAATCCGAATATCTTTATGAGTGAAATGCTGAATTTTGATCTGTCTATCATGACATTCAGCATAAGATACATGACAACGCAGAATATAATAACTGATGCTGATATTATAAGCACTATCATTCCCATCATTCTGTCAACGAAAATTCCTGCGGCACGTTCAATATCGTCCTTTGTGGTAACAGAATAAAGTCTGCCCGAATCTATATCGAGTTCTTTATCAGAATATACTGCATTGAAATAATCGTCCTCCTGTTCAAAGAGTTCCCTCATGCTGTCTATATCCATAAATATTGTGAATCCGGGGGAATACTGAACTTTTCCTTCAACAGTAAATACATAGGTTGAATCCGTTGCGGAATCCGAAAGGACAAAGCTGTCTCCGTCCTTGAAATGAAAACGCTCATAAATTGAATTGCTTATAGCCGCCTTATGTTTACCTTCGGGAAGTACGGCATCAAAATATTTTGATTCCTCATTAAGACCAATTATATTTACTTCAAGAGTATATCCGTCATTGTCTATGCTGAGACTTTCGATATATGCTTCCTCTCCGCCCTTTGGTACTTCTTCATCAGGGTATTTGTAGAGATACTGATAATTGTAATGTGTATCCTCAACGTTGCTTACCTTTACGGCATCGCACATAACATATATATCAAGTCCGAGTTCAACGAGAATAACCGATATAAGCACACCGCATATAACTGTCAGTACTGAACGCATTTCACGGACTGTCTGCCTTATACGGAAACGCTTTATGAAATTTTCTGTCTTGATATTGAACTGCTTATAGCTTGACTGTTTCTGTTCATTCTTTATGAGTGAAAGTGCAGTCTGTGAAAGCTTCTTGTTTATGACGAGTACATTCACAATAATGCATATAACAGGCGGAAGTATAATTCCGTATGCGATAAGATAAAGCGGATATACTGTTTCAAGTTTCGGAACGGAAAAATATGAATATGTATCGGCTGTCATGTTGTCAACGCCTATCGGGGAAAATCCAAGAACTGTACCGATAATTCCGCCAAGAAAAGTGAGTATTACGGGAAGTGTGATATAATGGCGCAGGAGTGTGTTTTTCTTTAATCCGAGAGCATAAAGTGCGCCTATTACGCTTGATTCACCGTCTATCTGGTTGATTACAAATACAGAAATAACATAGGTAAACAGTGCAAGAAGAATAATTCCCGCAAAAAGTCCTGCAACCTTGTTTATGGCAACGTCTTCCGCAGCCGCACCTATCCTTACATTGTTGTCCGCAGTCACAAAAGATGTCAGGTTATAGAGGTCAACATTGAAAAGTTCGTCAAGAAGTTCGTCAATGCTGTCATGCATCTCCCCTGTTCCTGACGAGAGTTCGTCTGCACCGTCTGCGGCTTCAATAACTCCGTCAGTATATTCAATAACTCCGTCCGCAAATTCTGTCAGTGAATCGAGAGATTCTTTCAGACTGTTTATCTTGTCAATGGATTCCTGCGGATTGTCAACTTCCGTTTTTCCTGAATTTATGTCATTTACAAGACTGTCAAGCTTTTCCGCATAGTTTTCCCTCGTAAGACCGAGAAAAACTCCTTCTTCATTGAGTGATTCCTCAGCCGTTTCAAGGTATGCGTCAAATAATTCGTCAACTGCATCAAGCAGCTTGTCATTATTGTCTTCAAGTTCTCCAAGACCCTCATAGAGTTCCTTTGCACCGTCATCAAGCTTATTTACATCGTCCTGAATATTATACTTCTCCTCAAGGGCATTGTCAATGGTTTCCCTGAAATATTTATTTTCAACCTTTTCGTAGTCAAAGTCAAGATCCTCTATTTTTTTCCTGAAATCAGATGAGCTTATCCCCTCCCCCAGTCTGAATGAATATACATATTCCTCAGCCTGAACGGAATCGTCCTGTATGGTCATGAGTTCATTATAAGCCTCATCTGTGACGAATGCAAGACCAAATGTACTGCTTTCAACAACTGCGTCCGCATAGGTTTTTATCGGCATTTCATAATCAGGCGCAGCACCGATTCCAGATACTGTAAATTCTCTGCCTGCAAGACTTATCTTGTCACCGATACTGATATTGTGTTCCTCGCAGTAGCGTTTTTCAAGCACGACTTCATCTGTTTTTTCAGCCGCATGACCCTCATCAAGCATCACAATATCAATTGAAACACGGTTTCTCATCATTCTGAGAATTGAACCGTCCTGCATTTTCACATCTGAATAAAATGCCTTTTCAATAACAGTTCCGTCATCTGTAAGCGTTTCAAGCTCTTCATCTGTAAGCGGTATGAAAACAGTAAAATTTCCGTCCTCAACCATATTTATACTTTTGTTTTCCTCTGTGCGGAATATGAACATATCCGCCGCACCTACCATGCTGACGATAACATAAATTCCCAGTGCAATGAGAAACATAAGAGCAAAATATCTGCCTATATTGGATTTGAAATCTCTCGGAAGTCTTTTTAAGAGAAGTCTGTCCATTACAATTCCTCCAGTTCGGCTGCGGGAACAAGCACTTCATTTTCATAATCCTGTTTAATCATGCCGTCTTTTACTATTATGACCTTATGAACCATGTTTTTTATTGAATTGTTGTGCGTTACAATCAGCATTGTAGTAGAATATTTCCTGTTTATTTCTTCAAGCAGGATAAGTATATCCCTTGATGTCTTTGAATCCAGTGCGCCCGTAGGCTCATCGCAGAGAAGTAATTTCGGATTTTTAATCAAAGCCCTTGCAATAGCACATCTCTGCTGCTGACCGCCCGAAAGCTGTGCGGGGAATTTATTCTGATGTTCCGTAAGTCCGAGCGTGTCAAGAAGTTCGTTCATATCAAGCGGATTCTTTGAAAGATATTTGCATACCTGTATGTTTTCCTTTACTGTGAGATTCGGAACGAGATTGTAGAACTGAAATATAAATCCGAGGTTGTCCCTGCGGTAATCTGAAAGCTCCGCAGGTTTAAGCCCGAAAATCTCTTTTCCGTCAACAACTACCGAACCCGAATCCATTGTATCAAGTCCGCCTATGCAGTTGAGAAGCGTGGACTTTCCCGAACCGCTCGTTCCCTGAATTACACACATCTGACCCTTTTCAACGCTTGTCGAGACACCTTTGAGTACCTGAATATAACTGCTGTCGCTGCCGTAACTTTTTTTAACATTTTTTACTTCAAGATACAAGTTTATCCTTCTTTCTTTTAATGCCTCTTACTGTTCTGCTTTTTTCACAACAGTTTCAGCGAGTGTCTGGATTGACATAGGCTCTGAAAGCTGTATTTCGTTGCTTAAATCAACATTGTATTTTTCCTGACAGGTGACAAATATCTGCACGATAGTCATACTGCCTATACCCATTTCTTCTGCAAAAAAATCATTGTCCGAAATTTTTGCAACGGCATCTTCCTCCATAAGTTCGAGAAGAACACCTCTTATGGTTTCTTTTACTTCTTCAATGTTTATTTTCATAATTTCCTCCGTATTTACTGTCTGTAAAGAACTATCTCCCTGATATTTTCCGAATTTTCGTTTATATATGAACTCATATAATAACGTGCGGTTTCACCCTTTGAAGTCATCGGCAGGGGAATATTTGAACAGTAAAATTTTGATATTCTTTTCTGAACGGGCAGGCTGTAATTTACTGTTCTGAGTTTCTCTGTGATTTCCTCTGTTACATCTTTCTGCGAATAAAAAACAAGGGCAGGCTGTTCATTATGTTCAAAAACGCAGAACTGTTCATTTTCAAGGAAACTGAAATGCGATTCAAGTTCATCGAGGTAGATATTTTCTCCGTCCTCCCTTATCAGAACACTTTTACGCCTTCCCCTGAAATAGTAGCGTCCGTCATCAAGGCTGAAAATATCGCCTGTGCGGTAAAATTCACCGTTGTCCCTCGGAATTTCCTCACCGTCAACAAGAACCGACTGATAAACAATAGAACCGTTTACTGCAAGTTCTCCGAAATTATTTTCATCAGGCGAAAGTATTTCCGTTTCATGACCACCGACAAGCTTTCCGACATAATCAACGGATTTGTCATCTGATACATTTCCGATTGAAACAAATCCTGTTTCGGTCATTCCCCAGCCGTTAAGGAAAGTCAAGCCTGAATCCATAGCTTTTTCCCATAAAGTTTCATTAAGTCTTGCACCCGCAGATACGGCAAGGAGCATTTTCTCACCGAGAAGCTTATGCATTGATTCACTTCCGCAGTTTCCAAAACGTGCCTGCGCCATTCTGAACAAGCCTTTCCATATGGCAGGAACAGTACAAAGACAAAATACTCCGTGTTTCCTGCAAGTATCCGCAACTGAAAAAATTCCCTCTTTTTCAGGCAGAATTACCGAAAGTCCCCACGGAAGCACAAGCATTGTCAGTCCGAATCCGAGACAATGCCTCTGCGGTAATGTCTGTATCACAAGGCATGATGAAACATCAATTTCGCTGAATATCTTTTCCTGTGATATGAGACTTTCCCTTACACGCCTGCTCTGTTCGATTACCGAATCAGCATGGAAAACAAATATCTTTGCATTTCCCGTTGTACCTGATGTACAGAAAGCAACCCTGTACTCCCAGCATATATTTTCAGGCTTTTCGCATGACGAAAATAAAATATCCGATATTTTACAGCAGATTATATTTTCAGTGCTTTCATCTTTTTCAGAAACTATACCCGCAAGCTTTGCCTGTCTGCAAAATGATTCAAGGGCAAGGCTGTCAATGTTTTCATCAAGAAGAAGTACGGGATATCCGATTTTTTCAAGTGCGAAAAATACAGGATACCACATCGGGTGATTACGGCTTTTAAGACCTATCCAGCGACCTTTCGGAATATCTGAAAAAACTTTTTCAAGATATGCCGCAGCAGAATCCGTAAAAGCCCTGAATCCCTCTGCATTACAGTTTTTCTTTTCATCTCCCTCAAACCATATCATCATAGGACGTTCTGAAAACGGAACTGTAATTTCTTCGTATACATTCAAAAAATTCATCTGATACCTCGTTTAAAATGTGACCGACATAATGCCTTCGCTTATGCCCACACCTACGCTTATGCAGAAAGTTTTTGAACCCTCTTTCACCATGCCGTTCTGAATTGCCTCATAAGCCGCTATCGGGACATTGCTTGCACCCACATTCCCGTATTTATCAACAACGGAAACAACCTTTTTGAGAAATTCAGATGCATCAAAACCTGATTCCTGTGCAAAAGTTCCTGCCATGCTGTTTATGAGCCATTTTGCAACCTGTGTCGGAATTATGCAGTCTGCATCTGCGAATGTCATGCCGAAAATATCCTTTATCTTGGGGTATATAGTCTGATAGATTTCTTTCTGCTTGTCAACAATACCCTTTGTAGTTCCGGGAACATACATTTTTTCGGGGTCACGGGGATAGATAACTCCTCCGCCCCATGTTACATTGTGATTCCATGAATCGGAATATGTCTTGAAATAAGTCTGGTTTATGCCTCTGTCCTGTTTGTCCGAGGCACGCAGGAGAAATGCTCCGCCGCCGTCACCGAGAGAAAGTGTTACAGGGGCAAGCGTAACAAGTTCCTCCTTGTTGTCATAATCGTATTTTATCCACTGTGAGAAAACTTCTCCCGATACTACAAGGACAGTTTCAGCCTTTCCTGTTTTTATAAGACTGTCCGCAACGTCCACACCGCTGAGAAAAGCGTTGCAGGCATTTTTTATATCAAATACAAATGCATTTCTGATATCAAGTTTATCCGCAACAACATTTGCCGTTGCAGGTTCAACGAAATCATGAGTTACTGAACAGAAAAGAAGCGCATCTATTTCAGACGGTTCAACACCTGCCTTTTTCATGGCATCAAGTCCTGCTTTTGCGGCAATATCCGAGCAGTATTCACCTTTTGCGGCATAATGTCTTGTCTCGCAGCCTGTAAGCATCTTGCAAAGTCCCGACTTTACGCCGAACTTTGAGAAATGTGCCATTTCCTCGACTTCTGCGGAAGTAACAATTCTTTCGGGCATATATCTGCCCACACTCAAAACTTTGGCTTTTTTCATTTTTATTCCTCTCATTCCTGTAATTCTCTGATAACCTGTGCTATATCAGCAACAGTTTCAAATCTCTCTATTGCAAGTGAATCAAGCGGTACAGTCACATCAAAGGCTGATTCAAATTCAGCAATAAGATTTATTACATCAAAGGAATCAATGAATCCCCCTGAGATAAGTTCCATATCATCTGTAATTTCTGTGTCGGCAAGTTCGTCTACATAGTCCTTTAAAATTTCCTTTATTTTCTCATTCATGAGAATATCTCCTTTCTTATCTGGAAAGAATCTCTTTTTCAAGTCCCATAACATCGAGGGCATCAACAAGATTCTTTTCGGTAATTGGTGTATTTATAAGTATTTCAGCCTGCTCCCTTAACATTTCACCTGAACGCACAAGGTCACTGAATTCTGTTTCATGCTGTGAATAGCCGAAATCCTTTACAGCAAGATACTGCGAAACATAATTGAAAGCGCAGTTTGTTGAATGTGCGGGCCAGCTGTTTTCGGGAAGTCTGAAATTATATTTTTCTTTCAGCGTCCTGATTATTTTTTCCTCATCATAGTCAAGATATTTGAAAGGTGATACCTGCGTTACACCTTTGCGATATTTTGCGGCATACATAATCGGGTCTGAAAAAAGTTCCATATATTCGGCAAATGAAGGGTCTGAGCCGAGAACTTCAATGGTATTTCTGTCAGATTCTTTGAATATCCATGAGAGAGCATTCTGTTTAAGATATGACTGTCCTTTTGTGTATCCGCCAAGTATCAGTTTTATATTGTTCTGCATACAGAAACTCTTTATCACATCTTCAAGCAGAATATGGCACACTCGGCAGTAATATATTCTCTTTCTGCTTTCAAGGAGCTTTTTAAATATCCTTTTCATTTCGTTTGTGCGGAATGTAATCCAGTCGATATTCATTAAATCAACGGCATTTCTTATATTGTCATACATTTCGGAAAGGGCAAAGCCGTTGTCAATAAAAAGTGCAAGGGGTTTGAGTCCGAGGTCGTGTGCGACAGCAAGCGTCATTATACTGTCCTTTCCTCCCGATACCGCAACAAGACAGTCATATTTCCCGTTTTCTGAACGGAAACGCCTGATTTTTTTAAGAAAAATCTCCTTTTTCTCCTCGGAGGATTTGTTTTCAAAATTATTAACAGCAGGTTTTTCAGCGGAAACTATTTCAAGATGTTCACGGCAGAGACTGCATATACCATTTTCGTCAAGGTCAAGTTCTCCCTTTACTTCGGGCATGATACAGCATTTACATCTGCGGGCTGCTATGCTTTCAAGGAGATTTTCGCTCATACAGACCCTTCTTTCAGATTCACATACTTTTCAATTTCTTCTCTTATTTCACCGTTCCACTTTTCGGCATCAAGTCCGTTCTGTGCAAGGAAAGCATATGTAAGACGCTCAATTCCGAAAGCAAAGCATGAACTGTGACAGAATGCGCCGTTCTGTTTTGTACGGATATTATATACCTTTGTGAAATGTGTTCTGTGGAAGTTTGCGGAACTGCATGAGATATAATTTCCTGTTGACGGGATAAGAAGCTTAAATTCACGTTTTGAATCGCCAAGCATCTGGAAAAGCTGTAACTTCTTGTAATTGCTTGCGAAAAATGAATCGTTTGCAGTGTCAATTTTGCAGTTTAAATTGAATTTTTCACACCAGAAATCCCATAATGCATATGCATTTTCTATATATTTCTTTGACTGTTCGGGTGTTCCGATAAATACATATTCCTTCATGTAAAATTCATTGAGCCTTGCAAGTTCGGAAACATTATTTCCCTCATTTCTGAAACATTTTCCCGAAACCATTACGCAGGCAGGCTTTTCATCGGAAATTTCCTGATTCCTGAACATGGGATATACAGGCACGCAGGCAGCAGTTCTCAGAACATTTTCAGGTGCTACTGTTTCATCGAGTATTGAAGCATCTCTGATACCGTTCTTTGCAAATCTGTCTATGACTGATATATCATTTTTAAGTGTCGTCTTGAACATTATATGATGCGGGAATGTCTCAAAATATTTTCCCTCCTCATAGTCCGCAACGGGAATAAGTACGGGAACTTCATAATTGACTTTATCAAGTTCGGGGAAAAGTTTTTCTGCGGAATCCTCAACTTTACGGCAGAAATAACGGAAAACTTTCAGGAAAATTCCGCTGTATGCAAATACACCGCTTCCAAGCTGTCTCACAATGCCCTTGTCAAGCATGGGCTGGAAAATATCCTCTGTGTTGAATGTTTTGCGGTCTGTATGGTCAGTGAGAGTTTTAACCTTTACTTCCGTAACTTTTTTATTAAGCTTTGAAAGTATCATCTTTTCAAGTTCATTTACTTTTCCGATGATAGTTTCCTCGTCAGTACCCTCATAAGAGATGACGACTTCATCACCGCTGCGTGTGATATCCTTTACATTTTCTGATATGTAGGAGAGCATTTCCGTGAAGAAAACTCTGTCACTTTCAGGAAGCTGTGCAAGGCTGTAAATATACTCTTTCATTGTGAAAATCTCCTTTTATTATATTATGTAGCCGATTTTTCGGGAACATAAGAATTTACAAGAATTATTCTGTCAGCAACACCTTTTTTTGAAATAATTATGTTATTTGCATTTATTTCAACGGAATCCTGTTCAGCCTCTGTGCCTTTTTCGATTTTGTACTTGTCCCATTCATAGACATCTGAACGGAAACGTATATGCGGTTTGCGGAGAGTATTCAGCTTTCCGTAATCCATAGCACGGAGAAAGGCAAAAGTTTTGTGAAAATCCCATTTTTTGCTGAGATATCCGTCATTCGGAACATCTTTTATTTTGTGCATTGAAGCGTTTTCAACGTTTGCCTGATTTACAAATTTTATTTTTTCGTCCGAAAGCAGGCTGGGGATAATTTCAAGAAATGCCTCATAAGCCAAATCTGACTGTTTTTTCAAAAGCTTCAGAGATGTAATGTTTTCGTCAAGTTTTATTTTTTTCTGTATGAGAATTTCTCCCTCATCAATTGCAGGTCTTATGCGGTGCCATGTTATGCCTGTCACGCTGTCCATATCATATATTGACCACGCCTCGGCATTCATTCCCTTGTGATACGGAAGAAGGGCATTGTGATAGTTTATTCCCTGAAAATTCTCATGTTCTATTACTTTTTTCGGAAATATATAGGTATTTATCGAACTGAAAACAAAAATTCTGTGTTCCGAAAGTTCTTTCAGAAGTCTTTCCGTCATTTTCTTTGAATCCATAGCTTCGTAGGGAATTTCCTTTTTCTCGCACATTCTTCTGACGGAAGAAGCTTCGGCAATCTGCTTTTCAAAGACAACAGGCGAAAGATTTTCGGATTTCAGATATTCCGCAATCTGCACAGTGAGTTTTCCTGAACCGATAACGATGTATTTTTTATTTTCTGACATAAATAACTCCTCTCTGGATTAGTTTTAGCTAACTCTTGTACAAATAAATAAGCTATCGCTCCATGAAAGCATAATAGCCCTGTCAACGGATTTTTCATTCTCCGCAATATTACATTTCAATTATACATGATAATTTTTTGATTGTCAACAGCATTTTTTATTTTTTCAATATTTGTCAGTATTGCACAACATAAATACATTTTATTTGTGAATATTTCTGAAAAATCGTATTTTTTATTCTGTTTATTTAGAAGTGTATTAAAGGCATTCAGAAAAATAAAAGGCTATTGACAAAAAAAATAAAACATGATATACTTTTCCTTGAAGTATGTAAGTGTGGCTGATTTTTGTATAAAAATCTTTTTTTATGCCTGTAAGTTAGTCTCATCTTACTTATTATCTGATAATTATATGCTTTCGGAGGTAAGAAAATTGTATTTGTTTTGTCTGAGTTATGCAGGAGGTTCTGCAAATATTTACAACAAATGGAAGAAAAAATCTGAATTTGTTGATGTCATTCCCATTGAACTCGCAGGTCACGGGTCAAGAATGAGGGAAAAGCTTTCCTCAGATTTTGATGTTATCGTCAATGATGTGTATGAGAGAATCTGCGCTGAAATAAAAAAGAACAACATCAGAAAATATGCCGTCTACGGTCACAGTATGGGCTGCTGGATAACCTTTGAAGTCGCAAAAAGACTCTTTGCGGAAAAAAATATGCCTGACCCGCTGAGACTTTTCTTTTCAGGAAACTGTACCCCCGAATGCCGTGACTATGATGTCTGCGTGGATAAAATGAGCGACAGCAGTTTCAGACAGATGATTATAGATTACGGCGGTGTACCGCAGACTGTCATTGAACACCCCGAAATACTGGACTTTTTTATGCCTGTAATAAAATCCGATTACTGCGCCCTTGCATCTTATAACCATAAATATGAGCCGTTCCGCTTTGACTGCGATATTTCGGTAATGAACGGCATAAACGATGAATTTGACGAGAAAAAAGTAAACGAATGGAGAAAATATGCTGGAAGAAAATTCAGAATAAGAAATTTCAATGACGGGCATTTTTTCATAAATTCTCTCAATGATGAAGTTTTTGACAGCGTGTGCCATGACCTTAAAGAAAGCATTTCAGAGGAGGTAAACTATGCATAAGGTAATCGAAAATAAAGACTTTTTCCCTCTCACAAATTTGCAGAAAGCCTATTTTGTCGGCAGGGACAAGGGCTTTGAAGCAGGCGGTATTCCAACTTATATCTATCATGAATTTGAAAACGATTTTGAACATGACAGATTTGAAAAAGTTTTAAATAAAACTATTGAAAATCAGCCCATGCTCAGGGCGGAATATAATGACATATCAGGACAGAAAATCATTCCCGCAGAAAAATTCGGATATTATCACGTTGAACATTACGATTTTTCTGCGCTTTCCGATGAAGAACAGGAAAAAAGAATTTCCGAAATAAGAGAGGAAATAACAGCATCTCTCAAAAATTCAGAAAAAATGTTTGTATTCCGCACAGCTTCGCTCAATAATGGAAAAACTTGTATTTTCAGCGGTTGTAACCTCCTTGTCGCAGATGCGTTCAGCCTTGTTTTCATACTGATGAGAGAACTGAAATCAGGCTACGAAAATGATACTGAGGACGAAATTTCTCCTCTCAGCTTTTCAGACTATGTGAGCATGAAAGAAGCTGAAAAAAATACAGAGGCTTATGAGGCTGACAGAAATTTCTGGCGTGAGAAACTTTCCGAAATATCGCCTGCTCCCGATATTCCCATAAAAAAAGAGGGTCTTTCGGAAATCCCCGAAGGCAAAAGACTCAAAACATATATCGAAAAGGAAAAATGGCAGTCCATAAGAAAAATATCTTCAAAAAAACGTCTGACACCTACGGTTACGGTTATGACAGCTTACTCAATGACTCTCGGTCTGTGGAGCAATCAGGAAAGTTTCTGCATCAATATGCCCGTTATGGACAGACCTCACAACAGCAGGCAGAATATAGATTTTTCCAATGTTATAGGCGATTTTACATCTGTAAGACTTATTGATATAAAGAATGAATTAAAGCCTGAACTGAATTTCTGGGAGTATGCGGAAAATGTAAAATCTGCCCTTAAAGCTTCTTCAAAACATAAGCTTTATGACGGAACTGAAATAATGAAAGATATCGTTCGTACTCAAAATATGCCCGAAAAAGCTCTCATGCCATACGTTTTCACAAGCATGATACTCGGAAATTCCGCTTATGATGCTGTCGGACAGTTCGGAAAAATCCGTTACAGTATAAGTCAGACTCCGCAGGTTTTTATTGACTGTCAGGTAATGGAAGAAAATGACAGGCTTATGATTGTCTGGGATTACGACAGGAAATTATTTGATGAAGATACAATAAAATTCATGTTCGGTAAGTTTACGGAACTTTTAAATTCCGTTGACGACTGCGGAACAGTCTCTGAAAATTTCTTTGAATTATCCGAAAGAGACAGGAACATTCTTGACGATTACAACGCAACAGAACAGGAAATTCCCTGTGTTACCGCTGTTGAGATGATTAAGGAAAACTTTGAAAAATACAGCAATAAAATTGCCGTGAAAGATGATTCAGATTCCCTGACTTACGGTGAACTTGACAGGCTTTCCGATGAGGCTGCAAATATTCTCAGGGAAAATGGCGTAAATGACGGCGATGTTGTTGCAGTAAGTTCCGCAAGAAATGTATGGACAATTGTTAATATACTCGCTGTCCTTAAATGCAACTGCGCTTTCGTGAATATTAATGAGGATTACCCCGAAAACAGAAAAAATTATATCCTCGAAAAAAGCTGTGCTAAAATCATGATTGACGGAAACAAAATAAGCCGTATATCTCCCGAAAACTGCCGTAAATTCGAGTACAGTAAAAACGTTGACGGTGATTCTCTTGCATACGCTATTTTCACATCAGGAAGCACGGGAACTCCGAAAGGCGTTGCTGTTACTCATAAGGGACTTTGCAACACCGTTCTCGATATAAACAGACGCTTTGAAATAACTGAAAAAGACAGGATTCTCTGCGTTACTTCATTCTGTTTTGATTTGTCAGTATATGACATTTTCGGAGCATTTGCATCAGGTGCGGAATTTTATATCGCAAGGGATTCAAGAGATGTTGATGACCTGATAAATATAATCGACAGGGAAAAAATAACTTTCCTCAACTGCGTACCTGCAATCACAAACCTTATAGTCAGCAGATGCGGAATCAGGGAAAATTATCAGAATTTCAGCATGAGACTCTTTATGATGAGCGGTGACTGGATACCTGTATCATTGCCGAATGAAATAAAAAAATATTTTCCTGAAAGTATATCCGTTTCACTCGGAGGAGCTACGGAAGGCTCTATATGGTCGATTTTCCATGTGATTCAGGAAAGCGACAGTATGCTTTCAAGTATCCCCTACGGCAGACCTCTCAGCAACCAGAAAATGTATATTCTCAATGAAGCACTTCATGAGTGTCCCGTAAATACCACGGGCGAAATATATATAGGCGGTGAAAGTGTTGCTGTCGGTTATCTCAATGACGGCGAAAAAACTGCCCTCGCTTTCATTAATACGGAGAAATTCGGAAAAATCTACAAAACAGGCGATTTCGGACGCATTTCCGAAAAAGGTATAATGGAATTTCTCGGCAGACGTGATTCTCAGGTTAAAATTCACGGTCACAGAATCGAACTCTCGGAGATTGAAAATGTACTGATAAAATACAAGGATATTAAAAATGCCGTTGCTGACATCAAAAAATCCGAAACAGGTTCAGTTCATCTCTGCGTGTACTATGTGTCTCCCGAAAATTATTCAAAGGAAGAACTTTCTGAATACCTCGGAACTTTCCTCACAAGATACATGATACCCGAATATTACATAAATATTGAGAGTATACCGCTTACTTCAAACGGCAAAGTAAACAGAAAAGCTCTCCCCTCCCCCGATTTCAAGGTATCATCAGCCAAAATTTCCGAAAACGGAAACTATTCCGATACGGAAAACAAACTTGTTGATATATGGTGCAGTATTCTTGGAACTGATAAAGATTCAGTGAATATAAATACGGGATTTTTCAATCTCGGCGGTGATTCCGTAAATATGATTCAGACCGCAGGAGAAATTGAAAAGGTTTTCGGAGTGAATATCCCGTTCCAGAAATTCCTGCAACACTCAACTATAAAGGAAATTGCTGCGCTTATTGACAGCGAAAAATCTGATTCCGACAGTACCGAAGAAGAAAGTTTCTCAATAAGCCCCGAATCAAAATATGAACCTTTCAGCCTCAGCGAACTTCAGGAGTCATATTTTATCGGAAGAAGTGCTGACGGTTATAAGGGACTTGTGACAAACGGCTATGTAGAGCTTGAATGTTCGTACTATGATGACGAAAAATTCCGCCGTGTACTGAAAAAACTCATCGAACGCCATGATATGCTCAGGACAGTATTTCATGCCGACAGCACACAGCAGATACTTGAAACTGCCGAACTCCCCGAAATAACTCTTGCCGACAAAACAGGTCTTACTGATGAAGAACTTGAAAATTACTGCATTGAAGTCAGAAAGGAAATGACTCTTGTCCGCCTTGACCTCGAAAAAGCTCCGCTTATCAAAATTCTTGTAAGCCTGCTCGAAAATCACAGGGCAATAGTGCATATATACGTTGACGGACTTATCATTGACGGCTGGAGCTATCAGATATTCCACCTTGAACTTGAAAAGCTTTACAGTGACGAAAATGCTGAATTAAAGCCTCTCAAAGCCTCATACCGTGACTATGTGAAGTACAAGGAATATCAGAAAACTACTAAAAAATATCAGAAGGCAAAGGAATACTGGCTTTCAAGAATACCCGAACTCCCCGAAGCAGGAACTCTCCCTCTGCTTTCGGATTTCAAGAGCCTTACATCAATCGAGGGCGGACAGATAGAGTGCGGACTCGATATAAATGACTGGCACAGACTCGAAGAAAAATCAAAAATATACGGCATATCACCCTTTACTGTAATATTTACATCTTTTGCCCTGACAATAGCAAGGTGGAATAAAAATCAGAAATTCATGCTCAATATCCCTGAATTTGACCGCCCGCAGTTCCATGAAGATGTAAATAAAATAATCGGTATATGTTCTTCATTCCTGCTTTTCACCGCTGAAAACAATCCCGATGCAACATTCTTTGAGACTGTCCGCAAAAATCACGAACAGCTCTGGACTCTCAAAGAAAACAACAGCTTTTCAGGTATGGAAGTCCTGCGTGAAATATATAAGGGCATGAGAAACTATGAAACTGCACTTGTACCGATAGTTTTCGGTATGATGGCAAATGTGGAGATTCCCGAAAACAGAGTAATGACAGTAAAATATCAGGAAAACCATACAACTCAGATATGGATAGATATTAACACTATACTCTATAATGACCGCATAGAATTTAACTGGAACTACATTAAAGGTCTTATGGACGGAGATATGCTCAGAAGAATGGTAGAGGTTCAGAAAGAAATTCTCCACAGGGCAATTTATGAAAAGGATTTCTGGGAAAAACCATGCAAAGTATCTCTCCCTGAATATGACAGGCAGATTACAGAAAGTATAAACAATACTGACAAGCCTTTTGAATACAGACCTTTCTCCGAACTTATTGCCGAAAGCTTTGAAAAATATTCCGATAAAATATTTATATCAGACGAAAATCAAAGTCTTACATATGGTGAGTTTAAAAAGTATGTCATGGGCATGGCTGAAAGACTTATTGATTCAGGCTGTAAACAGGGCGATTACATATCCGTACATACAAGAAAATCAATTGAACAGATAATTGCTGTCGTTGCCGTTGAATATATAGGTGCAGTATATGTTCCGATAGAATACAACTATACACATCAGCTTACCCTGAACTGTATGAAAAATATAAATTCGGTTTACCTGATAACTGACAGTGACATAAATTCTCCCGATATAAAGGTAATATCCGCAGAAGCTGTGAAATCCGAAAAATATATTCCGCCTGTGCATACAGATGAAAACTCCCTCGCTGCGGCTATAAATACTTCCGGTTCAACAGGACTTCCCAAAACTGTAAAAGTAACTCAGAAAGGCTTGCTCAACGGAATTGTGTTTACAAACAGAGAACTTGGAATAAATTCTTCTGATACCTTTATCGCCCTCGAAAACTATGCACATGATATGTCAATGTACGATATTTTCGGCAGTATGTTCGCAGGTGCGGGAATTGCCGTTCCCGTTGAGGAAAAAGCCAAAGACCCCGAACAGTGGATTCTTCTCATGGAAAAATATCATGTTACTCTCTGGAATTCCGTCCCTGCATTTATTCAGATGATAATTGAACACTCTCAGGGAAATATCCCCGACTGCATGAAGAATCTCAAATATATACTTTCGGGCGGAGACTACCTCAACATAAAGACCGCAGGAATCCTCAAAAAGAATATCCCGAATCTCAGGCTTATAAATGTCGGAGGTCCTACCGAAACAACTATATGGAATATCGGTCACGAAGTCACTGACAAGGATATCGAAAATGAACTTATCCCCTACGGCAGACCAATCGACAATACAAAATATTATATCCTCAATGACAATATGGAAATATGCCCTGTAAACGTTGTCGGCATGATGTACTGTGCAGGAATCGGCGTAAGTCAGGGATATATAAATAATCCTGCCGAAAATTTCAGGAATTTCATGGTATTCCCACAGACAGGAGAACTTGTTTACAGGACGGGAGACCTCGGAAAATATGACGAAAACGGCAATATCATCTTCATGGGAAGAAATGATTTGCAGGTCGAAATAAACGGAAAGCGTATCGAACTCAATGGTATAAGCAAATCAATTATTTCACACAAAGATGTACAGAACTGCGTTTCTGCACTGACAGATGACGGAAACAATATAATCTCATATTATATTGCCGACAGAGATATATCTGCCGAAGAATTTAAGAATTTCCTTTCCGACAGACTTCCATATTTTGCAATACCGAAATTCTATGTCAGAATTGATGAAGTGCCTCTCACCAATAACGGAAAGACGGATTACAAAAAACTCGCTGAAATAAACATATGTACAGACGAAGAACCTAAACCAGACAATGTTCCGAGAGATGAAACTGAAAAGAAACTCCTCGATACTTATTCGGAAATGCTCGGCATACAGGCTGATTTGCATACGGATTTCTTTGAAATGGGCGGAAATTCCCTTATGGCTGTAAAAATGGTTTCACGCATACGCAGTGAATTTGATATTCCGATATCTCTTACTGAAATGTTCAGTGTGCTGACAATTTCCGAACTTTATGACCTTATTCTTAAAAAATTAAAC
This sequence comes from Ruminococcus sp. UBA4383, assembly GCA_002389995.1. GTDB lineage: Bacteria > Bacillota > Clostridia > Oscillospirales > Ruminococcaceae > Ruminococcus. Next base: position 3,738 of record DGRR01000095.1, on the reverse strand, counting down.
GAAAAGGAGAACTCTCCGAATGAAAATTAAAAAGCTTTACTGGTCTGCCTCTGCAATCTGGTATATTGAAGATGACAGCCTTTTCATAAACGGTGTGAAATATCCCGATGACATAAAGGAACTCTTTCCTAAATTCTATTTCATGACCGCAAAAGGTTCGTGTATCACGGAAATTCTCGAAAATTACCGTGACAGGGATACAAATGCAGTTATAATGTTCATTGAAAAACTCAAAGGCGAAAAAATTCTTGTGAACTCCCTCGATGATGTGAATATACTTTTCAGCTCACAGAACAGGATTTACAAGGATATGGATAATTCGGGCGATGCTGTAAAGGCATCTCCCAAAGAAAGAGAAAAATTCACGCAGTCTGCTCTCCGCAGAAAAGTTGCAGACTCTTTATTTCCTGTCGAACTTGAAGATATTCCCGCAGGAGATTTGATAAACCGCAAATCTGTGAGAAATTTTGACAGTGAAAAGAAAATATCCTTTCATCAGATTTCGTCCGTCCTCTCAGCAGTCAGGGAGTATGAGAATAAAAAATATCTTTACCCAAGCGGAGGCGGACTCTATCCCGTTGACATATATGTGTTCATAAAGGAAAACCGTGTGGAAAACTTACCGCAGGGATTATATCTGTTTATTCCTTATGAAAACAAGCTTGCCGTTGTTGATATTCCCGAAGGAGATTTCAGGGAGGCACATTATTTCTCAAACCGTGATATACATGAAGGCTCGGCTTTTTCAGTATATCTCGTCTACAATGCACAGTACAGTATGCCGAAATATGACGGTCTCGGCTACTATCTCGGAATCGCTGACGGTGGAATAATATCTCAGGCTTTAACAGTAAAAGCCTTTTCTGAGGAAATCGGAAGCTGTATAATAGGCGAAATGAATTTTGATGCAGTCGCAGGATATTTTCATCTTTCACCAATGCAGAAATATCTTCACTGCATAGAATTTGGAATCGAAAAGAAAGGATTATGATTATGAGAACATCAAAGTGGTTCAGCCATTACAAATACAAGGACAGCGCAGAATATAATATTTTCTGCTTTGTACACGCAGGCGGAAGTTCAGGTTCTTTTTCGGGCTGGGCAAGGAATTTCGGGGAGAATATAAACATAATCCCCGTTGAATACCCCATGCGTGAAAGACGCTTTGCAGAGCCTATGCCTGACAGCATACAGGAACTCGCAAAAAATCTTGCGGAGGAAAATGAGGATTTTTTCCGTGACAAGAAATTTGCCTTCTGGGGACACTGTACAGGCGGACTTGTTGCATTTGAGACAGCAAAGTATCTGAGCAGAAATAAAAATCTCAACGCTGAATATCTTTTTATATCATCACTTACTGCTCCTGAATTTTCACAAGTCCCTGATATATCAGGAATGAGTGACGGGGAATTTACGGATTTCATAACAGAATCAGGCTTTGTCGCAAAGGAACTCTGCGAAAACAAGGAGATACTTGAATATTTCATGCCTATTGCAAGGGCTGATTTTGCGGTTCACCGCTCTTACAGCACTGACAACGTAAAACTTGATATTCCGATAATTCTTTTCAACGGCACTGACGACAGCGTGAATGTTTCCGAATCACAGATAGATGCATGGGAAAATTATACCTCAAAAGGTATCGTGAAACATTATTACAGCGGAAATCATTTCTACATCAATGAACATCTCAGTGAAGTATGCGCCAAACTCACTTCATACCTCACGGAAAAGGAGAAAAATTATGAATAATATGGAAGAAATTATTTCGGATATATGGAAAGATGTCCTCAAAAATGACAGTATCGGACTTGATGACAATTTCTTTGATGTCGGCGGAACGTCCATGAAAGCTATCGAGATAATCGAAAAATGCAAGAAATCAGGAATAATAATTCCGATTTACAAGATGTTCACCTGCCAGACAATAAGGGAAATTTCTGCTGTTGCAGAGTTTTCCGAAAATAAATACCGTGATGCCGACCTGCTTATGAATGTCATAGGGAAAATAAACGGCTTCACACCTGATGAGAATTATATTAAAATTCTTGATGAATATGAGAAAAAATGCAGAAATATCTCTTACAGAGTTTCAGATGAACCGAAAAATATACTCGTAACAGGCGCAACAGGCTATATCGCCTGCCATATAATCGAAAAGATACTGACGGAATCTTCATCGCATATATATGCAGTTGTCCGTGGAAAAGATGAAAAATCCGCCGCAGAACGTTTCTGGAATCTCACTGATTTTTATTTCCCGAACTCCTCATACAGGGAAATTTATGCCGACAGAATAAGTTTCCTCACAGGCGACCTCACAAAGGACTATTTCGGACTGCCTGAAAAAAAATACCTCGAACTCTCGGAAATTATCGACAGTGTACTCCATACAGCCGCAAATATAAACCATTACGGAAAATGGGAGGAGTTTGAAAAACTCAATATAAACGGCACAAAAAGAGTTATAGAGTTTGTGAAAACAGGCTGCGAAAAAGTCCTCAATCATGTATCAACTATTTCTACCTGCCATACATACAAGAGAAGTGAAAATCCCATACCTTTCACAGAATATGACACTTTACTCGATGAAGATGCGGAAAATTATTACGTCCGCTCAAAACTCATATCAGAAAACCTTGTTGTCTCCGAAAAGGGAAATTTCAGATTCAGAATATTCAGACCTTCAAATATTATCCAGAGTTACAGATACGGAAAATATCCCTTCGGCACAACAAAAGAAAATCTTCACCTTGTAAACACCGAACTCAGTATACTCAATATTCTCGAAAAAGACGGAATATTCCCTGACCTTGACAAAAAACTCCTTGACTTTTCCTATGTTGACGAAACCGCAGAGGCTATATACCGCCTTATGGAAATCGAGGAGGACGACTGCTTCATATATCATGTGTACAATCCGAATATGATGACAATTTCAGAATATGCCGACTTTATAGGAAAGAATAAAATTCCGCTTGACAAAATCCGTGATGTGTTCATTGAAAAATATGACAGCATTTCCTATGACCTGAAACAGCTCTGCACTCTCAGCATTGCAGAGGGAAATGTAAATCAGGCTCTTATCATGTCGCCCGAAAACCGCAGGACTGTCAAACTTCTTGGCAGACTCGGCTTTGAATGGCATAAGCTTGAAAGCAAAAATATAAGTGACATTTTAAATTTCAGATAAAATCCGTTACCTGCTCCGCTGACTTTTCATGTGCATTTCAAACAGCTTGACTTTCAGAAATGATTATGTTATAATTATTAAAACTGAAACCTTTAAAATATACTGAAAGTTTAATGAGGTGTGTATATGAATCAGATATTTGAAGAAATTTATAAAATGACTGATATTCACTACGAAAAATTCGGATATCACCCTGAGTTTGCATCAGTAGATATACGCATAGCTATTGATAAATCCTTGTGCGGTCAAATTGAAGATGATGTTCTGGAATTGAAGAAGCTTCTGGAAGACAGCATAAGAGACAATGTGGATTATCTTCCCGAAAGATATAAATTTGACGTAAAAGAAGCAATGGGTGACGCAAATCAGATACTCATAAATTAAAACAATAAACACCGAATCCAAAAGGGTACGGTGCTTATTTTTAGCTTTGATTTGCCGAAAACTGAAAAAACAAGACCGACTGTTTTTTTCAGTCGGTCTTACTTTTAATTTATAATGATGACAGGTCTAGTGGTAACTTCTTACGATTACAGCCAGAACAT
>DGRR01000207.1 GCA_002389995.1 Ruminococcus sp. UBA4383 | reverse complement strand
TCAAAATATATCGCATATTTCATTGAAGCAATAAACCATGAGGTTTCTATCTCAAAGATAATAGACCCGCATGAAAAAATAGAAGGTCTCCTCAAAAAATATGGCATGAAGTAATTTTCAAGGGCTGATTTCCTTTTTGTGAAATCAGCTTTTTTTCATATATATGTCCCTTTTTTGATTACAGAAACGAATATATCCTATGTAGATATATTCATATATTTCCGGTATCTGATATACATATTACTCAAATGAAAAAAAATTGTAAACAATTTTATGTATATATTGACATTTTTTAAATATTATGATAAAATCTGTTTATAGTCTGTAACAAAATTGAAATGGTTAAACCTTTTTCATATTTAATCTTTAAGGAAAGGAGGAAAAAGAATGAAGTATGAATACAAGAACGCAGAACTTACAATCATACAGTTTGATACCGAAGATGTCATTACCACCAGCGATACTTCCTCAGGCATAACAGACATCACCGACCCCAAGGATAAATTCCTTGACCCGAACGAAACGTTACCTGTTAATCCATAAACCAAAGGAGGAATGAAAATTGCGCCTTGCAAAAAGAATATTTGCCTCTGTAATGGCTGCCGCAAGTACCGTTTCCGCACTCGCAGGAACAGGTCTTTTTGAAGCCTATGCAGCAGGAAAAGCAAATGATGACATTGCTATAAATGTAAATCTCTCCGTAGTGTCAAGAGATACCCTCGGACTTGATTTGTATGCAAAGCTTGACGAAAATGTCACAGACCCCATACTTATATACGAAAACAAGGATTCAGGAGAAGATGAAGTATCCGTATCATTCACATATGATGAATCAATGGAGTCATATAAGGCATATATACCGATATCTGCCGAAAAAATGGCTGATACATATGTTTGCAGAATAGAATCGGACGGAAAAGTCCTTCAGGACAATATACAGTATTGTCTCGCAGAATATGCTATGACAATTGAGGAATCAACTCCGTCATTAACAGGCAATTTTATATATTCAATGCTCAATTACGGTGCTGCTGCACAGAAATATTTCGGCTACCGTACAGACAATCCCGCAAATGAGGAATTAGTTGCAGAAGATGCACTTAACCTCAATGAGGCAGGAATAGTTTCAAAAAGATACGTTGACGAGAAAAAACTCAAAGAAAACGGTCTTGTATATGAGACTTCAACACTCCTGATTGATGAGGGACTCGCCATGAGAGAGTATTTCACCCTCGCAGGCGAAAGCTATACACTCCCCGAAGATGTCACAGTAAACGGCACTCCCGCTGAGTTCGGCTCTAAAAAACTTGACAACAAAACCTATTACTATATCGACATCAAAAACGTTTCAATGGAGGATTTCGACGAGAAGTATGCAATAAAAATCGGCGGTGAAACCGTTGCCGAATATACCGTCAACGATTATCTTCTGCGTGCATACAGCGAAAAGAAAAACGATGACCTCGTCGAACTCGTAAGCAGACTCTATGAATTCGGCGAAGACCTCAGAATTTACCGTGAGGACAACAGCCCCGAAGACGTATACTACCTCGTAGGCTTTGAGGCAGGCGCAAATGTCCCCGAAGAAAGTATAGAAGATTTATACATTCCCGATGCACAGATATACAAGGCAGGAAGAAAAATCTATACCCTTCCCACTCCTTATCTGAAAAATTCAACCTTCCTCGGCTGGTACTACGATAAGGAACTCACAAGAATGGCTGACAGAGATGACGTTGTTGACTGCAATATGGTTCTCTATGCAAGTATGTCAGGCGAGAACGTGGATATTCTCGACAACGCAGGCGGCGGCTATATATCATCAGAAGATGTTGACAACGAAACTTTCTCCCTCGAAGTGTATGCCGAGAGCGAAGAAGCTATAAGAAAGAATCTCACAATCATAATTGCAGGCGATTCTGATGACGAAATTGAATACGATATAGTTGAAACCAGCGAAAACACCTATGCCGTAGTTCCGACTGAGGGCTGGGAAGAAAATGAAGTGTATCTGGCAAACCTGCCCTTCGGATATGAAGAAGTACAGTTTATCCATATGGGCGATATTCAGGATAAAAGCGTTGATACATACACAATCATCACAAAACACAGAAATAAATTCGGCATCGAACTCAACAAGCACATGGCATTCATCAGCAAAGATGAAATATCCGACCTCACAGGCGGTGCTTTCAGCGATCTGGCAGAAGATATAGAAGGAAGCGAAAACGACCTCCTCAGCTCACAGCAGGAAAATGAAGAAGTCGACAGACAGCAGGTAATCGTTCAGGACTTTGAAGACGGTACTTTCTGCTATGACAGTCCGCATCAGTTTCCCAATGACCAGATAGTAGCCATTTATGAAGGCGAAAGCCCCGAAAACGTACAGGGAAGTTCATATGATGACAGCGGCGTTGCATATGTCAAGATAACAGACTATGATGACGAAAACCTTACATACAGCTATACAGCCGCAAGCTTTGAAGAAATCATCAATATTCCCACAATGTACCCCATAAGCAAAAAAGATGACAAGGTACTCGGTGACGGAAACAAACTTACAGTATCCAATGAAGCATTGGAATATGACGATGATGTCAATAAAATGTTCAGAATAAATCCGATGTATGCACCTTCCAGCGGTGACTGGGTTGTACTCTGCGACATTGATAAAATCTTCTCACAGGCTGAAAAAGGTCCCATAAACCTCTCAGATGTTGAATACGGTGTCATTACGGAAATCGGTTACAGAGATTCTGAAACCATTATTTCATATGAGCCTGCATCACTCGATGAGTATGAGGACAATATGAAATATCAGTATTCCGAAGTTCTCGATGTCGATGCTCCCGAAGAAGGCGTTGAAGCAATCGAGGAGGAACTCAAAAGACAGGCTGAGGAAAGCGGCTTTGTCGATGATACTGTCGATTACCTCGCAGCCGCAATAGAAGCGTCCGAAGAATTTCAGGAAGCCGCTGAATCCGACAGCGATGAAGAAATTGAACTCAATTTCGGCTTGCTCGATGATTCGGTAAAAATAGGCGATGAGAAAAAATCTTCATGGAAATTTGAGAAAAAACACCTCAAAGTTACTCCAAGTATCAAATACGGCAAGAATCTTACACATTTCGCAAACAATAACGGCATAAGAGCAACCCTCGACATTACATTTGTCGGAGAATTTACAAATTCCGAAAATAAGGCAAACAAGATTGTAGTATCAGCAAACGCAAACTTCGCTCAGGAACTTATGCTTGAACACGGCTTCAAAACAAATGTCCAGCTCAAATGGCCCACAATTTTCGGCAAGGAAATAAAAATAATCCCCATAGGCGTTAAAACCGCTCAGGCAACTATGGATTTCCGCTTCGGAACATTTACAGACTTCGCCGCTGCCGCAACTATCAGAACAGTAAGCGACAAGGAAGTTCTCGACCTCACAAATATGACTAAGGAAGACCTCAAAAAATTCGGTCAGAATTTCGTAAAGGAACTCGCAAAACAGGCAGCAAAAGAAAATGAATCATCAGAAGACAAAAAATCAGACGACAGCAAGTCCGATGACAGCAAATCAGATGATACCAAGACGGAAGATTCCGATGCCGCTCCTCCCGCAGATACAGATGCCGCTCCCCCCGCAGACAGCACAGGAGACAGCGATTCGGATTCAAGCTCCGATTCCGACCCCGCTCCCACAGCAGATCAGGACAACAAGGACAATGACAAGAATAAAGAAAAGAAAGAAACAAAAGGTGTCGTTGAAACAAGAGTTACCGACATGAACTCTCTCTCAGAGAGATACAAGAAAATGGTAAAGGATACAAACAAGGAAGGCTGGATTGAACTTTACCGTGTAAAGGTAGCAGATATAGACATCTATTCATTCTACAAAATCATCAATGTACACGCTCCTATCTACTTCACAGTTGAAAGCTGTTTCTACCTCGCAGCAGGTATTTCATTCCAGTTCGGCTATGCAAAAGGCTGGAATATATGCGTTGATTTCCTGAGACACAGCGCAAATGCATCATCATACGACATCGAAAAGGCAAATATGAAATTTGATGCATATGTAATGGGTACAATCGGAATAAAGGCAGGATTCACATTCTGTCCGAGAATAAACGTCCTCTCCGACAAGCTCCTCTATGCAGGATTTAACCTCTATGCAGGACTTAAATATCAGGTATGGGGCTACTTCTACTACCACCTCGAATGGGAGTCCGGAAAAGACCTCAAACAGGACTACAACGGTGCTATATACATGGAACTGGCAGTGTGTGCAGACATAAGATTTACCACACAGCTTCTCGACAGCAGCAAACTCATAGCAGTCGCACCTATATGGAGCGATGAATACAGAATATGGGACTACGGCGAAGAATGGTCACCATATGAATTTGTCCCCATGGACGAAGAAAAACTTGAGTTTGACATGATTAAAACAAGAACTATGAAGCTTCCGAATGACATTTATGATATGAACCGCCTCAATATGACATCAGGCGAACTCAAAATGATGAATGTAATGACAGAAGCAGACGCAATTAAAGACAGCGCAAAACGTGAAAAATATCTGAACGAACAGTTTGAAAATGCATACACAATCACATTCTCAAATGATGCGTTCTCATACAATCCGCTCACAAATACGGTTACAGTATCAGGAAGCTCAAACAGTGGTGAAGATGTAACAATGGTTATAACTTACAGAAGAAGCACCACTGTTTCCAACAGATTCAAGCGTGTTCTCAAAATTCACTGGGAACCCTATGACTCGGCAGCTATCTACTTTGTAGGTGAAAACGTTCACGAAACCTGCGTAAGAGCAAATGCAGGCGATGCAGTGGAATGGCCCGCTGACCCCACAAGACTCGGTTATATCTTTGACGGCTGGTTCGATGAAAACGGCAATAAGTTTGACTTCCCCGCTACATATCCCAAGCTCGAAAAAGATATAGTATATACAGCAAAATGGACACCGGCTCCTTCAAAAATCTCAGCAGTAAACGTATATATCCAGCGTCTGCCTCTCGGCTCTGAATATGACCCGTTTGAGTATGAACTGATTGATTCAACAAAACCCGAAAAGAAAAAGACATATATCCTCGCAGAAGATGTACAGGCTCTCAGAAAATACTATGACAGCAACGCATACTTCAACCCCAATGAGGATTTCAGCGGCTGCGCTTCACTCAAAGATGTCACAAAGGACGGAAACAGCAAGGAAATCCGTACAAACGATTTAGTTGAACTTGCAGATATACTTCCGCTCATCAATATCCCCGAAGGATTCTCAGTAAATACAGCATTCTCAACAGATTCAGTAAATATCCGTCCTGACGGCTCAGATACTTTTGATATCTACATCGAGAGAAATCTGTATCCTCTTACAATATTCGACAGCTCAGACGAGGGAAAAATGTTCAATGTAGGTATGGTATACGGAACACATCTTAACGAATTTATCCCCGACCTTACATCAAAGAACTGCGAATTTATAACATGGACAACAGAATTTGACGACAGCAACAAGTACATGGGCGCAAAGGAAACATCACTTCAGGCAAGACTTACATATCTCTCAAATAAATTTACAGTAGTATATGATGTTCCGCTCTATGATGAGGCGATCGGAGGATTTAAAGGCTGGTCAGGAAGCGAGGCTACATACAGACTCATATTCTCAGCAGAAAATAATGACAGAATAGCATTGTCTGATATACTCCAGAAACTTTCACAATATACACTCGTTCAGAACAGCAGCGGCGGATACAGCATAAAAGATGCAGTATTTGTACTTCCTGACGGAACTTGTATACCGTGTGAGTTCTCGTTTGATGATGTTGACAGTCTCGACGGCGAAAATGTAGTCGTACATGACAATACAATCCTTAAAGTCAGCGGAAGAGAAGAAAAACTTGACTACGCCTCATACAAGCTCGAATATTTCTTTGAAGACGAGGACGGCGAATTTGTAAACAATATGTTCGACGACGAAAAAGAAGAATACGACAGGTCATTACACCCTGTATGCAAGTACGGCGAAGACCTGCTCGCAAGCAAAGTGGACATTTACAGCTCCGATGATATGAAAGAAAAACTCAGAGGTCTCGGATATGAATTTGACCACATTGAGTTCAACGGCGAAACTGTGAACGGTGATGTAGTATGCACAGCAGACGAAACACATAAGAACGCAAGCATAAAGGTATATTACAAAATGCTCCCCGAAATAAAGGTAACATTTGTATACCCCAATGAAAGCGTTACAAAACAGTTCACAGGAGAAGAAATAATAAATACACCTTCTATGGAAGAATTAAAATCAATCCCCACAGGCACTTTTGAAGGCTGGACATGGGACGAAATTAAAAATTCCAAGGGAGAAGTTATTCTCGCAGCTCAGACAGAACCTACTGACGACCTCAGCGCAGTAAGAGAGGCTATAAGCACTCTCCTCAGCAGTAAAGTCAGAAAAGTGAGATTAAACAGTGTATGGGCTGAGTAAATCCACATTATCATAAATCTTTTCCTTAAAGGACGGTCCGGCTTTGAAAAAAGTCAGACCGTTCTTCCTTTACAAAAAAATCTGTTTTTTATGTCCCTTTTTGCAGTCCTGAAACGAATATAAAGACATAAGGAGGATTTAAAAAGTATTTGCTAATCGTATAACAAACTTTTACTTGAAATTTATTCTGAATTATGGTATAATGATACTGTTCAAATGATTAACAGATAATCAAGAGGTGAATTATGAAACGCAAATTAAAAATACCGTCATTCTTTCTGAATATGACAATTGCAATAACGGCTGTTCTTTCACCGGGAAGCATTTCTGCATCAGCAGTCGAAACACCGTTTATTCCCTATTATGAATCAGAATATGAGGATACAACAATAAACTGGGACGAATTTACCTACGTCGAAGAAGGCGAAAATGACACAGAAACAGAGGATATGCTCCCTTTTATTCCCGAAGATGAGGAAAATACCACAGATGCAAATCCCGATGAAAGTTCACAAAGTACACAGACAACTTCCGTAACAACAGTGAATAATGCAACAGTTTCCGCTGAAACAAAAACCACATCAGAAATTTCCGTGACATCAGCTATTTCAGAAACAAAAGTTCTGATATTGGATACTTCAACATCATATGTATCTGAAACAGAATCCCCGACAACTACCACTTCACAGACAAAAACTTCATCTGCTTCAATTATGAACACAAATAACCCCACAGACAATAATTCAGGCATGAATCCGATTGCTGTCGGTTCAGTTGCAGGCGGAATACTGCTCGCAGCCACCATAGGATTTGTCGTATTGAAAAAGATGAAAAATTGATTAATTTTTTGTCAATCTCTTGAAATTGCTGATATTTTATGATATAATGTATATGGGAATTGTATTAGAATTAATGTTATACATACAATAAAGGAATAACATGGATTTAGGGAGAAATTTACAATTAAAGGTAAAAAAACAAAAAGACTTACGGCGGCTATGCTCACAGCTGTAATGGCTGTTTCAGCAGCACCGGTTACAGGCTCGGTGGTTGACGTATTCGGAGGAAGTGCAATTACTGCATCTGCTGCCACATCTAAAAGACCGGGCGTAGAATATATTACAGACGAAGACGGATTGGAATATGCTGTTCACAGCAGTTCTTTCGAGTATGATGAGAAGCTTCAGAAATATAAAGTTCCGTGCTGTTTAGTAGAAAATGGTAACATTTCCGTTTATGTTTGCCTCGGCAGAGTCTATGTTACAGATAACCCGACAAGTTCCAAAATCACAGGTTCATTTGTTGATGATGACAGCTATAAGGCATATGGGGATTTCCAAGGAGTCGTTGGTGATCACTCCGGCTGACCCTAGAGGATCTTGACTTAGCCGAAAATAAACCCGGTGCATATTTCTATTTCGGATATAACAATGATTTATTGTTTATCAATAAAGAGAGAGACAGAATCCGGCGTTATAATGAAAACGCAGAAAGAGTATATTACCGCAGAGGCGATGAATATTTAAACTTTTCGAGATTTTTTGAAAGACAAGAATGGATTCGTAATAACGAGGTCGTAATTGACAAAAATTCGGGACTTGAAAAATTCACCGACTCAGAAAGCGGACATGAAATCTTAAATGCTTTTTCAGAAAAACAGCTTCAGGCAGGAGTTGATTCAGCCCCCGTAAACCCTGAGGACGACTTAATCAACACACACATCAACTTTACTCCCTTCAGTGACGTAACATTCACAAAGGGCATTGATGTAACCGATAGACGTAATGTTGAAATAATTAATGCTGACAGAAACAAAAAAGTTTTCGGCGGAGATTCTGTAAAAAGGACTATACATACAATATCAAGGACTATGCACAGAGCATCATCGACAATGACAGCGAAGAATATGAGAAAGCCGCTCCCATGATGGAAGCTATACTCAACTACGGCGCATATGCACAGGTTGCTTTCAAATATAATACAGACAATCTCGCCAATGAATACTGCGAGAAGAAGCCCGATATTGATGCGGTAGTTTCCGCACTCAGAAAATGGGATTACAACAACTACAAGAAAGAAAATCTCCCCGAAGACATTACATATGTTGATTCTATTCTTGAACTCGATTCAATGGTAAATCTCAGAATATATTTCAACAGCTGGGAAGAATAAACGCAGAACTCACATCTTACAGTGTAACAAGACAGTCAGACGGTGTAGGCAGTTTCCTTAAATATGTGACATTTGACAACATAAAGCCCAATGAGTATGACCGGATACTTGACATAAAAATAAACGGTGATTACAGCATAAAGCACTGCCCGCTCACATCTTGCTACAATACACTCACCAAGAACTGTTCTGAAAATTCCAAGAACGTTGCAGCAGCACTCTATGAGTACTACACCGCAGTTAAGGAATATGCACTCAGCATAGCAGCCAATGCATAATGAAAGGAGGTTTTTAATATGGATAAGAAAGAATACGTTACACCCGAAATGGAAATCACAGGTTTTGATGTTAAGGATATCATCGCAACAAGCACAGAGGACAATGTAGTAACAACCAGTGAGTGGTCAATTCTTGATACTCCGTTCTACCCATTAGGCGGCTAATCAGATTAAACCGGTGGACAATATGGAAAGTATTGCCCACCGATTAAATAAGAAATCATATATTTTGCATAACATCAATGCCTTTGATTTTTATGTTGCTTTTTGCATTGTTTACAAAAATACAGTGAAAAATTTATGGGTTAAGACAAAAAAATGTTAATAAAAAATAAGTTTTTTAGTCAATATCTTGAAATTAGTAACATAATATGATATAATATGCGAGAGTTGTGTTACAAATGTAAACAAACATGAAAATATTCAAATCTGCCAAGGAGGAATTTACAGTGAAAGGAAAAAATACAAGAAAAATCACAGCGGCTATGCTTACGGCTGTAATGGCTGTTTCCGCTGTACCATTCACAAATTTGTCTGCTGATGTATCAGAAAACAATGCGATTTCTGCTCAGGCGGCAAGTGATCATACAGATTATCAGAGCAACGGCAACTATTACAGATATTATAAGAACAACGTTGAATCCTATGAGGACGGAAGATATAAATTCCCTGATATCTACATCTTCTCCAGCAATAACTACGACTATAACAATTATTCAGTCGGATTTAAAATCATGGGCTACCTTGTGGCAAACAATGCCCTCGGCGGACCCGGAAAAGAAATCATCATGGAAGACAGCTACAAGGAAGACCCCAGATTTGCAGACCTTGTAAACGATAAGTTCGGCTGGCCCCGTGATGAAGGCGAAATGTCCGAAAATGTCGGCGCATACGCTTACTATGAGGACGGCAGCGGCAGAATGTGGTATACCGACAAGAATTTTACCAGAGTATGGTACTACGAGGACGGTGACAGAGTTTACGGCTGGAAAGGCTCGCTTGAACAGTTAAACGATGACTACTACTATTTAAAGGAAATAAGCGAGATAGAAAGCGGAAAATATAAATATCTCCTCAAAGTCGATAAGGAATCAGGTATTGAAAAACGCTATGATGCCGAAAGCGGATACAGTATCCTTGATGTTTTCACAGAAGAACAGCTCCGGAAAGCCGTTGATTCAGCTCCCGCAAACCCCGAGGACGATTTAATAAATACACATATAAATTTCTTTGCAACAAGCGATATGACCTTTACAAAGGGTATCGACATAACAGAATGCCGTAACGTTGAAATTATCAATATGATAACCAAAAACACAATTTACGGCGGAGATGTTGTCAATCTGTTCCGCATCGAAAACGGCTGTAACGCAGTTATAAGAAATTTCCATTTTGAAAACGGCTATGCCAAGGACGGCGGAGCAATTTACAATGAGGGCGACCTCTACCTTTATAATTCAACATTCCAGAACTGTAACGCAATAAGCGGTGGAGCTGTATACAATGCAAAAGATGCAAGCCTGAAAATTCTCGGCACAGGTACATATCTCCGTTACTGCAATGCAAATTACGGCGGAGCGGTATATAATGAAGGTATCGCTTATATGAGCAATAACGATGTTGGAAGAAAACCGTCCCTTCGTATAAACAACTGTTCAGTAACAAGAAACGGCGGCGGAATCTTCAATAACGGCGAACTTCACGTTTACAGCGATACATATATATATGACAACAAGGCTACTACCTCCAATGACGAAAGTTCGGAAAATCAGGGCGGTGCTGTCTATAATTCAGGTATTGCATATGTTCACGGTGTAAGAATCTTCAATAACCACGCTGACAACGGCGGCGGCGGTATCTATAACTCATCTGAACTCCACCTTAACGGCACGAATATAACAGACAACTACGCAACAGAAAAGGGTGCAGGTGTTTATGCGTCCGCTAAGGTATGCCTTGACGGTGCGCTCAATATCACAGGCAACAAAATAGTAGACAATTCAGTAGGTCAGACACAGAAGATAAAGGACAGCAATATATATATTGACACTTATGCATCAAATGGTGTTGTAAACAAAACCTACCTCCTGATTGAAGACCCCGACAACACAGGTACAGGTATCCACGGCAGCATTATGGGTGTTACAATCGCAGACGGTGTGCGTGATTTCACTACAAATTACAGCAAAATACATGAGGACGTTCACCCGTCAACATATTTCACTTCCGATGACCCCGACTATGATGTTATATGGAATAAAAAGCAGACAGAGGCTACTCTCGGACAGCAGAGAGTTGAAAGACTTGCAGGCACTACTCTCAGCCTTGAAGGTGAAATCTGCATAAACTTCCAGATGCAGCTTGAGGACAGTATTCTCAAAGACAAATCCGCTTATATGGAATTTGCAGTACCTACTAAAAATGAGGGCGAATATGAAATCCGCAAGGTTATGGTAAGTGATGCGGCAGAATTTAAGTACGGTGACAATACATACTATACATTCAAGTGCAGAGTTCCCGCAAAAATGATGGCTTCAACAGTAAGAGCGCAGCTTGTCTACAATGAAGGACTCAAAAAAGGCAAGAATTATACATACGATATCAAGGGATATGCACAGAGTATCATCGACAACGACGATGACAGCGAAGCATACGAGAAAGCCACTCCCATGATGGAAGCTATGCTCAACTATGGTGCATATGCACAGGTTGCATTCAATTACAATACAGACAATCTCGCAAATGAATACTGCGAAAAGAAACCTGATATCAGCGCAGCAGTTTCCGCTCTCAAAAAATGGGATTACAACAATTACAAGAGCGAAAATCTTCCTGAGGATATTCAGTATGAGGATTCAACACTTGAACTCGGTTCAATGGTAAATCTTATGATGTATTTCAAGAGCTGGGACGGAATAAATGCGGAACTTACATCTTACGGCGTTACAAGAAAGTCAAACAGTACGGGCGATTACCTTAAATATATCAAGTTTGAGAACATAAAGCCCAATGAATATGACCAGATACTTGATGTAAAGATAAACGACGATTACAGCATAAAATACTGTCCGCTTACATCTTGCTACAATGTACTCACAAGCAAGCTCGGAGATAATGAAAAGAACGTTGCAGCAGCACTCTATGAGTATTATGTTGCAGTAAAGGACTATTCACTCAGCGCAGCCAACTCATAAAAGGGGGTTTTTGACATGAAGGAAAAGAAATATATTACTCCTGATATTGAGGTAATACCATTTGCGGCAAAAGATATCATAACAACAAGCGACACAATTGTTTCATCAAGTGAATGGACAGTCAGTGATACACCTTTTGTATCTCTTGAAGGTGACCTGTTCCATTAAGTCGAGTATAAAAAGGAAGCCCCTGATTTCAGGGGCTTTCTTTTTTGAATTTAATTATAATTAAATTTTCATCTTTATGGCTGTAATTTATTTTGTCGGCAAGTTTTTTAATGAGCATTGAAGAAAGTTCATCACCGTCAGAAAAAGGATTGTACTGCAAACCGTGGTAAGTTATTGTCAGCTTTGAATTGCCTGTTATTTCTGAATATTCGAGCGTTACATTTATGGGGAAACCGTTTTCGTGATGCACTATAAACGGAACTATATTCTGGAATATGATTTCTTCAATAGCAAGGCGGAAATTTCTTGCAATAATTTTATTTGAAGATGCGCCTGCACAAAATTCAGAAATTTTTTCATCATACTGATATATACTCACATCTTCATTTTCGATACTGAGGGAGAGAGTTTTTATGCGGTTTATAAAGACTTTTGTTTTTTCCCTCTGAGGGTGTGAGAAAATTTGTTCGGGAGAACCTTCTTCATATATACCGCCCTCGTCCATATAGAAAACACGGTTTGAAACGTCTTTGGCGAACTGCATTTCATGTGTTACAATCATCATAGTCATGCCGTCATCGGCGAGTTTTCTTATAACGGAGAGTACCTCTCCGACCATAGTCGGGTCAAGAGCAGATGTAGGCTCATCAAAAAGTATAATTTCGGGCTGCATGGCGATAGCTCTTGCGATAGCGACTCTCTGTTTCTGACCGCCTGAAAGTTCATCGGGAAAACTCATAGCCTTGTCTTCAAGACCGACACGTTTCAGGAGAATCATAGCATTTTCACGGGCATCTTCCTTTGATTTTTTCAGGAGGTTTATCGGGGCTGAGGTAATATTGTCTATGACATTGAGATTTGAAAAGAGGTTGAAAGACTGGAACACCATGCCCATTTTACGGCGGACTTTGTTTATATTGCATCTGAAATTAGTTATATCCTCGCCGTCAACGAATATTTTCCCCGAAGTTGGTTCTTCAAGTCTGTTTATACAGCGCAGGAGGGTAGATTTTCCCGTACCCGAAGGACCTATGACAGAGATTACATCGCCCTTGTTTATTTCTGCGCTGACGTTTTTAAGCGGTGTGACATCCGGATATATTTTTGTAAGGTTTTCAATTTTTATCATACTCATTTGTTTGAATCTCCTTTGGCTGAATTTTTTAATCTGGGGTTGGTTTTTCTGATTATCAGACCGATTAGAGCGGAAATAAACCATGCAAGTATGAAATATATCAGGGCAGTTGCAATAAGCGGGAAAAATGCTTCATAGGTACGGCTTCTTATTATGTCGCTCATTTTTGTTATATCCTCGATTGCGATATATCCGACGATTGAGGTATTTTTCAGCAGTGAGATTATTTCGCCCTTGTATACGGGGAGGAAACGCACAGCCGCCTGAGGGAATATAAATTTAAAAAATGCCTGTTTTTCGCTGAAACCGAGTGCGAGGGCAGCTTCACGCTGACCCTTGTCGATACTTTCGATACCTGAGCGCATTATTTCCGAAGAATAAGCACCGAAATTCAGTGAAAATCCTATTACAGCGACCCATACGGCATCTATGCCTGAATTTCCGAATACTACATAAAAAAGTATCATAAGCAGGACGACAATGGGAGTACCCTGCAATATTTTCACATATATATCGGAAATTATATTTGCCAGACGGCTTTCAGTCCTGCGGAATACACATATGAGAAATCCGAGGACAGAGCCGAAAATCACAGACAGGACAGTTATAAGGCAGGTAGTTGCTATACCGTCAACAATGAGTTTCCAGCGGTTTTCACGGAGGAAATTTTTTTCAAAGCTGAGTTTTATACCCTTGAAAAAGCCTGTATTTTCCTCCACGGAGGAATTTGATTTTATAGCCAGTACAGTACCGCCTGTATAGTCGGGTTCAGAAAAGAGCATACTTTCCTTTCTTTCGTCTGTTATGCTCATGCCTGAACAGCCGAAATCACATTTTCCCGAATTTACGGCGGGGATTATTGCATCGAAATTCATATTCTGAATTTCGAGTTTATAGCCGTATTCCTTGCAGAAGCGGTAGGCGATATCGACTTCATAGCCTGTTGCCCTGCCTTCTTTAACATAGACAAAGGGGGCAAACTGTGA
>DGRR01000037.1 GCA_002389995.1 Ruminococcus sp. UBA4383 | reverse complement strand
TTTTTGTTTATACTTTTCTCATTCTGTCCCTTACGAAATTCATGGTATCGAGTTTATCGGAAAAATCCAGAGTTTCAAATGCTTTCAAAAATTCAGTTGTAACCCCATCAGGTTTAGTATTTGCCACTTTTGATAAATCAGATAAATTGGGCTGAATATGATTATTTTCCTCTCTTGATGTTGTAGATTCATCAGCTCTGCCGAGGAGATAATCAACTGATACATGGAAATAATCAGCTATTTTCATTAAAGTTTCACCATTTGGAATAGAACCAGTCTTCCAATTTGCAATAGCAGCAGAAGAAACACCTATTTCCTTTCCAACTGGATTAGGTTTCTTTCCAATTTCATTACATAACTTACTGAAAACGTCCCAAAATGTCATATTCGCCACCTTCTTTCAATAATTATCAGAAAAATGCATAACTTTATCATTAAATAGATATTTTCATTTATATAAACTGATAAAATCTCACAAAATAGATATTTATTTATTGACTTTATCAAAAAACTGATATATAATAGACTTGTAGAAATCAATAATTATATTTACTGTCTTTATTATAACATACATTCAATAAAAAATCAAGTCTTTGCAAAAAATTTTCAAATCAGAAAAGAGGGGATTATATGTCTAACACGCCAAACATGACGGTTTTCAGGACTGAAAAAGACAAAAATTTTACCTGCGTAAGCACAGCCATAATTTTTGACAAAAGCATTTCCCTGACAGCGAGAATGTTAATGCTCCAAATGCTTGCGGTCAAAGCCGATTCGTGGAATGTCAACACTGAGGGACTCTGCACATTGTTGGGAAAGGGAATAAAAGCGGTCAAAAATGCCGTTGCGGAGCTTATACAGCACGGCTACCTGTTCAAATATCAGGTCAAGGACGAGCAGACCAAACAGTTTGGTCATAATCAATATGCCTTTTATGAAAGTCCCATGCTCAACCCACATTTCGGAGAATCCGCTCATGATGAGCCTGATTTTTTTGACCTTGACCCGTCTGAACGGAAACTGTCTGACGGTCAGGAACAGCTATTAAACATCAATCCATTAAAAATTCAAAAATCCATTATTAAAAGTCAGTCAGTCTCGGACGCTGACAAAGTTTCTTCTGAAAAAGAAAAATCCCCCGAAATCTCGGAGGATACAAAACAGTCTCTTGCAATTTTCTATGATACTGAAAGGATTCTGAAAGAAATGACGGATTTTCAGAATATGCCCTATGATGATTTGCGAGAGTTCACGGAAAATGCAATAAGATATATCAGTGAAATTCTCACCTGCGGAAGTGCCGACCCTGCCGAAATTATCAATCAGGTAAAAGCCATAAATTCTGCCGAGAAATCGCTTGTTCCGTTTATGAAGAAGTTGAAGAAATACTGCGAAAAGTCACTGAAAAACCTGAAATATCCAAAGGCAAGGGACAGCTATCTGAAAAAAGTCATTGTCGGATTTTTGACAAGATATGAGCCTGTTCTCCCTGAAAAGAAAAATCATGATGAGAATAAGCTCGAAACTGCTATGCCTTTCGGAAAAATGCTCCTTGAAATGCATCACCTTGATGTGAATAATCAGAATTATCACAGTTATCCGTTCGACACGCAGGAGCATTTTATCCAGTATTACGGGACAGACTGCTATTATTGGAAAAAAGATGACTGTTACATTCCCGAAACATTTACAAACAGTCAGCCGACCATGCTCAATGCGCTGAATTTCCTGTTCAGTTCATGCTTCAAAATAGACTTTGGAATGGATTTCAATTTTTTCTCAAAGGAGTGCGTTTCGTATATAACGGAGTCTTTATGCAGTAAAACAGGCTGTAAACAGCACACAGATCCGTCCGTAATTCTTTCACACATAAATAATCTGAACATGGGATTCTGCGGAGACGGCTGTTCTCTGTTCACATTTATGAAAAGCTTTGAAAAGCATTTAAAAGAAAAAATTAAAAATTATTCTGTCAAATCAAATTACAAAGGCTATATCACTTCAATGCTGTTATCATACCTTTGCAACGAATATATCGCAAAAGTAAGGATTAAATCTGCGGAGTTTGAGATTTATTGAAATTAGCAATATTTTTTTCAATGATTTCTTTTAATCATATTTTTGCAAAATTTCAACTTATTTCAATTATGACAGAAATTAACAATCATGATATGTTTTCTCTGAGCCATGCAGATTGTCTGGAACGTGCCGCTTTTTATATTTCCGTCCCAATAGCAGAAACAGCAGTCGGAAAGTTCAACCAATCTGGCATTTCTCTGTTTCATGCAGCCATTACAATAATTTTCTGAAATCTGTTCAATGAAATCAGCCTGTTTCAGAACCGAAAAATAGGTCTGTTTCTGTTCAGGTGTCCACTTACGGGACTGATTTTCGGGAGAACACGGCAAAATCATATGTAATCTAATTTGCGGATATTTCTCACGGAGTTTCATAACTATCTCAGCCGTAAGCATATCCCAACCCACAGCACCACCGTTGTAAAAATCATTGATTCCTGCGTTGATGACCGCCCTTTCAAGAGTATTGTATAGCCTTGATTTCAAATCTTCAATATCACAGTTCAGATTCCTGTGACCTGTAAAACACGCTGTTTTCATTACATCACCCTTATTTTCAGATTGATATTTCTGTATTTCGTGATATAATAGAATAGGAGTTTTCCTGAAGTGTAACCCTTGACGAATTTATAGCGAAAACACGGCATCTTTTCAGACAATTTCACTTTCTGTGACAAAGTTTCTGACGGTATAAAAATTCAGGCAATTTCTTTTACAAGACTCATGCAGGCAGTTTTCCTTTCCATTGAAGTGTGGAGATATACTCGCATTGTCACATTTGCACCCGAATGACCCAGAATTTCAGACAGAGTTTTTACGTCAAATCCCTGCTGTAAGGCATTTGTGGCGAATGTATGGCGGAGTGAATGAAATTTCCTTGACGGTATACCTGCTTTTTTAAGTACGGATTTATAGCGGTTTGTAAAGCATCTTGGCTCGATGATTTTTTCCGAACCCGAAACGATATAATCACCGTCATTCGTTCTGACCTGACGTAATTCATTCAGAACAAAATCAGGCAGAGGAATTTCACGGACGGAAGTTTCGGACTTCGGAGGAGTAATCATAACAGCGGATTTTCTTTTATCGGCAGATTTTCCGATACGCTGTACTGTTTTAGTAACTTTCAGAATACCATGTTCAAAATCAATGTCTTTCCATTGCAAGGCACAAAGTTCTCCGATTCTCACACCCGTGTAAACGGCAAGTTTAATTCCTGTTGTGGTAAAATTTTGTATATTGTTCAAAGCATGAAACAATGCTTTCTGCTCGTAATCGCTGAAAGTTTCTGTTTCTTTTTTTATGACTTTCGGCAGTTCCACATTTCTGACCTGATTCAAAAAGTTATGTGTGGTTTCCGCCCATTTTGCGACAGATTTAATCATAATTACCATATCGGCAATGTATTTCGCAGATAATCCATTATTTT
>DGRR01000170.1 GCA_002389995.1 Ruminococcus sp. UBA4383 | reverse complement strand
TTGTCGAATTTTTCGAGACCGTTTGTAAAGATTGCGTATGTTGCGTAAGTGAATATTCTTCCTGCTTTCTTTTCTTTGAGTGCATAGGCGAGGTCGAGCATTGATTCGCCTGATGAAATGATATCGTCAG
Organism: Ruminococcus sp. UBA4383; assembly: GCA_002389995.1. Classification (GTDB taxonomy): domain Bacteria; phylum Bacillota; class Clostridia; order Oscillospirales; family Ruminococcaceae; genus Ruminococcus. Next base: position 3,467 of record DGRR01000170.1, on the reverse strand, counting down.
CGACGAAAATATCTTTTCCCTCAACGGAATTTCCGATATATTCGTGAGCGACAATGGGATTTCTGCCGTTTATGATAGTTGAGTAGTCTCTTCTCTTGTAGAACATACCCATTTCAACACCGAGGACTGATGCATAGTACATATTTCTGTTGAGTGCGCCTTCATCGGGGGATACTACCATGAACTTGTCCTTTGTATAGCTTACGCCCTTGATTTCCCTGAGCATGGTTTTGAGAACCTGATAGGTAGGCATAACATTGTCGAATCCCATAAGCGGAACGGCATTCTGCACTCTGGGGTCATGTGCATCGAATGCGACAATGTTTGAAACGCCCATGGCTTCAAGTTCCTGCAAAGCGCAGGCGCAGTCGAGTGATTCCCTGTAATTTCTTCTGTGCTGTCTGCCGCCGTAGAGTATGGGCATTATGACATTTATTCTGTGAGCCTTTCCTCCTGCTGCCTGAATGATTCTCTTTAAGTCCTGATAGTGGTCATCGGGGGACATACAGTTCTGATTTCCGAAATAGTCATATTTTATGCTGTAATTTCCGACATCTACTATTATGAACAGATCCATTCCTCTGACGGTTGACTTTATCAAGCCTTTTCCGTCGCCCGAAGAAAATCTGGAGCATTCGCTTTCGATGAGGAAGCTTTCGGTTTCGTAGCCTGCTTTTTTGGACCAGTCAACGAGGTAACTGTTGATTTTGTTACCGAGTTCGGTAACGCTGTTCATTGCGATGATTCCGATTGGGGCAGCACTTGGCTGGCTGCTGAATAAATTTTCACTTGAAGCTGTCATAAGAGTTCCTTTCGTTATTCAGTTTTTTGATTACTTGCAGAAATTTTCGATATAGTTTTCTATATCGTCAGCGATTATCTGCCTTGCGACTTCTGCGTGGTCAACTTCATTGACGGCAGTGGTTTTGTTTTCGAGTTCCTTATACACGGTAAAGAAGTGTGTCATTTCGTCAAAAACGTGTTTGGGGAGCTGTTCGATGTCCATATACATATTATAGTTGGGGTCATCGAAAGGTATGGCGATAATTTTGTCGTCCCTGTGGTTATTGTCGAGCATTCTTATAACGCCTATGGGGTAGCAGTGGACGAGAGTGAGCGGCATAAGTCTTTCGGAGCATAATACAAGAACATCGAGGGGGTCGTTGTCATCGGAGTAGGTTCTGGGTATGAAGCCGTAGTTTGCGGGATAATGGGTAGAAGTATGGAGTATTCTGTCCATTTTTATGAATCCTGTTTCCTTGTCAAGCTCATATTTTATCTTGCTTCCCTTGCCTATTTCGATAACGGCATAAAAATTATCGGGGCTGATTCTTTTGGGGCTGATATCGTGCCATATGTTTCTCATTAAAAAAACCTCCGCAGTCTTTATAGTGTTGTACCTGCTGATGTTAGTATAGCATTATTTTTTGAATTTGTCAATATTGGGCTGAATTTTTGTCATTGTGACAGATTTTGTCGAAAACGGGCGACAGTTTTTATGTGTTAATTTTGATTGCTGTGCCGTAAAATAATTACATAAAAGCATTCTGTATTTGTTAACAATAAATTAACAATAAAATTATCACAAAAAACTATTGATTTTTCTCTGATTTTATTGTACAATATAGGTAACGCTTTTTTTCGCTTTTATTTTTATGCCTTATCGGAAAACTGTAATATATCAATAAACTGCATATCAGTGAAATTTACTCAGAAGGAGTGTGCAATGCTGTGAATAAGTACAAAATCGCAGTAATTATCGCAAGTATAGACCAGAGTTACCAGAGTTCAATACTGAACGGAATAAAATCATCTGCCGCAGAATGTTCGTTTGATATTTTTGTATTCGTTTCATTTATAGGCTCTCTCGGCAATCCGGGACATGATACGGGAGAATTCAATATATTCAACCTCCCCGATTTTTCAGAATTTGACGGGGCTATCCTCCTGACCAACACCATTGACCACCCTCCTGTCGTCAGAAATATATTCAGCAGAATAAGAAAAGCAGGTATTCCTGCGGTGAGTATCGACAATGATGTCCCCGATATGTTCCATATAGGCATTGACAATGTCGCTGCCATGAAGGAAATTACTGAGCATTTCATCAAAGTACACAATGTCAGAAAATTCAATTATATATCAGGTCCACGCTATAACCCCGAAAGTTCTGACAGACTTGACGCTTTCCTCGAAGTGCTTGACGAAAATAACATAACAATAGAAAACGACCGCATCTATTACGGCGATTTCCGTGCGCCCTCAGGTAAAAATGCTGTCGAATACTTCATGAAAAGAAATTCAAGTATGCCCGAAGCTATCATCTGTGCAAATGATGTTATGGCTGCAACCGCAATAAACAGACTTATTGCCGCAGGTTACAAAATCCCCGATGAAATCAAAATCTCAGGTTTCGACAATACCTATAACAAGCATAATTACCAGATGGAACTTACCTCCGTTGAACGTCCCCTCAATGAATCAGGAAAGTATGCCTGCAAAATCCTCTCCGAATACTTCAAAGGCAATGAACCGCAGAGAAGCACTATCCTCAATATGTCCCCGAAATTCAGGGAAAGCTGCGGCTGCTGCAACAGCGAACCTTTTGATATAGATGAAGTCAAATCAGTAAACTATGCAAATTACAGAAAATATGAAAACATAAACACCTATATGTCCGTCTTCAACAAACTTTCATGCGATTTGCAGGACTGCGGAAGTTTCAGACAGTATATCGCATCTTTCAAGAGATTTGTAGCAGATATGAACCCCGAAGAATTTTATTTCTGCCTGTGCGAAAACTGGGATTCGGAAATTTTTGACGAGAAAAATGACCTCGCCCACAACAGCAAAAATGTTCCCACGGAATTTACTGAAAATGTAAGCGTTGAAATTTCTTACCTCAACGGCGTTTTCCACGACAAATCCATAATGAAAACAAAAGACCTCGTCCCAAAATTCGCCGTTTCTTCGGAAGTCGGAAAGATGTATTACTTCATTCCCCTCCATTTCGGTGAACGCTGTCTCGGATTCATGGCTATAAGAATGACAAGGCTTCCCCTCCATAACTCAATGTTCCAGTCATGGTGCATCACAATAAGCAATTCCCTCGAAAATATCCGCAAGCTGATATGCCTCGACCTCGCTGTACAGCGTCTCGGCAGACTCTATACAAAGGATACATTTACGGGTATTCTCAACAGAAACGGCTTCGTTCAGGCTACTTCCGAAATATATAGCAAATGTGTGGAGGAAAGACGTGAAATTATGCTCATGTTCATAGACCTTGACGGTCTTAAAGTCATAAACGATACCTACGGTCATGATGTGGGCGATGAGGCTATATGTGCAATTGCTGATATCCTCACCGTTTCATGCAAGAACAATGAAATTTACTGCCGTTTCGGAGGAGACGAATTTATAGTCTTTGCCGCCGATTACAACGACGATGACGCAAAAAAATTAAC
>DGRR01000212.1 GCA_002389995.1 Ruminococcus sp. UBA4383 | reverse complement strand
GAATTATTATGGACTGTTTATTCTGTAAAATAATCAACGGAGAAATTCCAAGCACTAAGGTTTATGAAGACGACTACGTTTTCGCTTTCAGGGACATAAACCCTATCGCTCCCGTGCATGACCTCGTTATCCCTAAGAAACATATCTGCTGTGCAAACGAAATTACTGCGGAAAATTCAAAATATGTCGCAAAGGTTTTCGAGGCTGTCCCCAAAATCGCAAAGGCTGAAAATATTGAAACTTACCGCATTATCAACAACTGCGGCGAGGACGCAGGTCAGAGCGTTATGCACCTGCATTTTCATATCCTCGGCGGCGTTAAAATGGGCTGGGGCAAGGAATCCCTCGGCAAAACCGAATAAGGAGAATTTCAATGAGCAATACTTATACTCTCAATGTCGCAGGACTTACAAGACAGCTCCCTGTATGCCCTATCAATGAAAAACTCGATATTGCGGCTTTTGTAATGTTTTCTGATGTGGAAATGACTGTTGCGGTTTCTGAGGCTCTCATTAAGAAATGCCCCGATTTTGATGTTATCATAACCGCTGAATCAAAGGGAATACCTCTCGCCTATGAAATGGCAAGACAAAGCGGTAAACCCTATGTTGTCGCAAGAAAATCCATAAAGCTTTATATGAAAAATCCGATTTCTGTCACAGTCAAATCCATAACTACCGCAAACGAACAGGTTCTTCACCTCTCGGAGGACAAGGCTGAAATGCTGAAAAATAAAAAAGTTCTCATTGTCGATGACGTTATAAGTACAGGAGAATCACTCAAAGCTCTTGAACAGCTTGTAAATGCCGCAGGCGGTAATATTGCCGCCGAAGCCGCCGTTCTCGCTGAGGGCGATGCCGCTGACAGGAATGATATTATATTCCTCGAAAAACTGCCACTTTTCTTTAAATAAGCAGAATATATGAAGCGAAAAATAATTGAAGCGGCAGCAGCATATTTGTCGGGATTGTTTTTCGCTTCATTTTTTAACTGGAATATATTCTTTTTTATATCCGCTGCCGCTGTTATTGCGCTGATAATGCACATCAAAGGTGCGGTTGTGCGTGATTTTGCCGTAATAATACTTTCATTTGCAGTCGGTATCGGATATTTCAGAATATATACAAATCTCGGCTATGACAAAATAATAAAATTCAATGAGACAGACGGATACTTTTCAGGAGAAGTAACCCAGATAAAAACCTATGACGGTGATAATGCATCATACGTCCTGAAAGGAAAAATAAACAATGATGTCAGTGCGGAAATTTATGTCTTTATGAGTAATACAGGCGCAGAATACGGTGATATTATTGATATGGATTGTGAATTTTCCGCATTTGAAAACAGTTATATCTTTAATTCGGAAGATTATTATAAATCCGAAAATATTTACCTCCATGCGGACAGTCCCCATAATATAAAGGTATATCCGCAAAATTCACGGAAAATTAAAAATTTTCTCGCAGAATACCGTGAAAATATGACCGAAAAATTTAAAATTATTCTCGGTGAGGACTGCGGAAACTTTATGGCAGGTATGATTTTCGGGGAAAAACAATCACTTAACGATAATATTAAAACTGCACTCTACCGCAGCGGTATAGGTCATATATTATCAGTTTCGGGACTTCATGTTTCCGTAATTGCGGCATTTATCATGTTCCTGCTCCGCAAAATGAGAATAAACAGATTTCTTTCATTCGGAATTATAAATATTTTCATGATACTGCTTGTTATAACGGCAAATTCTCCCGTTTCCGCAGTCAGGGCAATGATAATGCTTGACTTCATTTATTCCGCACAATTGTTTTACAGGCAGAATGATACTTTCAACTCACTCGCATGGGCTTCAATATTAATCTGCACTTTAAACCCATATTCTGTATACAGTTCGGGATTTGTACTTTCTTTTGCAGGGACTTTCGGAATAGGTGTATTTGCCCCTTATATGACTAAAAATATCAAAAAAGATACTGTATTGCAAAAACTTAAATATAATGTTTTAACAGCTTTATGTGCATCTGTTTTTATTTTCCCTTTCAGTATGTATTATTTTGACGAAACATCTCTGATATCACCTGTAAGCAATATAATTTTAGTGCCTCTGTGTACGGCTTCAATGATTACAGGCGTGGCATATATGCTTACAGGCAGTATAATTCCATTTATATACTCAGCGTATATTTTTATCAGACCGGTTATATATCTGTCTGAAAAATCCGCAGAAATAAGCTTTCTGCAAATATCAAAGGGCAGTCAGTATTCTGCATATATTCTTTTCGGGCTTTGTGCGGTCTGCACAGCTATACACATGATTTTCGGGAAAAGAAAATTTCTCGGCACGGCTGTTATTATGTCATTTGCAGTATTTTCCGTATTCTGTACCTCTTATTCGGTATGGAGATACAATAATTTTATAGTATCAGTCATCGGACGGGGCAGAAATGTTTCTGTTGTGATAAACTATAAAGGCGATACGAATATCATCGACATAAGCGGAAATTACCACAGTCCGCAGTATATCAGAAAATATCTCGGTGTAAACGGTATCAGCTCGGTGAATAATCTCGTTATTACTAAAAATATGAACTCCCTGTATTCCTCTTATATCTCTGAACTGAAATATTATAAGATAAACAATCTGAGTTTCAGTGATGATTTCAGTATGAACAGCACATTTTCATGTGAATATAAGGACGGAATACTTGTTATAAATTTTAATAACAGCAAGATTATTCTCTCACCTGCAAAAGAAAATAATCATTATGACGGTCTGAATGTTTTCTACGGTAATCTTCCGCCTGATATAAATTCAAATATTTATCTCGGCGAATACGATAACAGCGAATTTTCAGATATGAATAATTTTGAAATAGTTGTATACAATGACGGAGTATACAGGATAAGGAGGATGTAATGTCACAGATTGACCCAAAATCTCTCTCCGCCCAGCTTAAAAAAGGTCAGCTCGCTAACCTGTACTATATTTACGGCTCGGATATAAACAGCGTTGAACAGATTACAAGGCAAATCATAAAAACGGCTGTCGGAGACAATGAGGAATTTGCCCTGACTAAAATAAATGCAAAGTATATAGACCTCCCCTCCCTCGATGATACTGTAAGCATGATGCCCATGATTTCAGACTATAACTGCATACTCATCAATGACTATAACTGCGAAAAGCCCCTCGATGATATGCGTGGGCGTAAAGCTGAGGATATAAATAAAAAACTTCTCGATATCATTAAGAATATCCCCCCTGCTACAATAGTCATATTCAATGTCACAGGCTTTGTGATAGAAACAAAATATGACTATAAATCAAGAAAAAATATCATAAAGGATAAAAATAAAAAACTTGCCGATTTCGCTTCAAAAAACGGCATACTCTGCGAATGTGCCGTGAAAAATTCCAATGACCTTGCCAAGGATATTGTAAACAAAGTCTCGTCAAGAGGCGGTATGATAAGACTCGAAAATGCAAGACAAATCGCTGAAATGTGCCTTTGTGACACTCTTGCGATAAACAACGAAATCGACAAACTCTGTATGTACGCTCAGGGACGTGAAATTACAGAGGATATGATTAACCTCCTCGTCCACAGACAAAATGATATGACCGTCTATAAACTCGCAAACGCTGTCGCATTTATGGACAGATTCACCGCTTTCAAGGCAATTGATGAACTCAATATCGACTATTCAAACAAATTATATATTTTTTCAGCAATAGCCAATACCTTCATTGATTTGTACCGTGCAGCCTGCGGAAAACAATCGGGAAAAAATATTGATGATGTCGCAAATGATTTCGGATATGCCGCTAACCGTGCATTTGCCGTGAAAAACGCTTTCAGGGACTGTTCAAGAATGAGTATCAGCCGTCTGCGTGAGTGCATTAAAATTATGCGTGATACCGCTGTACAGTTCAATTCTACCTATACAGACCCACGGATTATACTTGAACAGGCTGTTGCAAAAATGTTTATTACAAAAAATTAGCGGAGGCTGTATGATTAAAATTAATGAAGCTGTAATCGTTGAAGGAAAGTATGACAAAATAAAACTCTCCTCCGTTTTCGATGCAGTTATAATAGTTACTAACGGTTTCGGTATATTCAGGGACAGGGAAACTCTTGAACTTATCCGATTTTATGCCGAAAAAACAGGAATTATAATTCTTACCGACTCCGACAGCGCAGGACGGAAAATAAGAGGATATATTAAAAGTGCCGTAAAAAAAGGCAGTGTCAGAAATGTCTATATCCCAGATGTTTTCGGAAAGGAAAAACGTAAGGAAAAACCTTCCGCTGAGGGTAAACTCGGTGTTGAGGGTATCAATGTAAAATTAATCCTCGATGCCTTCAGAAACGCAGGCATTACCGCCTCCGAAAATAACAGTCCCCACGATATAGATAAAACTGTCCTCTATGAACTCGGTTTGAGCGGTAAGCCCGACAGTAAAAGCCTGCGCCTTGAATTGCAGAAATATCTCGGTCTGCCCTCGCTTATGTCCGCTTCATCTCTCGTTGAAGTCTTAAATACAATGATGTCAAGAGATGAACTCGAAAAAACTTTAATCAGAATCAGGGAGGAATCAGATGTTATATAGCAGTCTGCTGTTTATTTATGGTTTTCTTCCGATTTCCATGCTTATATATTACATCACAAAACAAAAATACCGTGACGGTGTACTGCTTGCTTTAAGTCTGGTATTCTGTGCGTCAAACGGTCTGAGATTCCTGTTCTTCATAATTTTCTATACCCTGTTCAACTACCTTATGGGGATACTTACGGATATTATCAAAAAAAGCGGAACTTCTCTGGAAGCAATTCCGCTGTTTGCAGGAATAACCGCTGACATAACGGTAATTTTTATGTTCAGGGCTGAATATATGTCATGGCTGAGAAATACTTTCGGTTTTCCTGACGATTTTTTCATACCGGGAATTTCTTTCCTTGTGCTTTCTTCAATAGGATATCTGATAGATATTTACTGCGGAAGAATAAGGGCTGAAAAAAATATAATTTCTTTCAGTCTCTATACAGTGATGTTTCCGAAATTTACGGCAGGTCCTGTCGTGAGATACCGCTCATTCCTCAAAATCAATAAAAATAAAAAATATGGTCTTTCCGAAATCGGAAAAGGTCTGGCAATATTCATAAAAGGTCTTGCAAAAAAAATAATTATCGCAGATACTATGTATCAGCTTTACATGGCTGTAAATGATATTGATATCGAAAAACTTTCCTCTGTAAATGCATGGCTCGGAATAATCGCATATATGCTGTGCCTTTATTTCACACTTTCGGGCTTTGCGGATATGGGTACGGGTATAGGATATTGTTTCGGATACCGCCTGCCAAACAGTTTCAATTACCCCATTTTCAGCAGCAGAATAAAATATTTCGCCTCAAAATGGCATATTCAGATAGTCCGCTGGTTTAAATTCTATATATCAAAACCGCTTTACAAAATTACAAAAAATAACCGGATAAGAAGAATATTGTTTATCTCCGTATGGTGTATTGCAGGATTCTGGTATTCTTTCAGCATTAACGGTGCAGTATGGGGCGGTCTTGTGGGTATCTCCATAACAGCGGAAAATTTCTTTGTAAGAAAAAAAATATTAAAAGCTACGGGTATAATGTATACATTCTTCATAATGTCCGTGCTTATGGTTTTCCTCGCAGGCGACAGTATGCTCGATTCCGCAAGATATCTGCTGGTAATGTTCGGCGGAAACAGACTTTTTGCAGACAGTATATCAGTTTATTTCTTTAAATCATATATTGTAGTGCTTCTGATTTCAATGTACGCTTCAACAGACCTTTTCAGAAATATGATACTCCGTTCGGGAAAATCAAAACTGAAAACCGCATTTTCAGCGATATCTCCCGTAATTGCGGCTTTTCTGCTGATTGTATGTACTGCACTTATATCTTACAGCGGTTTTTCCGATATGATTCTGCTGAAACTCTAAGGAGGTAGCCATGTCAAAAATAATCCACAGAATAATTGCATTCTTTATCCTGCTTATAATGGCATCTGTCCTTATACTGACGGCAACAAACAAAAACAGCGACAATACAAGTATTCCGCTGACATTTTCCGCATTTATGGACGGCTCTTTTTTCAGAAGTATCGAAAACCGCTTTACCATGAATTTCATTGAGAGAGATTTCTGGACTTCTTCAAAGGCTAAGATAGAATCGCAGATTTGCGAAAAAATTGTCAATGATGTCTATATAAACAGCGAAAGACTTCTCAATGCGGATATATCATATTCGCCTTTCTATGAATCCAATGCGGATATAGTAAACAGATTCGCAAAAGAAAACGACTGTGCAGTGTATTTTGTCGCTGTTCCTGATTCTTCGGGAGTTTACAGTGATATTCTCCCTGAATACCTCACAGACGATACGGAAAAACAATGCATTGATACTCTTTATTCAAGGCTCGGAAATAATATCCGCAGAATTGATGCGTATAATATCCTTAAAAGACTTAATGAAAATTATATATATTTCCGCAGCGATACCAAATGGACAAGTTATGGGGCTTACTGCGTTTACAGAACTGTCATTCAGAAACTCGGTTTTCAGCCCTCGCCTTACGACAAGTATACAATCGAACACGTTACGGATAATTTCAGAGGCAACCTCTGGGAAAAATCACACTATATGAAATCAAAACCCGATATTCTCGATATATATAACTATAATGACGGTGCGGAAATTGTTTCATGCACAGGTCTTGACAATACCTTACATTCATGCAGAAAAGAACTGTATTGCAGAAATGCCATAAATTCAGACGATATGTACAGACTTTACCTCGGTAATGATATGCCGCTCGTGCAGATTAAAACTTCGGTAAACAACGAGAGAAAACTTCTCGTCATAAAAGATAATTTTGCAAACTGCTTTATCCCCTTTCTGATACAGCATTACAGCGTTATAGATATTTTTTCGCCTGAATGTTCTGTCAGAAATATAGGCGATTTCGTGAATATTGGAGATTATGAACAGGTATTGTTTTTATTCAGTACAGAAAGTCTCGGAAATGAAAATATCTTTTCATCTCTCACAGACTGATTATAAAGGAGTGTAAAAATTATGAGAGCATTAATTACAGGTGCAACTTCGGGAATCGGAAAAAGTTTCGCAAAACAACTCAGCAAAAGAGGCTGGGAATTAATCCTCACAGGAAGAAATGAATCCGTTCTCCTCGATATGCAGAAAAAACTCGGCAATAATACTATGATAATCCCTGCGGATTTGTCCGATAAAAACGAGGTTTTCAAAGTATATCGTTTCTGTAAGGACAAGGACGTTGACTTGCTTATCAATAACGCAGGCTACGGAATATTCGGAAAATTCGACGAAACCGACCTCAATGACGAAATAGATATGATTAATGTCAATATTACTGCTGTTCATATCCTCGCAAAACTTTTCCTTCGTGACTTCAAAAAACATAACAGAGGTATAATTATAAATGTAGCTTCCTCCGCAGGATTTATGTCAGGTCCGCTGCTTTCATCATACTATGCATCAAAAAACTATGTGGTAAGGCTTTCGCTTGCAATAGCAGAAGAACTCAGGAGAGACAAGTCAAATGTTGGAATAACCGTACTTTGCCCCGGTCCTGTCGATACCAATTTCAATAACCGTGCAGGAGTTAATTTCAGCGTGAAACCGATATCTCCCGACTATGCCGCTGAATATGCCCTGAAAAAAGCCTTTGCAGGTCAGGTTATTGCTATCCCTGAACTTGCTATGAAAGCAAGCATTTTCCTGAATAAATTCCTCCCTTACAGACTCAGTGCGGCTGTTGTCTATAACCTCCAGAAAGCCAAAAAGAAAGATTCCCCCGATTCAAAGGCGGTCACTGAATGAGAGATGTAAGTTACAGGGTAGCACTCGGCGGAATTGTTGCGGCTTTGTGCCTTATAGCTATGTTTCTCGCAGGAATACTCCCAGCATTTTATCTCATACTCCCCATGATTGCAGGAGTTCTGATGATGATAATTGCTGCGGAAGTAAGTACAAAATGGGCTTTGCTCACTTATATAGCTGTAAGTCTTTTGTCTCTGCTGATAACTGCTGACAAAGAGGCTGCCCTGATATTTATAATGCTTTTCGGACATTATCCTATAATGCGCTTTTATCTGCAAAAAATGAATTTCGGAATACTGCGTTTTGCCGTGAAATTAATAATATTCAATATCTGCGTTATTTCTTTCTTTTATATGACGGTGTATATTTTCGGTATAAAGGAAATGCTCGAACAGTTTGAAGAATTTGGGAAATACAGCGGTGTTATAATGCTCGCCATGAGCAATGTCATATTTCTGCTATATGACTATAACCTCGGAATGGTCTATATTATATACCGAAAACATTTCATGCCAAAATTCAGAAGAAAAAAATAAACGAATTTTTATTTCCCCTTGCAAAACATACTAAACCTATGTTATAATGAAGATATAACAACTAAGGAGGAATACAAATGAAAATTTCTACAAAAGGAAGATATGCTCTCAGAATGATTATCGACTTGTCAATTCATCAGCAGGAAGGCTATGTCTCTCTGAAAGATATCGCCGACAGACAAAACATCTCAAAAAAATACCTCGAACAAATAGTTCCCATGCTCAATAAAAGCAGTATCCTCAAAACAAACAGGGGAAACCGTGGCGGCTATATGCTCAATAAACTCCCCTCTGAACTCACTGTCAAAGATGTTCTCATCGCTACGGAGGGAAGCCTTGCACCTGTTTCATGCCTCGAATATGAAGTAAATGACTGCCCCAGAAAAGAAAACTGTTCAACTCTCTATATATGGGAGGGGCTTTATAAAACTGTTTCGGATTATCTCGGAGGTATAACCATTCAGGATATTATCGACAAACATTCAAGTCATGAGGGAGATTATTACTGCATATAAAAAAGCCGCATAATGCGGCTTTTTTTTATTCAAACATAGGAGT
>DGRR01000164.1 GCA_002389995.1 Ruminococcus sp. UBA4383 | reverse complement strand
CGGTTTTCTTTAAATTATCCCATGCAAATATTATATTATATCCGTCAACTATGAGATAATCGGGCTTTTCGTAGTCGGGGAGCTTCACGGGCTTTGAATAGTCTGATTCTTTTTTTGTTTTACTGAAAGCCTTTCTGGGGTCACGGTTTATTTTTCCGTAGGTTCTTTCAAAGATTTCCATTAATTCCTTTTCGGAAACATCGGGATTTGATTTTTTAACCTGCGGAATATATTCGGTTTCCTTTGGCTTTTCGAGACATGAGGGAAGATGCATATAATTTTGTACTTCATTCCATTTTACTATAAACCCTGCTCCGTGTGAACAGAATACGGAATCCGCAGAATTTTCAATATCGCTGTCGCAGTCATAATTTATATTATTTATTATTTCCTCAGCATTATGACATTCCCTGTAACCGCATGGTGTACAGCTTATATGACCTCTGCCCTTTGTATAGCTTATGACCTGCTGATAATATCCGTTTATTTCGTATACGGGGGCAGTACCCTTTATTACGGAAAATTCACCGACAGTTTCGGGAGACTGAAATTCTGCGGACATATGCTGTAAATCTGCGATAGCTTTTCCTGTATATTCGGAGGGGATTTCAAGTTCGTATTCAAAATACGGTTCAAGGAGAATATTCTCCGCATATCTCAGTCCTTGACGGACTGCCCTGTAAGTAGCCTGTCGGAAATCTCCGCCTTCGGTATGTTTAAGATGAGCTTTTCCCGACATGAGAGTTATTTTCATATCGGTTACAGGCGAGCCTGTAAGTATTCCGACATGAGATTTTTCTCCGAGATGAGTTAATATTAATCTCTGCCAGTTGCGGTCGAGGTCATCTTCATGACATTTTGTATCGAATACAAGACCGCTTCCCCTCGGCAAAGGTTCAAGCAGGAGGTGAACTTCCGCATAATGTCTTAAAGGTTCATAATGTCCCACTCCTTCAACGGTATTGCTTATAGTTTCCTTATAGGTTACTGCACCGTTTCCGAAAATTACATCATAGCCGAATTTTTCCCTTATAATATCGGTAAGCACTTCAATCTGTACCGCTCCCATAAGCTGTAAATGTATTTCTTTCAGAATTTCATTCCATACTATATGTAGCATGGGGTCGGTATCTTCAATCTGACGCAGGTCTTTAAGTGCATCGAATGGATTTATATTTTCTGGGAGGATAACTCTGTATGACATTACAGGTTCGAGAATGAACCTGTCGGAATTTCTGACAAATCCTATGCCCTGTCCCGAATATGTATGTTCAAGACCTGTAACTGCACATATATCACCTGTTTCGGCAAGCTTTTCGGTGCGGAACTTTTCACCTGAATAAAATCTGACGGAACTTATTTTTTCGCTGAATTTTTCACCGTCTGAAATGTATTCAATTTCATCTCTCACATTCAGATTACCGCCCATTATTTTCATATGAGTGAGTCTGCTTCCATGACTGTCATATGATATTTTGTAGACTTTTGCACCGAATTTTTCCTGTCTCTGCGGTTCTCTTGTAAATCTTGAAAGTGCTGATATAAAGTTTTCAACACCCTGCATTTTTAGTGCAGAACCAAAAAAACACGGGAAAATTCTTCTTTCGGCAATTGCATTTATTATATTCTTGTCGGAAATATTTCCTTCGGAAAGATATTCATTCATCATATCTTCGGAACACAGGGCGCAGTTTTCCCATATATCGGAATCATTACGGGAAAAGTCAATGCAGTTTTCCGAAAGCTTCTGTTTTATATTTCCGAGTATAAAAGACGGTTCGGCAGTAGTCAAATCAGTTTTGTTTATGAATATGAACACAGGTATTTCATATTTTGAGAGAAGTTTCCACAGTGTTGATGTATGGCTCTGAACACCGTCAGTACAGCTTATTACAAGTATGGCATAGTCAAGCACCTGCAAGGTTCTTTCAGTTTCGGCTGAAAAATCAACGTGACCCGGAGTATCGAGGAGAGTTATTTTATCATCGCCCACAGACATTTCAGCCTGATGAGAAAATATAGTGATACCCCTGTTTCTTTCGATGAAATTTGTATCGAGAAAAGAATCTCCGTTGTCAACTCTTCCTTTTTTCTTTATGCTTCCCGTTATGTAAAGCATTGATTCGGCAAGAGTAGTTTTTCCCGAATCGACATGGGCAGTTATTCCGAATGTTATTTTTTTCATAGGATTTCCCCTTTTTTACATATTTACAATTCACATATTATTGTATCACAAAAATAATTTTTTATCAATATGAGTGTAAGATGTAATGTTGATTTTTTTTATTTTGTGTGTTATAATATCTGTTGGAGAAAGGAGAGATTTTTTATGAGTATTTTTGATGTGTTCGACAGGATTTCCGCAAATTCGCAGACACAAAGAGGTAAAATAGAATATGTAATCGCAGGTCTGGGTAATTTCGGCATGGAATACGACAATACAAGACATAATGCAGGCTTTTTCACTGTTGACAGGCTTGCAAAAAATCTCGGCGAGGATATAAACCGCCTTAAATTCAAAAGCAAAACTGCTGAGGTGACGATAGAGGGCAAACGCTGTCTTTTAATGAAACCGCTTACATATATGAACAACAGCGGTGAGGCTGTCGTGCAGGCTCTTGATTTTTACAAGCTGAGTACGGCAAATTTAATTGTCATATATGACGATATTTCCCTTGAACCGGGCAGGCTCAGAATCCGCAGAAAAGGCAGTCACGGCGGTCATAACGGCATAAGGAGCATTATAGAACTTACAGGCGAGGAGAATTTTCAGAGAATTAAAATGGGCGTGGGAAAAAAACCTCACCCCGATTATGACCTTGCAAAATGGGTTCTCGGAAAATTCAGCAGGGAGGATTTGACAAAACTGGAAAATGCTGCCGAAAATGCCTGCGAATGTATAAAACTTATGGTTCAGGGCAAAACAGATGAAGCGATGAATAAATATAATTCCTGATTTGGAGTGCATGATGAAAATTTTCAGAGAACTTTTCAGGGAGCTTTCGGGATACTCAGCTATCCGTCAGGCTCTCGAAAAAAATATTTCGCCCGTCTCCGTGACGGGTCTTTCCCATATACACAGGTCACAGCTTATATATGCCCTGTCAGACGAAAAAATAAATCTCGTCATAACAGGCTCAGAGGCAGAGGCTAAAAAATTATGCGATGATATAAATATGATGTCAGGCATAGAAACCGCAGTGCTTTTTCCTTCAAAGGAACTTGTACTCACTTCCGTTGACAGCGCAAACGGCGAATATGAACATATGAGAATATCCGCACTTGCAAAGGCTCAGGAGAAAAAATGCTCCGTCATATGTGCAAGTATGGAAGCCGTCATGCAGCCTGTCATTCCGCCCGATATACTCAGAAAATCCTGCATAACCCTTTCACGGGGGCAGGAAATAAATATTCAGAATCTGAGCAGAATACTCTCGCTGAGCGGCTATCAGAGATGCGAAAAAGTTGAAGGCGCATCGCAGTTTTCCGTAAGAGGAGATATTTTTGATATTTTCCCCGTAAATGCCGACAAGCCCGTAAGAATGGAACTCTGGGGCGACGAAATCGAAACAATCTGCGGGTTTGATACCGATACACAGCGCAGATTCGATGAAATACTTGAAAATGTAAATATATCCCCTGCAAGCGGAATTGTATGCGATGCAGACGGACTTGCAGACAAAATAGAAATTCTTTCAAAAAAAGTCCGTGGAAAAAGAATGAATCTCGTCCGTGAAAATCTTGAAAAAGATGTCAGAAGACTGCGCAGCGGTGAAATACTTTCCCATTCAATGAAATATTATCCGCTTGTATATGAAAATGTTTCAACTGTTTTCGACTATATTGACGGCACAGTTATTTTCAGCGACTATTCGGATATTTTGAACACCGCAGCAGGTATAACATCTCAGTACAATGAAGATATAAAGGTGCTTCTCGAAGAAGGTCAGCTTTGCAAGGGACTTGACGGCTACTGCATGGAACTTTCACAGGTTCAGCTTATCGCAGAAAATTATAACTGTCTTTACCTGAGCAGTTTCGTTCAGGGCGGAGAACGTATTGATTTCCGCAGGATTATAAGCTTTGAAGCAATGCAGACAGCCTCGTGGAGCGGTGAAATGAAACAGCTCACAGAGGATATAACCGACTATAAACGCAGAAACTACCGAATTTTACTGTGTGCGGGAAGTGAGAAAACTCTCCCCATTATACAGCAGGATTTGCAGGAAAATAATATCCCCTGCGATATACTCAGCGATGATACCGTCCCGCAGAACGGCAGAGTATGCCTTATGTCAGGAAGTTTCAGCGGAGGCTTTGAATACCCCGAAAATAAAACCGTCCTCATAACTCAGGGACGTTCCCTCGATACGTCAGGAAGAAAAAGACGCAGAAAGAAAAATAAAGCCGAGGAAATCCGCAGCCTTGCCGATATAGCAGAGGGCGACCTCGTTGTACATTCAGGTCACGGAATAGGCAGGTTCATAGGCATAAGAAAACTTGAATTTGACGGCATCACAAAGGATTACATAACAATCCAGTATGCAGGCACGGACAAGCTTTACATACCTGTCACACAGCTTGACATGGTTTCAAAATATATAGGTCCCCGTGACGATTCAGGCGTTAAATTAAACAAGCTTTCATCAAATGACTGGCAGAAAACAAGAAACAATGTAAAGCGTGCCGTAAAGGATATGGCTGATGAACTGATAAAACTGTACGCAAAACGTGAGAAAAGTAAGGGATTTGCATTTTATCCCGATGACGAAATACAGCACGATTTTGAGGAAAGATTTCCCTATATCGAAACAGATGACCAGCTTACAGCAATATCCGAAATAAAATCCGATATGGAACAGGCAAGACCTATGGAAAGACTCCTCTGCGGAGATGTAGGATTCGGCAAAACAGAAGTAGCATTCCGTGCCGCCATGAAATGCGTACTATCAGGAAAACAGTGCGCCATACTCGCTCCCACAACAGTTCTTGCATATCAGCACTATCAGACAGCTCTCAGAAGATTTGAACATTTTCCCGTGAATATAGAACTTCTTTCAAGATACCGCAGTCCCAAACAGCAGGCTGAAATTGTCAGCAAGCTCAGAAAGGGCAAAATAGATATCCTTATCGGTACTCATAAGATTATCCAGAAAAGTGTAGTATTTAAAGACCTCGGTCTGGCAATAATAGATGAGGAGCAGCGTTTCGGCGTTGCCCATAAGGAAAAATTCAAGGAAAGCTTTGCAGGCGTTGATGTGCTTATGCTGTCAGCAACTCCCATTCCGAGAACTCTCAATATGGCTATGAGCGGTATAAGAGATATGTCCGTCCTCGAAGAACCTCCGCAGGACAGATATCCCGTCCAGACCTATGTGATAGAATATAATACCGCAACTGTCGTTCAGGCTGTAAGAAAAGAACTCCGCAGAGGCGGTCAGGTGTATTATATACACAATCGTGTTGAAAGCATAATGTCCTGTACCGCTAAATTGCAGGAACTTTTTCCCGATGCAAGAATAGCCTATGCTCACGGTCAGATGAGTGAGGACGATATGTCCGATATATGGCAGCAGGTTGTTGAACACGAAATTGATATACTTGTATGCACTACAATTATAGAAACAGGCGTTGATGTCCCGAATGTCAATACCCTGATAATAGAAGATTCCGACCGTTTCGGACTTTCACAGCTTTATCAGCTCCGTGGACGTGTCGGACGCTCAAACCGCAGGGGATACGCCTATTTCACCTATAAAAAAGATAAAGTCCTGACCGAAATCGCAACAAAAAGACTTAATGCCATGAGAGAATTTACCCAGTTCGGAAGCGGTTTCAGAATCGCCCTGCGTGACCTCGAAATCCGTGGAGCAGGCAGTATACTCGGAGGAAGCCAGCACGGGCATATGGAGGCTGTCGGCTATGATATGTACCTCAAACTCCTGTCAGAAGCCATATCCGAGGTAAAAGGCGAAATACCCGAAAAAATCCCCGAATGTCTCGTGGATATCCAGATAGATGCCCATATCCCCGAAAAATATATTTCAAGCCTTAACCAGCGCATTGACGTTTACAGAAAAATTATGCTTGTGAATAATGACGAAGATAAAACAGACCTGCTCGATGAACTCATAGACCGCTACGGCGACCCGCCCGATTCAGTTGTCGGACTCGTTGAAGTCTCCATGCTCCGCAATAAGGCGGCTCACCTCGGAATAACGGAAATATCCCAGAAAAACGGCTCTATGTACTTCTATACGCAGTACCTCTCAACAGAACAGATTGCCGCACTCTCAATGAAATATAAGGGAAGAATTACTTTCAACGGTTCGGGAAAATCCTACGTTTCCGTCAGAATACCGCCAAAAACAAAGGCTTTCGACATGATGAAGGAAGCTGTCGGAATTTTGTCGGACTCAAAAATAAATGTATGAATAGTGTGAAAAATCAATAAAAATTTGAATCAACATTGTGCAAACTGCCACTTGATAATAAATCAAATTTGTGATACAATATTGACATACAAAAAATTAGTACAGTGCGCATATAACTTTTTTGTTCATCGTCGGGCGCACAAATGTAAGGAGTTTTTAATCATGAAGATGAAAAAAATTATCGCAGCAATTGCTGCTTCTGCTGTATCCATGACCGCCCTTGCCGCTGTAAGCCTCTCAGCTTTTGCGGAAGAAACAACTATCAGCTATACAGGTCCTTCAACAGGTGCTTATAAGGTTGAGGGTACAGACCTCCGTGTTAATATCTGGAACACATGGGGAAATGATATAAAAGACCTCGATACAGACGCTCACAATTGCAGCGAGTGGGTTAAGGTTGACTTCACTGTAAGCGGTCTCAACGGACAGACAACAAATAAAGATACTTCCGGTGCAAATACCGATTCTTATTATGCATTCCTCGGCGGTGCTGTCGGTGCAAATGCTGCACGTCATACCCGTGAAGAAGCCGAAGCCGCAGGCGACAGCGTTGTTAATATCACAGGCGACGGTCAGTATACTGCAACATTCAACCTTGCAGACCCTGCTGATACAATCCTCTGCCTTTATCTCCAGACAAATATCAATGCTTATAACCGTGAGGGATTCGCTAATGATGACCCCTCAACAACAGGTATAAATATCTCAATAGACAAGGTTTATACAGTTACTCCTAAGGAAGAAGCTACAACTGAGTCTGCTACAACAGAAGCTGCTGCCGCTGAAACTACAACTGCTGCACAGCAGGATAATTCAGCAGCTACAACTACAACTTCAACTGCAAAGTCATCAGGTTCAGGCTCATCTTCTTCAAAGACAAGCAGCACATCTTCAACAACATCTGAAAAATCTGCTCAGACAGGCGATGCAGGTGCAGGTCTTGCACTTCTCGGTGCTGCCGTTGCAGTAGGTACAGCTTTCGTTGCCAAGAAAAAGGACTAATTAATACAGTTCAGTAATATAATGCCCTCCGCTTCATGGCGGGGGGCTTTTTTGGAAAAAGGGGATATATTATGTCTTATAAAAAATTATTTATAGCTGCATTGACATTGTGTGTATGTGCTTCATCATGTTCACAGGGCGAAAGTTCCGAAGTTTCCAAGACGGAAAGTTCTCAGGCTGAAACTTCCGAAATACCTTCCGAACCTGCAACAGAAGAACTTATACCGCCCTCTCCTGCCGAGGCAACTGACCCGAATACCATAACTTTTGACGATGAAGATTTTTCATTCGCCCACGCTCAGACAGCCGATAAGGATTCCGCTCAGGGAACACTTGAAATCACTGAAATTCAGGGAAATAAAATGCTCCGCTTTACCGATGACGGTACTGCTCCGCTTGACGAAAAAGTCCAGAAAATACAGTTTGATGCCGCTAAAATGTTAAGTCCCGAAAATATGGCTAAGGTGCGTTCGATAGAGTTTGATGCATATGCAGACGCAACAGCAGATAAGTTCGTGAATGACAACAACGAAAATGTCAAAGCCCCCGGCTGGATAGGCGGCGGAGGCGGTGCTAATGTTTCAGGCGATAAATGGTACGATTTCAGCGAATGGAGCGGCGGAGAATATAATTTTGATATGTCAGGCGCAGTTCATGTAAAGTTTAAATTCCTGCTCGCCAAAAGCGGTCAGTGCTGGGACGAAACTATGACCGAAGCCACATTTATGGTAATGCGCTGGGGTGCTAAAAATGAGGGAAATTTTTACATTGACAATATAGTTTTCTATGATGAAGACGGAAACTCCCTGCCGATTGAAATAAGTGACGGAAATAATGCCGAAGTTTCCGAAGATACATCTGATATATCCGAAAATTCGGAAGATACAGGCAATTCGGATATTGATGAACTCATAGGACAGGCAGAAGAACAGATTTCACAATATGAATCTCAGGCACAGGAAGCCATTGAAGAAGCAACAGAACTTATAAATGAATTGCAATAATAAAAAATCCCCCGTCAGACGGGGGATTTTTTTATCAGCCGAGAATAACCTCGATTTCATTTACATCTTTAAGTTTATTGGCAGGAATATAATTTTTGTCAAGCTTTTCGCCGTTGAGAGTGATTTCCTTAACACCTGATTCAGCGTGAGCGGAGTTGTTTACGTTGATATTGAGTTTCTTTCCTCTGAAATTCTTTTCGATTCTGAAACCGTCCCATTCTGACGGGATAGAGGGAGAAATCAGCAGTCCGTCAGCATCAGGACGCATACCGCAGATACCTTCAACACAGCCTACCATAACAGTTGATGCTGTACCTGTGAGCCAGTGAACGTGTGAACGTCCTTCAAAAGGTGATGCCTTTGATTCGGTGAACTGTCCGTGAACATATGGTTCCATAACTCTTATTTCAGCCTTGTCATTCATGGCAGCAGGTGAACTTTCAAGGAAGTATTCAAAAGCTCTGTTTCCGTGACCGAGGAGAGATTCAGCGAGTATGAGCCAGCCCTGTGACTGCGAGAAGATACCACCGTTTTCCTTGGTATCAGCATTGAAGATATGCATTAATGCACCGTCAAAATAGTGTTCTTTGTAGGGAGGTTCAAGGAGTTTTGCACCGTAAGGAGTGTTGAGGATATCGTGAACGCTGTTCATAGCCTTTTCAGCCTGTTCATCGGAGGCAAATTTTGAAATTACACTCCAGCTCTGAGGATTGAGCCACATATTAGCTTCGGGGTCTTTCTTAGCACCGACAATTACACCGTCCTCACGGATACCACGGATAAATCTGTCCTCGTCCCAGCACTTTTCGAGAGCATCTGCGAGTTTAGCCTGAACATCTGTTATATATGATACATAGTCGTTATCATTTTTTGAAACAGCCATATCTTTTATTACGCTCATTGCATAGTAAAGCTGGAAAGCTACAAATGTAGATTCACCCTTTGCACCGAGTCTGAGACAGTCATTCCAGTCTGCATGAAGTCCTGCGGGCATATTGTGACTGCCGAGGCGTTCCATTGAGAATCTTATTGCATTTTTAAGGTGTTCGTAAACGGTAGCTTCACCGCCACCTTCTTCCGCATAGGTGATTACTTCATCTAAAAATGCCTTGTTGCCGCTTTCACCGATATACTTGACGATAGTCGGGAAAAGCCAGAGAGCATCATCGGCACGGTATGAGGGGTGACCTGTTTCCTTTGCGTATACGCTGTTTACATCATTTTCATCGGGGCAGTTTTCATGACCTGCATTGTGATTGAATCTTACAAGGGGGAGTCCGCCGCCGTTGCTTACCTGAGCGGAGAGCATGAAACGGATTTTTTCGGCAGCCATTTCGGGGTTAAGATGTATGATACCCTGAATATCCTGAACGGTATCACGGTAGCCATAACCGTTACGAAGACCGCAGTAAACAAATGATGCGGCTCTTGACCAGATAAATGTTATAAAGCACTGATAAGCATTCCATACGTTAATCATGTTGTTGAACTCTGCGGAGGGAGTTTCAACCTTGAAATTGGAAAGCTGACCATGCCAGTAATCTTTAAGCTGTCTGATTTCTGCATCGACTTTTCCTGCTTCTTTGTATTCGTTGAGGATAGCGGTTGCCTGTTCGTTGTCACGCTGACCGAGGATATATATAAGTTCAACAGTTTCGCCTGATTTGAGAGTTATATCCGACTGCAAAGCACCGCATGAATTTGAATTGAAGTTCATTTTGTTGTTGCACTTGCCTGATTCAACAGCTATGGGGTTGGAGAAAGTTCTGTATGCGCCTATAAAGTCGCTGAGTGAGCCGTTATATGCGGAAATCGGTGCGCCTACCATTCCGAAGAATCTTTCACGGTGATTTGAACCGCTTGCATCTTTGCCGTCATTTTCGTTGATATGCTGGAGGATTTTATTTTCTTCAAAGCTTGTGCGTGTGATGAATAATGTGTACTGGAGATTTACCTGATCCTGTTCATAGTTGTTGTCGTTGGTAAATTCAACGAATCCATAGAGTGAAAGGTTTCTGTCCTTTGAATCATTGTTGGTAATTTTAGCTCTCCATACTTCGTAGGTTTTGCCGTAGGGGACATAATAGGTGACTTCTGACTTTATATCGGAATATTCTGCGGAGATTACGGTATATGCAGTACCGTGGCGGCATTCGCTCTTGTACTTGTCGAGGGGCTTGCCGACTGGCTGCCATGATGCAGACCAGTAATCATTTGCATCATTGTCACGGATATAGATGTATCTGCCGGGGAGAGCCATTTCGGAATTGAAACGGAAACGTGAAATTCTGCCGTTTGCTCCTGATTTTACGAAGCTGTAACCTGCGGCATTGTTTGAAATCATAGCACCGTATTCAGGGTCACCGAGATAATTTGCCCATGGTGCAGGGGTTGCGGGATTTGTGATGACGTATTCCTTGTTTTCAAGGTCAAAATGTCCGTAATTCATAATTTTAACTCCTTTTGCCATAACAATGGCGTATACTTTTATAATTATAACATTATTTCCTGACAGTTTCAAGGGGTTTTCAGTAATTTATAATATTAAAACAATTAAATTTTAAAAGATTGTTATTTTATATGCAGTATACAGTTAAATATATTATTTCGTTCATAAAAAGTTTACAATAAAATTTCAGGAAATGCTTGCATTATGCGTATCTGCGTGGTATAATATAAAAGCTGAGTGTATAAGATATGCACTGACTGCAAAGATATGCGTTGAAACGGAAGGTTGCTGACGGTCTGTCAGGTAATTTCCGTGGAGTATGTCCGATTTTAAACCGGGCGAATGGGATAGCGGACACAGTTTGTGGAGTTTTGAACGGTACAGCTTGCGTATGTGCCTTTGTGCCTCTTTGTGTCCGAATATGTCGTTTGATGCTCGGAAAACAACGGTTTTTCGGGTTTTTTTAATAGATATGGCATGAAACACACGGAAACGTGTTAAGTCCCGATAAGCGTCCCCCATAAATATTATCCAAGGAGGCGAAAATAATGGCAGTCAATGAAAAAATCAGATTCAAGATTAAAGGATACGACCACGCTACTGTCGATATCGCAGCAGCTAAAATCGTTGAAGCAGCTAAAAGAAGCGGTGCAAGAGTTTCAGGTCCTATACCGCTTCCCACAGATAAGGAAGTTGTTACTATCCTCCGTGCTGTACACAAATATAAGGACAGCCGTGAGCAGTTTGAAATGAGAACTCACAAGAGACTTATAGACGTTATCCGTCCTACTGAAAAAACAACTGCTGCTCTTGATAAACTTGAAATCCCCGCAGGCGTGGACGTTGTTATGGAAGTTAAGTAATTCCGCTGTACCTGCAAAAAAATGACGGTATCCCGTCGGTCATGTTGATAAACATCAACCAATAACCTTATAGGAGGAAATGAAAATGCAGAAAGGCATTATCGGTAAGAAAATCGGTATGACACAGATTTTCGATGAATCAGGAAAAGTTATTCCTGTTACTGTTGTTGAAGCAGGTCCCTGCGTTGTCGTTCAGAAAAAAACTGTCGAGAATGACGGATATGCTGCTCTTCAGCTCGGCTACGGCGATGTTAAGGTTCAGAGAATGAACAAGCCCCTCAAAGGTCACTTTGAAAAGGCTGACGTTGCCTGCAAGAAAAATCTTAAAGAATTCAGACTCGATGACTGTGACGCTCTCAACGTAGGCGACATCGTAAAGGCTGACACTTTCGCTGTCGGCGATGCTGTTGACGTTGTAGGCACAAGCAAAGGTAAAGGCTTCGCAGGTGCAATCAAACGCCACAATCAGCACAGACTTAAAGAAACTCACGGTACAGGCCCCGTTCACAGACAGGCAGGCTCTATGGGCGCTTGCTCCTCACCTTCAAGAATATACAAGGGCAAGGGCATGGCTGGCCATATGGGCGCAGAACAGGTTACTGTACAGAACCTTGAAATCGTCAAGGTGGATACAGAAAACAATCTTATCGCTATCAAGGGCGCAATTCCCGGTCCCAAAGGCGGTATAGTCTATATCGTTGACAGCGTAAAGGCTTGAGAAAGGGGGAAACGTAAATGTCTACAATTTCAGTTTTTGATATGACAGGAAAGCAGGTTTCCGAAACAGAACTCTCAGACGCAGTTTTCGGTGTTACTCCCAATGAAGCTGTTATGCACGCTATGGTAGTAAATTACCTCGCTAACCAGAGACAGGGTACTCAGTCAACTCTTACAAGAACAGAAGTAAGAGGCGGCGGCAGAAAACCCTGGAGACAGAAAGGTACAGGTCACGCAAGACAGGGTTCAACAAGAGCTCCCCAGTGGTACCACGGCGGCGTTGCTCTCGGCCCTAAGCCCAGAGATTACAGATACGCTCTCAATAAAAAAGTAAGAAGACTCGCTATGAAGTCTGCTCTTTCAACTAAGGTTCTCGATAACAATATGATAGTTCTCGATGCTCTCACTCTCGACAGCTACAAGACAAAAACTATCGCTGATATGCTCAAAGCCCTCGGCGTTGAAGGCAAGGCTCTCATCGTTACTGCTGAGGCTGATGCAAAGGTTATCAAGAGCGCAGCTAATATCCCCGGCATTAAAACTGCCGCTGTAAACACTCTTAACGTATACGATATTCTCAACTATGACAAGTTCATCGTTGTAAAGAATGCCGTAGGAAAAATCGAGGAGGTGTACGCATAATGAAAGCACCGCAGGATATTATCCTCAAGCCCGTTATCACAGAGCAGTCAATGGACAACCTTCAGGAAGGAAAGTACACCTTTAAGGTTGCAAAAGACGCTACAAAGTCAGAAATCAAAAAGGCTGTTGAAACTCTCTTCGGCGTTGAGGTCGCTAAGGTGAATACACTCAACATCAAGGGCAAACAGAAAAGACTCGGCAGATTCGTCGGCACAACAGCTTCATGGAAAAAGGCAATAGTTACCCTTACAGCAGATTCAAAGGCTATCGAATTCTTCGAGGGTATGTATTAATAAAAGGCTTATTTCCGCAGTATGGGAGTAATGCTCCCGCAAACAAGCATTTTTACAAGGAGTGAAATAAATGGCTATTAAAACCTACAAGCCTACGACACCTTCAAGGCGTCAGATGACTGTAACAGATTACTCTGTTCTGTCTAAGGTTGAGCCGGAGAAAAGCCTTCTCGAACCTATGAAGAAAAAATCGGGAAGAAACAGCTACGGCAGAATAACAGTCCGCCACAGAGGCGGCGGTAACAGAAGAAAATACCGTGTAATAGATTTCAAGCGTGATAAGGACAATATGATTGCCAATGTCCTTACCCTCGAATATGACCCCAACAGAAGCGCATTCATCGCTCTCGTTCAGTATGAGGACGGCGAAAAGAGATATATTCTCGCTCCCAACGGTCTTAAAGTAGGCGATAAGATTGAGTCAGGCTCAGAGGCTGATATCAAGCCCGGCAACGCACTCAAACTCGCTGATATCCCCGTCGGTACATTTATCCACGCTATTGAGCTTTACCCCGGCAAGGGCGCACAGCTCGTAAGAAGCGCAGGAAATCAGGCTCAGCTTATGGGTAAGGAAGATAAGTACGCTCTTATCAGACTCCCCTCAGGCGAAATGAGAAAAGTTTCGATTAACTGTAAGGCTGCTATCGGTCAGGTTTCAAATATCGACCACGAAAACGTAAACTACGGTAAAGCAGGCCGTGTGAGAAATATGGGCTGGAGACCTACTGTAAGAGGTTCCGTAATGAACCCCAATGACCACCCGCACGGAGGCGGTGAAGGTAAGTCACCTGTCGGAAGACCCGGACCTGTTACCCCCTGGGGTAAACCCGCTCTCGGTTACAAGACCCGTAAAAAGCACCACAGAACAGATAAGTTCATCGTAAAACGCCGCAACGGCAAATAATCTGAAAGGAGGAACTAATAATGAGCAGAAGTATTAAAAAAGGTCCTTACGTTCAGGAAGTTCTCCTTAAGAGAGTTCAGGCTATGAACGAGGCAGGCGAAAAGAAGGTCCTCATGACATGGAGCAGATCTTCAACAATTTTCCCCGATTTCGTAGGTCATACATTTGCTGTTCATGACGGACGCAAACACGTTCCTGTATATGTTACAGAGGATATGGTAGGACATAAGCTCGGTGAGTTTGCTCCTACAAGAACTTACAAGGGACACGCAGGTTCCAAAACATCGAACAACGGCAAGAAGTAAGCGAAAGGAGGAGCTTTTAATGGAAGCAAGAGCTTATTTGAGAAATGCCCGCATATCGCCCAGAAAGGTTCAGATTGTTCTTGATTTAATCAGAAACAAGGACGTTGACCTCGCTTTGGCTACTTTAGATCTTACTCCTAAGGCTGCAAGTCCTATCGTAAGTAAGCTTGTAAAGTCCGCACAGGCAAATGCAGAAAATAATTTCAGCATGGACAAGGATAATCTTTATATTGCTGAGTGTTTCGTAACACCCGGTCCTATCATGAAGAGAATCATGCCCAGAGCTCAGGGCAGAGCATACAGAATTTTAAAGAGAACATCACACATCACAGTTGTTCTTAAAGAAAAAGAATAATCCCAAGGAGGTCTGAATAATGGGACAGAAAGTTAATCCGCACGGTCTTCGTGTGGGCGTTATAAAGGACTGGGATTCACGCTGGTATGCCAATAAGGCAGATTTCGGCAATACCCTCGTTGAGGACTACAACGTTCGTAATTTCATTAAGAAGAGCTTGTATGCTGCCGGTGTTCCCAGAATAGAAATCGAGCGTTTCGCCGATAAGGTAAGAATCCACATTCACTGCGCTAAACCCGGTATCGTTATCGGCAGACAGGGCGCAGAAATCGAAAAGCTTAGACTTCAGCTCGAAAAGATGATGGGCAAACAGGTTTATGTAAACATCATCGAAGTAAAACAGCCCGATATGGACAGCCAGCTCGTTGCTGAGAAAATCGCTCTCGACCTCGAAAACCGTGTTTCATTCAGAAGAGCTATGAAACAGTCCATCGGCAGAACTATGCGCCTCGGTGCAAAGGGTATCAAGGTTAAGGTATCAGGCAGACTCGCAGGTGCAGAAATCGCAAGAAGTGAAAGCTACCACGAAGGTACTATCCCGCTCCAGACTATCCGTGCAGATATCGACTACGGCTTCGCAGAGGCTGATACAACTTACGGAAAGCTTGGCGTAAAGGTTTGGATATACAAGGGCGAAGTCCTCAAGGGTGACGCTGCCAAGGCTGCCGCTCAGAGAGAAAAGTCCGAAAAGAAAAACGACCGCCGCAACCGCCGTGACGACAGACGTGACGGAAACAGAAGAGGCGGAAACAGAAACTTCAACCGTGATAACAACAGAAGAAGTGAAGGAGGTAATCAGTAATGCTGCTTCCAAAGAGAGTTAAGTACCGCAGAGTACACAGAGGCCGCCT
>DGRR01000024.1:410-8025 GCA_002389995.1 Ruminococcus sp. UBA4383 | reverse complement strand
GTATGAACTGTCTGTCTGTAAGTTCAGATACACCAAGAATATTATTGTTGAGAATTTCGGCATCATCTGCATTTACTATACCGTCATCATTTATATCGCCTATAAGGAGCTTTGAATAGTCGTCACGGCTTCCTATTTTCAGAAAGTCAGATGATACAAGCTGTACTTCTGTTCCGTCACTGTCAGTTGCTGAAAGTGTAAAGGTATATGCCCCTCTGCCAAGTACGGATATTTTGAGCGAAGAATTTAAAAGGGCGGCAATGTCAAAAGTTTCGGCATCGGGAGATATTTCAGTCGCCAGAAGCGCATCACTGCTGTTTCTCCTGCATACTTCCGCATATACTTTTGATATAGTTTTTTCGGAGGTTATTTTCCCCTTGAATATAAAACCGTTTTCCTCAGCCATGCACCATTTTGGATATGAAACATCTTCAATCTGAATTGATGCTGTATTCTCATCTGCAAATGCACACGGCACTGATACAAAATTACAGACCATAAACGAAGAAAGAAGAAAAGTTATAAATTTTTTCATTTTATCACCTTTCTGATATAAATTTATTCATATTTTCGTATAAATTATAACACACAACTGAAAAAAAATCAATATTCAAAACATAAAATAAATTATATATTATAAAAATCAATACATACGGAAAATATATCATACAGGTAAAAAAATCGGCACTTTTTACAAGTACCGACTTTATATTATAAATATTTGATAAGCTGATTTCTTACACCGTCAAGTCTGCTGTCACTTATGCCGAAATCCATTTGTCTGTAATTCCATGCACATCTGCCGATATTGTATTTTCTGAAAACAGAGTTTATATCTTCATACCATTTAAGCGTTTCCTCGGGTGACACAACATTTATAACGCCGTATTCACCGCAGTAAAGTCTTGTATTGTTATTCTTTGATTTTTCGAGGGCAGACGAGAAAAGCTTTTCAAAATATTCTGCTGAACAGCCTGAATTATTGTATTTGATTCTTTCGGAGGGGACTATTGCATCAGTCCAGTATGCGCCCTGATGAGTAAATTTAAGGGGTTCATAGCAGTGCATATTATACATGACGTTTTCATCTGCGGGGGCATCGAGATACTGAACAGTTTCGGCGGCATTATTATTATAGCTTCCCACGAGAATTATTGTATCGGGGGCATATTTTCTTATTCTTGAAATACATTCGGAAGCGATTTTTTTCCATGATTTGAGAAAGCTCTCATCAGTTATTTCGTTGAGAAGTTCAAAAGCGACAGTATCGGAATGCTTTCCGAAAATTTCAGCCATTTTCTCCCACAGCCTGAAAAATCTCTGCTGATATTCAGTATTTTCAAAGAAACCGCTTTCGCTTTCGCTGTAATAGTCAAATGAAAATCCTGCTGTTTTGTGGAGGTCGAGGACAGTATCAAGACCGCATCTGCGGCAGTCCGATACAGCTTTTTCGAGTCTGCGGAAACCTTCTTCAATGAAATTGCCATTATTATCCTGCAAGATATTATAGTCAAAGGGAATACGCACATGGTCAGCACCCCATGAGGCGATTATATCGAAATCTTCATCTTTAATGAAAGTGTCCATATGTTTTTTGTCATAACTGCACTGTGAGAGCCAGCCGCCTAAATTGATTCCTTTTATGAGCATTGGTTTTTTCATAATAATTCCTCCGTTATAGCTATTATCGTTTCCGACAAGAATATTATAACAGCTTGTTCATCGGGAATATATCATTATAGCAGAAAAAATAGCATTATTTTTACATAAAAGAAATAAAAAAACAGCCCTCGGCAAAACCGAAAGCTGTTTAAAAAAATTCGTGTCAATAATCACTCAGCAGAAGGAGCTCCAACGGGGCAGACACCTGCACAAGCACCGCACTCTACGCAAGCATCAGCATCGATAACGTATTTTCCATCGCCTTCTGAGATAGCACCAACAGGACATTCAGCCTGACAAGCACCGCAGCTAACACAATCTTCTGAAATAATATATGCCATAAATCAGCACCTCCGCATAAAATTTCTGGAATGTTTCCCATTGATAATATTATATCATAGTTTCAGAAAAAATCAAGAGTTTTTTGTTAGTCATGGCTTACATAATTGATATCTTTGCTGAAAACTACCTGTAACAGGGCATATTTTTTGTCAACAGAATAAAAGTAAACTTTTTATGTATTATTAAAATTTTTATACTTCAACGCATTTGAAAAGATATTTGCTTTCAAATTCCGAAACGGAAACGGGCTGTGCAAAATGATATCCCTGAAATATATCACAACCTGCCTCTGCGAGAAAATCAGCCTGCTGTTTATTTTCCACGCCTTCTGTTATTACTTCCATATTGAGGGATTTTGCGAGGGAAATCACCATTTGAAGAATCGTCCTGCTTTTTTCAATATTTGAGGTGCTTTCGAGGAAACCCATATCAATTTTAAGTACATCTGCGGTAATATCCTTTAGGGTATTGAGTGAAGAATATCCGCTTCCGAAGTCATCTATTTCGATAAGAAATCCGAATTTTCTCAGTTTATTTATGAGTGCAAGCTGTTGCCGGGGGTTACTCATTACAGCAGTTTCAGTTATTTCGAGGTGGAGTGATTTGGGGTTGAGGGAATATTTTTTGACAAGTCCCGTAATCACATCATAAACATCAATGAGGTAGAAATCTTTCGGGGAGATATTGACTGATATATATACATCTTCCATACCTGCATCAAGCCATTTTCTGAGCTGTATGCATGAAAGTTCCCACATATAGGCATCGAGTTTGCTTATAAGACCTGTTTTTTCGAGTATGCCGATAAATTTTCCCGGAGGTATTATGCCGTCATCGGGGTGATTCCACCTTACGAGGGCTTCACCGCCTCTGATATATCCGCCTGTGCTTACCTGTGGCTGTATATATATGAGAAACTGTCCCATAGACATAGCTGTTTCAAATTCGCCTATGACTTTTTGTTCCTTCATAACGGAACTTCGCAGATTATTGTCATAGTATGCGATAACATTCTGATAGCTGTCCTTTATGGTTTTTATAGCGAGGTTAGCCCTGTCGCACATTACGGATATTCCCGCATCACGCTGGTCAATTTCGTATATTCCGATATGTATGCGGATTTTAAAGACAGAATTCTGAATAAAATTGCTTACTTTTGAATATTCATACAGGAGGGTATTTTCATTGAACATATTTTTCGGAAAACATATCGCAAATCTGTCGCTTGTAAGTCTGCCGTATGTACATTTATTATCAGCGAGTTTAGCTGTTATTGAGGCGATTTCTTTGAGAAGCCTGTCACCGATTGCAATGCCGAAAATATCGTTTATCAGCTTGAAATTCTTGACATCAGTGCATACCATGCAGTAATCCGTATCGGGAGTTGAATCAATTAATTTTCTTGATGTTTCGTAGAAATACTCTCTGTTATATATACCTGTAAGAGTATCATGAGTAGCCCTGTATTTTTCTGCGGCGAGTTTTTCGTCATCTTCCGTATGGTCATCAATTAGGAAGAAACAGCCTATATATCTGAAAGAATTATCAAACATCTGCTTGTATTCTATGCTGTAATGGCGCATTTTACCGTCAACTCTGCGGACGGACTGCCATGAACAGTCTTTTGGTTCGGAGGAGACTTTTTCGGCATACCATTTTTTCACCTGTTCCTCGACATTTTCCGAATCCACTTCCGCATCGCAGTAAATTCTTGCGGTTTTGTTTGCGTGTACGCATTTTCCGTCAATATCTATGCATATGATACCATAGCGCATATTGGCAACCGAAAAGAAAAGCAGTCTCTCCATAAGACCTCTGGGAACGTATACAAGCGAAAAATAAAAAACCGAAAAGGCAATCACTGTATAAAATAAAATAGAATAGTCAAATTTTGTCTCAAAGTTGAGAAGTATTGCATTTACGGCGATAACAGGACATATTGATATAAGTACCGCAGCATATTTCATCTTGTATATTTTCGGTGTTGAGGAAATTTTCCTGCCGAGTACGCCGAATGTAAGTATTACAACTATATACATAATTCCGAGGTGGCAGGAATAGAGAAACTTGAATTTTGAGATATAGTGAAATACAATCCCGAAATTATCCGTTATGCTGTCGCAGGTATAAGTGAGTTCTGTGAGCGGATTCAGAAATAAAATAATTGCATCTGTGGCTGTTGCGATAATAAATACTTTTTTCTCACCTTTGATTACATCACCTGTCCCTGTGAATTTCTTTGCAAATCTCAGAAGAAGCAGAATCACTATATCATCAACAGCATTGTATGCACTGAATAAAAACGAGGATATCATGTCATTTCTTACAAGTATGGCAGACCCATAGAATCCCATGCATACACAGGCGGAAAGCAAAAGATATTTTATTGACGAGGAAACATCATTTTTTTCAATTTTTCTTATGACGTAAATAAAACACCCGAATATGAACATCACCGCTATAAAGAGAACTGTTACAAATGTCAGAATCAAATTATATCACCCTTAATAACTGTCTGAATAATATCAATCCATACAGACAACTTAAATATAAGACTAACATCATTTTATCACAAAGCTTATTGTATGTCAACCGTTTTTAATGATGCATGGATATTTATGCTGTATTTTTAGAGTTTTTAGTCAACATTGTATGTTTAATATTATGCATATTTACAAAAATTGTGAAAATTTCGGGAATACTCTTGATTTATTTAAAAAACATGGTAAAATATAATTAGCACTCAGAGAAAGAGAGTGCTAAATACGAACTGCCGTTTATATTTTTCATAATGATTTTCTTAATCATACGGATACAAGGCAGATTTAAACAGGAGGTAATTTTATGAATATCAAACCCTTACAGGACAGAGTTGTTGTTAAAATGGCAGAAGCAGAGGAAACTACCGAAAGCGGTATCATTCTCTCAGGCTCAGCTAAGGAAAAACCCGAATTTGCAGAAGTAATAGAGGTAGGTCCGGGTACTGCTGATGTTAAAATGGAAGTCAAAAAAGGCGACAAAATACTCATCTCAAAATACTCAGGCACTAATGTAAAACTCCACGGTGAAGAATTTATCATTGTCAAAATGGAAGACATTCTCGCTGTTGTTGAATAATCTAAATAATTTGTAAAGGAGCATATTTATCATGGCTAAGGATATTAAATACGGTGAGGACGCAAGAAAGGCTCTCCTCGCAGGCATAGACAAACTCGCTGATACTGTAAGAATTACTATGGGTCCGAAAGGAAGAAATGTAGTTCTCGATAAAAAATTCGGCGCACCCCTCATCACTAATGACGGCGTTACTATCGCCAAGGATATCGAACTCGATGACGCTTTCGAGAATATGGGCGCACAGCTCGTCAAGGAAGTCGCTACTAAAACTAATGATGCCGCAGGTGACGGTACTACTACCGCTACCCTCCTCGCTCAGACTATCGTAAGAGAAGGTATGAAAAATATCGCAGCAGGCGCAAATCCCATGATTCTCAAAAAAGGTATCGCTAAGGCTGTTGACGTTGCTGTAAAAACTATCATCGAAAATTCAAAGGACGTTTCAGGTTCTGAGGATATCGCAAGAGTAGGTACTGTTTCCTCCGCTGATGAAAATGTCGGCAAACTTATCGCTGAGGCTATGGAAAAAGTTACCTCTGACGGCGTTATCACTATCGAGGAAAGCAAAACTGCCGAAACATACAGCGAAGTCGTTGAAGGTATGCAGTTCGACAGAGGTTATATCTCTCCCTACATGGTAACTGATACAGATAAAATGGAAGCTGTTTATGATGATGCATTCGTTCTCATCACAGATAAGAAAATCTCCTCTATTCAGGATATTCTCCCCCTCCTTGAACAGATTGTAAAAATGGGCAAGAAACTCGTTATCATCGCTGAGGACGTTGAGGGCGAAGCTCTTACAACTATCATTCTCAATAACCTCCGTGGAACATTCAAGGTTGCTGCTGTTAAAGCTCCCGGATTCGGTGACAGAAGAAAAGAAATGCTCAGGGATATTGCTGTCCTTACAGGCGGTGAGGTAATCTCCTCCGAACTCGGTCTTGAACTCAGCGAAACTACTATTGAACAGCTCGGTCAGGCTAAACAGATAGTTATTCAGAAAGAAAATACTATCATCGTTGACGGTGCAGGCGATTCCGAGGCTATCAAGTCAAGAGTAAACCAGATTAGAAATGCTATCGAAACTACTACTTCCGATTTTGACCGTGAAAAGCTTCAGGAAAGACTTGCCAAACTCGCAGGCGGTGTGGCTGTTATCAAGGTCGGTGCAGCTACCGAAGTCGAAATGAAAGAAAAGAAACTCCGTATCGAGGACGCTCTCGCTGCTACTAAGGCTGCTGTTGAAGAGGGTATCGTTGCAGGCGGCGGTACAGCTTTCATCAATGCTATCCCTGCTGTTGAAAAACTCCTCCCCTCTCTTGACGGTGACGAGAAAACAGGCGCAAAGATTATTCTCAAGGCTCTTGAAGCTCCCGTTCGCCAGATTGCTGAAAATGCAGGTCTCGAAGGAAGCGTTATCGTTGACAAGATAAGACGTTCACGCAAGACAGGTTACGGCTTCGATGCTTACAATGAAGTATACTGTGATATGATTCCCGCCGGTATCGTTGACCCCACTAAGGTAACAAGAAGTGCGCTCCAGAATGCCGCATCTGTTGCAGCTATGGTTCTCACTACCGAAAGCCTCGTTGCTGATATCAAGGAAGAAAATCCTGCTCCTCCTATGCCCGCAGGCGGTATGGGCGGAATGTATTAATGCATAATTC
This sequence comes from Ruminococcus sp. UBA4383, assembly GCA_002389995.1. GTDB lineage: Bacteria > Bacillota > Clostridia > Oscillospirales > Ruminococcaceae > Ruminococcus. The sequence continues at coordinate 1,234 of DGRR01000024.1, read as the reverse complement.
ATAACGCATAATTCATAATTAAACGATAAAAAAAGGCGAACCCCGTCAAAAAGGGTTCGCTTTTCATTTATGAATCAAATTATGCTTGACATTTCCTGCAATATGATGTAGAATTATAGAGTAACATAAAATTCCGAAAGAGGTTTTGAAAATGCTTAAAAATAATGAAAAAGTAATGGACAAAATTGTCGAACTCTGTAAGTCAAAGGGCTTTGTATATGCAGGCTCGGAAATTTACGGCGGTCTTGCCAACACATGGGATTACGGTCCTCTGGGCGTTGAGCTTAAAAACAATATCAAAAAGGCTTGGCTTAAAAAATTCGTTCAGGAAAATAAATACAATGTCGGTCTTGATTCGGCTATCCTCATGAATCCTCAGACATGGGTTGCATCAGGTCATATAGGCGGATTCTCTGACCCCCTCATGGACTGTAAGGAATGTAAAACCCGTCACCGTGCTGATAATCTCATCGAGGACTTTGACGGCACTAACCCCGCAGGCTGGTCAAATGAACAGATGATGAACTATATCAAAGAGAAAAATATCCCCTGCCCTAACTGCGGAAAACATAATTTCACTGATATAAGGCAGTTTAACCTTATGTTCAAAACATTTCAGGGCGTTACCGAGGACAGCAAGAGCGAACTCTATCTCCGTCCCGAAACCGCTCAGGGTATATTCGTGAACTTCGCAAATATCCAGCGTACTACAAGAAAAAAAGTTCCTTTCGGCGTTGCTCAGGTCGGCAAATCTTTCAGAAACGAAATCACCCCCGGAAACTTTATATTCCGTGTGCGTGAATTTGAACAAATGGAACTTGAAT
>DGRR01000024.1:0-364 GCA_002389995.1 Ruminococcus sp. UBA4383 | reverse complement strand
TGGAACTTGAATTTTTCTGCAAACCCGGTACTGACCTCGAATGGTTTGACTACTGGAGAAGCTACTGCAAGAATTTCCTCATGTCAATAGGTCTTAAAGAAGAAAATCTCAGACTGCGTGACCATGATAAGGAGGAACTCTGCTTCTATTCAAAGGCTACTACCGATTTTGAATATCTTTTCCCGTTCGGCTGGGGTGAACTCTGGGGCGTTGCTGACAGAACCGATTATGACCTCACTCAGCATATAAAGACAAGCGGTAAATCCCTTGAATACTTCGACCCCGAAACAAATGAGAAATATATCCCCTATGTAATTGAACCTTCTCTCGGTGTTGAAAGACTTTTCCTCTCAATAGTTACAGA
>DGRR01000131.1:4268-8192 GCA_002389995.1 Ruminococcus sp. UBA4383 | reverse complement strand
ACAAGCATTATTATTTTAAGAATTATGTGATTTTTTCTTTTTTTTTCCATAAATAAACTCCTGTTAATGGATTTGCTGCTTATATTTTTCAATAGTAAAATGCTTTCAAAGCGATAAAATATCAATATAAACAATAATGTTTACTGAAAGGAGCAGGCAGATGAAAATAAGTCTGAAAAAGACGGCAGCACTGATATTGTCCGCATCAATGCTGACATTATTCGCAGCGGCTGAATATTATTCCGAAAAAATCCCTTCAAACCTTATGGCGGACAAGGGGCAGAGCATTCAGATAGCCGCATATCCCAGCCTTGTATGCACAAAGGATTCACAGACAAACGCAACAGTTTCGCTTTTCGGAGCTATCCCTGTAAAAAACATTGAAATAGATGAAAGGGAAATTCCGACACTTATCGTGGGCGGAAATACCTTCGGTATCAAACTCTTAATGGAAGGCGTACTTGTCACAGGTCTTGGGGAAGTCGAGGACGAAAACGGCATAAAATCCTGTCCTGCCGATGAATCAGGCATAAAAAAGGGCGATATAATAAAATCCGTGAATAATATCCCCGTGGATTCAAATGAACAGTTTCAGGATATTGTAAACACTTCCGAAAATATCACGCTGACCATACAGCGTGATGATGAAGAATATGATATAAATATCTCCCCTGCCGTTTCCGAATCAGGTGTTAAAAAATGTGGTATGTGGATAAGGGACAGTATTGCAGGAATAGGCACTATGACATTTATCGACCCTGAAACGGGGAAATTTGCAGGTCTGGGACACCCTATATGTGATACTGATACAGGGGGGCTTATTCCTGTACACAGCGGTGAAGCCGTACCTGTTGAAATTACCGATGCAAAAAAGGGCGCAGCAGGTATTCCGGGGGAGATTCACGGGCGTTTTTCGGGCGAAAGCTATGGTGAACTGACTTTCAACACAAATACGGGTGTATATGGGATATTAAACGAAAAATCCCTTGAAAATATCTGTTCCGATGCAGAAAAATTCCCTCTTGCGTATCGTCAGGATATAACTGAGGGAGAGGCTTATATTTATACATCTGTATGCGGTGAAGCTCCGAAAAAATATTCCATATCAATTGAAAAAGTTGACTACGGAAGCAATGACAATAAAAATATGGTACTGCACATAACAGATAATGAACTTACTGAGCGTACAGGCGGTATAATTCAGGGTATGAGCGGAAGTCCGATAATTCAGAATGATAAAATAATAGGTGCAGTAACTCATGTATTTGTATCCGACCCGACAAGGGGCTACGGAATATTTGCGGAAAACATGATAAAGGATTTTGAAAACTAAAAAAGAACCGCTGCTGCACAAAATGCAGCGGCGGTCTGAGAATTTAAGTGATTTTTATCTGTTTTCTTCGCTGAAACCGCTGTCTACAAGGTCAATAAGTGCATCAACAGCAGCTCTTTCGTCTGCACCGTCAGCGATAACTTTGATAGTAGTTCCGCCTACGATACCGAGTGAAAGAATACCGAGAAGGCTCTTTGCATTTACTCTGCGCTCTTCTTTTTCAATCCAGATAGATGATTTGAACTCATTAGCCTTCTGAATGAAAAATGTTGCGGGTCTTGCGTGAAGTCCAACCTGATTCTTAACCAATACTTCTCTGACAAACATATACAACTCTCCTATCTCTGTAGTTACGGCAGTACATCTGCCGTCATGCAAATAAGTTTCTTTGCTGATTATTATTATACAACTAAAAATGAAGATAGTCAACGGATTTTTCTATTAAATTTCCCACTTTTGAATATTTTCTACATTTACATTAAAGTATGGTGTATTTTTTTCGTTTTGCTTGTTAATTATCACAAGAAAAATTGTTAAATGCCATTGTTCAAGATACATAATTTTCAACAGAATATTATGTTGATATTGCTAAGAGGAGAAAATTTGCAAAGATATACAGTTTGTTGACAAAGCTTTTAAAATATACATTATTTCATTTATATATAAGGTATATATTGCATATTAATTTACAAAATGTATTTTTTAATCATGTATTTAAAAAAATAATCTATCTTTTTCGATATTTATTAAGAATTTTGTTTACCAATTAACAATTTATTCATTTTTTATTTTTTATTAATTTTTCAGGGTGCTGTAAAATGTATTTCTCATACATTTCAGGACGGCGCACGGCAGTAATTTCAAGGCTTTTTTCCCTGCGCCATTTCCGGATATTTTCGTGATGACCCGAAAGAAGAATTTCAGGCACTCTTTCGCCCTCCCATATTTCAGGTCTTGTGTAATGCGGATATTCAAGCAGACCGCTGTAAATACTTTCCTCCATAAAGCACACATTGTCGGAAAGCACTCCCTCGCACATTCTTGCAACGGCATCTGTAACAATCATCGCAGGCAGTTCGCCCCCTGTAAGAACATAATCTCCTGCGGAAATTTCCTCATCAACTATTTTATCAATTATTCTCTGGTCCACTCCCTCATAGTGACCGCAGAGAATAGCTATATTTTCGAGCTTTGAAAGTTCAATGGCTTTTTCCTGCGTAAAGATTTTTCCTTTCGGAGACATATATATTGTATGCGGTTTAGTACCCATTTCGTCACATACTGCCTCGTAGCACCTGTAAATAGGTTCGCACTGCATAACCATTCCCATTCCGCCGCCGTAAGGGGTATCATCTACACGGTTATGTTTGTTGTAGGCATAATTTCTTATCTGACGGCAGTTTATTTCAATCAGTCCTGCCTTTCTCGCCCTGCCTATGATACTGCCCCCAAGCACAGCCTCGCACATTTCAGGGAAAAGCGTCATTATTTCTATTCTCATCTGAAAAGCCCCTCCAATGGACGGATAAGCATTAAATTCCCGTCAACGTCCGTATTTATCACAACATCGGGAATTGCAGGAATAAGGTATTCCTTTTCGCCCTCGATTACATAGACATCATTTGCGCCTGTCTGCATTACGTCCTTTATTTTTCCGTATAAAACGCCTGTATCAGCATCTTTTACTTCCATTCCGATTAAATCCTGTATAAAGTATGTATTTTCATCGAGTTCAAGGTCATCACGGTGCATGAACAGTATTTTATTGCGGTATTTTTCGGCATCTTCGGGGGTATCAACGCCCTGAATCTTAGCGATTACCATATTTTTGAAAACCCTTGCACGCTCTATAATCAGTTCTTTTTTATCCTTACCGATAAAAAGTCTGTCAAATTCGCTGAGAAGTTCGGGGGTATCGGTATACGGCATTATTTTCACCTCGCCTTTTATACCGTGAGTAGTAACTATTTTTCCTGCTTCAAGAAATTCTTTCTTCATAAAATCCTCCTTATTTGAAATCGTCAAACGCCCAAAGGAAGTCCCCTTGGGGGATTTGCGCTTTTATGCCTTGCCATTTCGTTCACTTCACTTCGTTCCGTTCACTCTCATGGCAAGAGCGCAAATTCATTTGAAATCGTCAAATTTGCGCTTTTATGCCTTGCCATTTCGTTCACTTCACTTCGTTCCGTTCACTCTCATGGCAAGAGCGCAAATTTTCCTCGTGTTTTAAAAAATTTATCTATTGAAGTATATAATATTTTATCATTTTTGTCAAGGCGGATAAAACCATTTTTTCAGGAAATAATATATTTATCAAAATAAAGGAAGTGATACTGTGGTCGAAATTTATTCATCTGATTACTGCATATGGAGCAGAAAAATGAAAGATTACCTCAACTCAAAAGGCGTGGACTACCGCTCAATAGATGCGGCTGAACCCGAAAATGCTAAAAAAGCCTTTGAACTCACAGGACAGCGTGGAATACCTGTCACTGTCATAGGCGATACTTCAATAGTTGGCTATAATACTCAGGCAGTTGACAAAGCTCTTGAAAATTTTTTATTTTAACATAAAAAATATCGTCTTTTCT
>DGRR01000131.1:0-4128 GCA_002389995.1 Ruminococcus sp. UBA4383 | reverse complement strand
CTTGACATGAGAGTGAACGAAGCAAAGCGCAGTGAACGAAATGTCAAGGCTTAAATGGCGAAAATTGACGATTTTAAATAGGAGGATTTTATGAAAAAATATATTTTGGCTTTACTTATTGCTTTGTCCTGCGTTTCATGTCAGGAAAAAAATAAAGATACCTCGGAAAATGCCGTTGAAGAAACTGTCACTGAAATTTCTGTCCGTGAACTCACTGAAAGGGATTTTTCAGTAATAAATCTGAATCTCCGCTATTCTCAGGCAGAATGTCCGATTGAAGTCAGGGAAGAATCTTTTTCGGGTCTTGATTTCGGTCAGAAAATGTCCCCCTGCAAAGCCGAAAATGTCCGTGAACAGTATCAGCAAATACACTATGATGACCCTGAACTTCAAAAAGAACTTCTTGAACAGTACGACAAAATCTGCGAAACTCCCTCATCAGGCGAAATAATGTCCTATACATCAAACAATGATTCTGCATTTTTTGAAGTTGATTTTGATGACTACTGTCATCGTCACTGTTCTTCTCTTTTTGCCTATGATTATGATACAGGCAAACTCCGTGAACTTTCTTCAAAAGAAGGTCTTGAAGAAACAAATTATAACTACGGCTCGCTTTACTGCGTTGATGATATGCTTATATACTGCGATTACGAAACGTTAAACAATCACGAAAACCAGACAACAGATACAATAATGCATATCATACAGGTCGATACCAAAACAGGCAAAGAATCAGAAGTCCTATCGGGCGATTATGACTATGTATACCACATAGACAAGGAAGGAATCATGCTCGGAACATTCCTTACGAACGGCGATGAAATCAGGGATATCTCGGAAACAGGCGTTAAAATTACAGAATATGACCTTTCCACAGGCGAAACTCAGGTTATTTCCGAAAGTGACAGCTTCACAAATGATATGAAAATATTTTTCGATGACGGCTCAACAGGCAGAATTATTCAGGACGATAAAAACGGTACTGTAAATTTTATCACAGATGAAGTGAATATGCTTGCAAATCATAAGAAAATAGTGTATAATGCTCTTTGGAAGGATAAAGCTGTCGTGATAACAAACGAGGCTCTCGCATATACCAGTAATTACATGATGTATACATACGATTTCAATAAAATGGAATGTCTTGTCAGCAAGCTTGACGGTTTCGGAAGAAATTTCGTACAGGTCGGAAACGGTCTTGTATCCACTTCATACGGAAGCTGGGAGGGTAATAAATCCCCTGTAAATTATATTATTCCCGAAAGCGGAAATGTTTTCAGGCTCGCCGAAACCAACAGCGGAAATGTGGACAACATAAGCGATAATTTCTGCTTTATGGAAAGACCTGTCCATACATATGACCAGTACGGAAAAAGAATTGATGAAAACAATGACTTTAAAGTCTATCATTTTGAATTAAAATAAAAAGTGGGCTTGGGAAAATTTCCCATTCAGAAAAGAGGTTACTATGAAAAAATATATTTTGGCATTTTCTTTAATGCTTTCGGTTTTGTCATGCGTTTCATGTCAGGAGAAAAAAACAGAAGATATATCCGAAAATCCCGAAATTCAGGAGGATATTCAGCAGGATAATTCTTTCCGTGAATATACCGACAGCGATTTCAAGGATATAAATATAATAATAAACCGCTCACAGGGTCAGCCTCCTGTAAATACATATGAAAAAGAAGTATATTTCAACTTCGGCAGGCGTGTTTCTCCCTGCAAGGGTGAGGAATTTTATGAGAAATTTATCCCGTATTACTATATAAATCAGGACTATGAACAGGATTCTGAATATATCAGAAAAATGTGCGAAACAGGCTCGACAGGAAGGGCTGAATGGTTCTGTATCAATGGAAATATGATGTATTTCACCGTTTCACATGACGATTTCTGTCATTATTTCTCACATGACATATCCATATACAGCTATAATTTCGATACGGAAATAACTGAGGAAATCTATAATTATTCGGGTACTGACTACGGCATGAATATAAACCGCCTGCATTACAGTGACGGACTGTTTTTCATAACCGAAAAGGCTTATACAGATGATATGAAACTTACAAGTCACGGCTGGGATTACGGCGATTCAGGCGAAAAGCGTGAATGTGAACTTTGCCGTCTTGATGAGAAAAACAAAAAAATTATAACAATCTCAAAAGAACCGTATGATGATTATTACTTTTCCGAAAGCGAAAACGGCTTTATAATCAAAGATGCAGAATTTTCAGGCGCAAATAACAGCGATGCAAGCTATATCCTCTCGGAATACAATACTCAGACAAATAAAATTGATACCGTATTTTCGGGCGCAGTCAATGAAATTCCCGTCCCCTGCGGAAACGGTTTCGTAACCTATACCAAAGACGATTCAAAAAATATAACGGTAAATGCCGATAACTACACCCTCTCCACACAGATTCACGGAGATGTTTCATGTGCATCTGAAAACAGAATAATTATTTCCCACAGCGACTATTATCAGTCTTACAGCAAGGATAAAATTTATATCTACGATTTCAGTACAATGGAAAGATATATCCTCGATTTGACAGGCTACGGCTCAGGAATTTATCCCTGCGGGGAAAATCTCATAATATATGGTGATACTGCTCAATATTATCTTATCCCTGAAAAAGGTCAGGCTTTTTTCCTCGGTACTAATATCAATATGCCTGCCCTCGACAATGAATCAGGAAAAACTTACATCACAAGCATATCAAGCAATGAGGGCTACTCAAACTATGTTGATGATGACGGAAATATGCAGATTGAAGAAATCAAAGGCGATACAAGCGGCAGAATCCTGTTTATTGAACAGCCCTGACATATTTCTGATTTTTCCCTGTTTTACGCACTCTACCAACGGTTGAGTCACCGCTTTTCAACCGTAGGTTTGTTGATTTGTGAGATAAACAGTGCTATAATGAAAGTGAAAGGAGGAACACTATGGACCAAATCAAAATCGGAAGATTCATAGCCGCCAAAAGAAAAGAACAGAAATTGACTCAGGTACAGCTTGCTGAAAAGCTCGGCATTACTGACCGTGCAGTCTCAAAATGGGAAACAGGAAAATCTTTGCCTGATGCTTCCATTATGCTTCAGTTGTGCGGTTATCTCAGAATCACAGTCAATGACCTATTAAGCGGGGAGGTAGTTTCTATGGAGAACTATAACGAAAAAACAGAAAAAAACCTGATTGAAGTTATCAGGCAAAAAGAAGAGGCAGACAAAAGACTGCTCACAATCGAAATTGTTATCGGTTTACTGTCAACAGCATTTTTGTTTACAATGGTAATCGTAGCAGCCCTGATTCAGATGCAGGACAGTGTAAAATTTTTACTCATAGCCATAGGATTTGTACAGTTTCTTGTTGCAATGGCATTTGCAATAAGAATTGAACAGACGGCAGGCTATTATGTATGTGCAAAATGCGGTCACAGATATATTCCGACTTTCGGAAGCGTGAATATGGCTATGCACTTCGGCAGAACACGCTATATGAAATGCCCTGAATGCAATAAAAAATCATGGCAGAAAAAAGTAATAAGCAAAGAATAATAAAATCCCGAAAGCATCAATATTGCTTTCGGGATTTACTTTACTTATTCTGCATATATTCGTCCATAGCAGCGGCAGCCTTTTTGCCTGCTCCCATAGCGAGTATAACGGTAGCCGCACCTGTTACGGCATCACCGCCTGCATATACGCCTGTTTTTGAAGTAAGACCGTTGTCATCTGCGATAATTCCGCCCCATTTCTGAGTATCAAGTCCCTCTGTTGTGGATTTGATAAGCGGATTCGGAGAAGTTCCTATTGACATGATAACGCAGTCAGCCTCTATCTCGGAAAATGCGCCTTCAATCGGTACGGGCTTTGCCCTGCCTGATGCATCTGGTTCGGAGAGTTTCATCTGCTGGCATATAATGCCCTTTACCCAGCCTTTATCGGTTGAAGTTATCTCTGTGGGATTGGTAAGGAATTTGAATACAATTCCCTCCTCCTTAGCGTGTTCAACTTCTTCTGCTCTTGCGGGGAGTTCCTTTTCTGTACGTCTGTAAACGATAGTAACATCTGCACCGAGTCTCTTGGCACATCTTGCAGCGTCCATAGCAA